>JBJMHU010000090.1:0-35135 GCA_045807225.1 Ornithinibacter sp. | reverse complement strand
GGCAGCAACTCTAGGCGGACGGGTCGGTGAACCAGCCCGGCTGTGGCGCCTCGTGCGTCGTCGGGTCCGAGCCCTCCGGATGCCGGGTGGCCGCCCAGCGCGCCAACAGTGCCGCGCCGGTCGCGCCCGGCTCCTCCAGCGTGACGTGCTGCGTGCGCCGGGCGATGCCGTGCCGGCTCGCGGCCACCGAGGACAGCTTGGCCCAGCCGCCGGTGAGCACCACCTCGTCGACCGGCACGTCGACCGCCCGGATCGCGGCCACCTCCGACGCGACGACGCCCCGGGTGCGGGCGAGCACCCCGGCCCACGCCGCGTACGGGTCCGTGTCCTCGGGCCACGCGACGGTGACGTGGTCGTCGGACATGTCGAGCCCCTCGACGGTGACCGCCGCCGGGTGGGTGGCGGCCGGCATCCCGGCGTCGAACGCGAGCCTCTGCTCGGTGGTCGTCGCCCCGAGCGCGTCGAGCGCCCGCCCCAGCACCAGCCCGGTGCGCAGCGCGCCGAGCAGGCAGGTGGTCGAGTCGACGACGTGCGGGTAGACCGACAGCCCCCTCGACACCAGGCCGGCGACGACGCGCGGTGGCGGTGGTGCCCCGACGGCCGCCACGAGGGCCTCCGCCGTGCCCATCGAGTCGCACAGGCTGCCGACGCCCCCGGCCCCGAGGGCGGCAGCCGCCACGAGGTGGTCGTGACCTGCCACGGTGAGCACGGCCCCGCGGGCCTGCACCACGGGGTGGTCGGCACGCACCCGCCCGAGCGCGGCGCCGGCGGTCACCCGCGGGGGAACCAGCTCGGGGCCGGTACCCAGGGCGTCGAGCGCGGGCTCGAAGAGCGCCTCGTCGTGGATGTCCCACAGCGCGGTGCGGCCGAGCATCGAGTGCTCGGCGAAGCGTCCCGCACCCAGCCCGTGGCACACCAGCTCGGGCAGGCCGAGCCACTGCAGGTCGGCCAGGTCGAGACCGGCCTCGTCGCGCCACCAGAGGAGCTTGAAGAAGGTGGCCACGGCACTGACGGCCAGCCCGGTGCGCGAGGGCAGCACCGCCGCCAGCGCGGGGTCGAGGGCAGCCGCCTGCCGCCCGCCGCGCGGGTCGTGCCAGGCGAGCAACCGGGACACGGGCGACCCGCCGGCATCCACGAGTGCGCCGGTCTCGGCGATCGAGCAGAAGCCGACGGAACGCACCTGCACGTCACCGGCGACCCGCACCAGGTCGGCGAGCAACCGGTCGACGGTGGGGACGGCATCGGCCGGGTCACGCTCGCACCACTCCGCCCGCGGCCGTTCCCACGGCGTCGGCAGCGAGGCCCGGGCGACCACCCGCCGGGCACCGTCGAGCGCCACCGCCTTGGTGACGGTGGTGCCGAGATCGACGCCGACGTCGACGGTCGTGGACATGTGCTCCGCAACCTAGGGAGCACGAGGCGCCGTGGTCAACGGGCCCGGTGTGGTGACCTGCGTGATTTCGGTTCCGAGCCGCCGAGCGTGTATCGTTCCCGGTCGCAGGACGGCCTCCCCAGGGCCGCCCACGCACCACTCGTCCGGGTGGCGGAATTGGCAGACGCGCTAGCTTGAGGTGCTAGTGCCCTTATTGGGCATGGGGGTTCAAGTCCCCCCTCGGACACACTGCATCCCCCGGTCCTCCACGTCGAGGCCCGGGGGTGCTGCTTTTGCGAACCACGTGTTCCCGGACCTCGGTGGCGGCCGCCGCAGGGCGGGGACCACAATCAAGGGGTGCCACACACCCAGAACGCCGCCATCAACCTCCGACTCGCCCAGCTGGGCCTGCCCCTGCCGCAGGGGTACGAGGACACGGACGCCGCCAGGCTGGCCCGGCCGATCCTCGCCCGCCAGCGCGAGCTGAGCCGACGCCTGTCCGACCGGCTCTGCGCCGCCGACCACCGCATCCAGGACTTCCTCGACGACTACCTCGCCGACACCGGCGTGCAGCCGCGGCTGCCCCGCCGGACCCTCGTGCTCGACGAGCCGGGCCTGGCGCGCGAGCTGTCCCTGCCGTTCGACGGCGACGACTTCACCTCGCCCCTGCTGAGCAGCTACCGACTCGTCAACGGGGTGCTGCACAACCCGGCGAACGACCGACGCACCACGGCCGGCGTCTTCCACATCGCCGAGGGCGGGCTGCCCATCCCCGACGACAAGCTGGCCGTGCCCACGGGCACGTTCGCCCGCCTGCTGGCCCTGGCCTTCGAGCCGCCGCAGACCGACATGGTCCTCCCCTACACGGCCAACGAGGCCACGCCCGCCGCCTGCTTCGTGTCGCTGCACCTTCGCCCGCTGGTCTCCCCCGAGGTTCCCGGATCGGTGCGCGAGAAGCGGATGGAGACGCGCTTCATCGTGCCCGGCGGCACCGTCGCCAACCTCGACTTCGTCGAGGGCATCTTCGGCAACGGCGGCGACCCCTACCTGCCCGAGAACGACGCGTCCCTGGCACCGGAGACCTGGACCGGGCACACCGGCTGCGTCATCCTCGCCCCGCACCTCACCCGGGTCACCAAGAAGGAGGTCGGACTGCCCCACGTCAGCGAGGCCACCGAGCGCCAGCAGCGCGACGGCATGTGCTGGGAGGACGAGGACGAGCTCTACAACGGCGGCAAGGCCTTCAAGGTCTGCGCCCGCGACGCCCGCGGCGTCATCGTCACCGTCATCGCCGACACCTACTTCGGCTACTGCAAGAAGGAGGTCAAGACTCAGATCTCATACTCCGCCAACCTCTTCGGCAACGCCGAGGAGGAGCACTCCGGCGGCGCCCTGGTGTTCGCCAGCTACAACCTGGGGCAGGAGTACGACGAGAAGTCGTCGGGCGAGGGCTATGCGCTCGCCGAGGTGCTCGAGCGCGACCCCGAGCGCTTCGCGGCCCAGCCGGCCGGCCACGCCGACGACCGCGAGCAGCCGCACATCGTGCTGGTGCCCGGTGGCGCCCACTACTCGATGCGCGACATGACCGTCACCTGGCCGCGCCCCGACGGCAGCACCGGGTCGGTGCCGCTGCGTGCCGACAAGGCCTACCTGAGCCCGAACGGCTACCGGGTCACGGTGGCGCAGCAGCCGCACGACCCGAGCACCTGGACCCTCGTCGGCACCGTGCCGAACGCCACGTCGTGCCACAAGCCCGCCACCGTGTCCGGTGGGGGCAAGTCCGAGATCTCCAAGGCGATCACCGACGCGTTCATCGTCGGCTCGGCGTTCTCGGCGAGCTTCGAGACCGACATGGACGCGGTCACGGCGATCCTCGACCGCGACTACTCGCGACGGTTCCTCGACCCGGCACGGCACGGCACGGACACCCGGCCGATCCTGTCGTCCGCCCGCTCGGTGGGGTCGGTCATCAAGCTGCTCACCCCGTCGCGCTCGGAGTACACCGCCGACTACAACGCCTGGCTCACGCGCATCCCGCACTACGTCAAGGAGCTCGTCTACGTCGTCAAGCGCTCCTACCGGCCCGAGTGGGGCGACGACTGGCGCAGCCACTTCAGCGTCGCCGAGATCGACGGCCGGCAGGGCAACTCGCTGCACCTCGACGGCGCCAAGATCACCCTCAACATGCTTCGCGTCGGCTACAACGTCGACGGCTCGTGGCGGCTGTTCAGCCTGCGGCACGACTTCTCGCCCGCGGTGAAGGTGCAGACGCAGGACGACATCACGGCATCCACCGTCGTGCCCGGCGGCTTGCTGGGGCTCGACCCCGACCGGTCCTACAAGCTCGTCGAGAACTGCGAGAGCCTGCTCTTCCAGCGGCCCGACGACGCGATCCACCGCGGCTACGACACGGTGGCCGAGCGCGACATCGCCACGCCCGGGACGTTCCTGTCCAACTTCGAGCCGCTGACCCACGCGGATGCCGCGGCGATGCGCGACGAGGCCGTCTCCTTCTCCGCGTTCAGCCCGCCGATGGCTCACCTGCTCAGCGCGTTCGCCGACACCCCCGAGGGGGACGGCCCCCACTACGTCGTCAGCTCGGCCCACCCGCGGCTGGTCGACGGTGCGCCGTCGAAGAACCCGCGCTACCTCCAGCAGCGGCCCGACCGCACCGACGCGAAGGCGACCGCGGTGGCCGAGCTGTCCGAGCGCCTCGTGCGGCGGATGCCGGCCGGCGCGCCACTCCCCCGGCCGGTCGACGTCGTCGCCGCCGGGCGGCGCAACAACCCGCCGGAGGGTGGGGTGCCGGCACTGTGCTCGTACGGCCCGCTGCACTACATGGAGGTTCCCGAGCTGTTCATGGAGTTCATCTCGTCGATGACCGGCAAGTCGCCGTCGACGACGGGCGCGGGCTCGGAGGGCGCGCTGACCAAGGGGCCCTTCAACGCCCTGCCGGCGATCATCGACCTCAACGCCAACCTGCTGTCCTACGTGCTCACCGGGCACGACGGCTGGCTGTCGGCGGCGGGCTACGTCGGCCCGCACGTCAAGGTCGACCACGACTTCTCGCTGCTCGTGCCCGAGCTGTTCGCCCGGATGACGCCGCAGGAGCGCGACGCCCGCAACCTGCTCGCCGAGGGGGCGCTGGAGAAGATCGCCGACGTCGAGCACGAGGGCCGGCGGGTGCCGGCCAGCCGCCTGGGCTACCGGATGACCGAAAGGATGGCGACGAAGTACTTCGGCCGGATCTTCCTGCACCCCGACGTCGTCTTCACGCCGGAGATGCTGCGCCCCGAGCTGCAGGACGTCGCGGTCTTCGCGGAGTCGGTCACCACCATCGCGATGACCCACGAGCGGGTGGCCCGGGCCTACGTCAAGGACGGCACCATCTCGCTGGCGATCCCGCCGCTGCGGGCCCTGCTGGAGATCATGGCCGACGGCTCGACGTCGGAGGGCTGGCAGCTGGAGTCGCCGGAGTTCCGCTCCCTGTTCACCCGCGAGTCGGTGCTCGCCTCGAGCTGGTATGCCGAGCGGCTGGCGGCCAAGCAGGCCGCCGCGAGCGGCCGGGCCGCCGCCGGCCTCGCGGCGATCGAGAAGTTCGTGTCCACCCCGGGCAACGAGGAGCCGACGGCTCGGCTGGGCATGCCCGCCCGGGTCGAGGCGGCCCGCGCCGAGGTCGAGAGGCTGTCCGGCACCGAGTTCGCCGAGCAGCTCGTCGGCACCTCCGGAAGCACTCCGCTGTGACCTGGGCCCCGCGGCGGGGGCACCCGCCGGGTGGCGGCCCGGTCAGCCCGCGGCGTACGCCTTCACCGCGTCGGTGAGGTCGGCGAGCAGCGGGTCGAGGGCCGCGGCGGCGTCGGGGGCGATCGACCCGTCCTGCACCGCCTTGTCGTAGTCCTGCGCGAGCTTGTCGGTCTCGCTCGACACCTTCTGCGGGTCACCGTCGCGCAGCGCCCGGCGCACCTTGCGCACCCCGTCGTCGACGGTCCTGGCTGCCTTCTGGTCGAGGGTGCCGTCGCGCACCAACACGCCCACCTCGTCGGAGAAGGCCGACAGCGCGGTCTCGACAGGGGCGGCCGGGTCGGCGGTGGGCGTCGGGCTGGGCGTCGCCGTGGGCGTCGGTGACGGGGTCGCGGTCGCGGTCGGGGTCGCCGTCGGTGTGGGCGTCGGTGCCGCCGTCGTCGGCGGGGCCTTCGTGGTCTCGGCGGGCTGAGAGGAGGTGCTCGGGGTGGCACTGGGGGTGGCCGCCGGGTCGGCGGTGCTGCTGTCGCGCAACAGGTTCCACAGCAGCAGGCCGATGGCCACGGCGGCCACCGCGGCGAGTACCCACACCCACGGCGACACCGGAGGGCGCTCCGGCTCCCGCGGCGGCAGCGGTGGCACCACCGGCGCAGGCGACACGGCATCCAGCCGCTGGGTGGTGGCCGCGGCGGCGGCCGGCAGCACGGTGGTGGCCGCACCGCCGAGCGCGGAACGTGTCGACAGGGCCTCGGCCACGCTCGCTGCCCCGGCGGGGCGCTCGTCGGGGTCCTTCGAGAGGAGGGCGTGCACGAGCTCGGCCAGCCAGTCGGGGGTGTCCGGGCGCAGCACTCGCACGTCGGGGACCGGGTCGTTGGCGTGCATCATCATCGTGGCCACGGGGGTGGCGCCCCGGAAGGGCGGCTGCCCGGCGAGCAGGGCGTAGAGCACGCAGCCCAGCGCGTAGAGATCTGCACGCCCGTCGACCCGCCCGCCGAGCGCCTGCTCCGGGGCGAGGTACTCGGCGGTGCCCATGACGGTGTGCGTGGCGGTGAGCGCCTGCGAGTCGGTCGACTCGGTCAGCTGGGTGATGCCGAAGTCGAGCACCCGCGCCCGGCCGTCAGCGGCATAGGCGATGTTGCCCGGCTTGATGTCGCGGTGCACGAGCCCGCGGGCGTGGGCGGCGTCGAGCGCGGAGGCCACCTGCCGTGCGACCTCGACGACCTCGTCGACCGGCACCGGTCCCTCTGCGAGCTCGTCGGCGAGGCTGGGTCCGGGCAGCAGCTCCATGACGATGTAGGCCGTGTCGCCCTCGACGCCGCTGTCGTGCACGGTGACGACGTTCGGGTGGCTCAGCCCCGCGGTCGCCCGTGCCTCACGCTCGAAGCGGGCCGCGCCGGACTCGTCGCGCAGGGAGCGCAGGTCGATCGTCTTGACCGCCACCTGCCGGCCGAGCACGGTGTCGGTGCCCCGCCAGACCTCGCCCATGCCGCCGCGCCCGATGGGGGCTTCCAGGACGTAGCGACCGGCCAGTCGTCGCTGCTCGCTGCTCATCCTCGAAACCCTACTGGCACTCCCGTAGCCTGTCGGACGTGCTCGAGACCGTGACCGCGACGCGATTCGTGCTGCCCCTGCGGGAGGGTGGCTCGCTGCCGGGGCTGGTCGAGGCCGACGACCTCGGCACCTACGTCGTGAAGTTCACCGGCGCCGGGCAGGGCCGCAAGGTGCTGGTGGCCGAGGTGCTCGTCGGCGAGCTGGCCCGGCGGCTCGACATCCCCACTCCACGGCTCGCGGTCGTCGACCTGCCGAGCGCCATCGCCCGCTACGAGGCCGACGAGGAGGTGCAGGACCTGCTCAATGCCAGCCCGGGGCGCAACCTCGGGGTCGACTTCCTGCCCGGCTCGTTCGGCTACGACGGCTCGCGCGCTCCGTCGCGGGAGGACGCCGGCGCCATCCTCTGGCTCGACGCCTACACCGCCAACGTCGACCGCACCTGGGCCAACCCCAACCTCCTCGTGTGGCACGGGCGCACCTGGGCCATCGACCACGGCGCCGCGCTGTGGTTCCACCACTCCTGGCCGAGCCGGCCGCCGGACGTCCGCCGCTTCGTCGACCAGCCCTTCGACCCCAGTGGCCACGTGCTCGGGGCGGTCGCGGAGCCGGTGGCGGAGACGCACGACCGCCTCGCCCCCCTCGTGACCGACGCCGTGGTCGAGGAGGTCGTCGCCCTGGTGCCCGACGAGTGGCTCGAGCCCACCGCCAGCCTGCCCACCCCGGATGCCGCCCGCGCCGCCTACGTCGAGCACCTCACCCTGCGCCTGGCGAACCCCGCCGCGTGGATCGGAGCTGCGCCGTGAGCCACCCCTACCAGTACGTCGTGCTGCGCTACGTGCCCCGTGTCGACCGCGGCGAGTGCCTCAACGTCGGTGTCGTCGTGCACTCGCAGTCGGCCGGGGTGCTCCGGTGCGGCTACCACCTGGAAGAGGAGCGGATCCTGGCCTTGGCGCCGGATGCCGACCTCGACGGGCTGCGCGCCGCGCTCGAGGCCGTGTCCACCATGTGCGAGCGGCCCCCCAGCGAGGTCGACGCCACCCTGTCGACGCAGGGCAAGCGGTTCGGCTGGATCAGCGCACCACGCTCGACCGTGCTCCAGCCGGGGCCGGTGCACGGCGGGTCGGTCGCCGACCCCGCGGCCGAGGTCGAGCGGCTCCTCGACCAGCTGGTCCGCTAGCTGCCGCTGCCGATCGCTCCCAGCAGGGCGGTGAGGCGCTGACCCGGGGTTCCGGTCAGCTCGACCACCCGGGTGACGGGCCGCACGAGCTGGTCGTCGTCGAGCAGCTCCAGCAGGCGGGCGTCCATCGCGTCGCGCAGCTCCGGGTCCTCGTCGGCCGGCACCCGGATGCCGTCGTCCGGGCTGACCGGCAGCACCACCAGCAGGTCGACGTGCGCCATGGCGGCGGCCGCCAGCTCCTGCAGCACCGCGAAGGTGGCGGGTGTGACGGTGGCGCGACCGAGGTCGGCCAGCGCCATCAGGTAGGCGAGGAGGTCGAGCGGGCCGCGCTCTGCCACGACGTGTGCGCCGGCGGGCTGCTCGACGAGCCGCTCGGCGGCCAGGTGCAGCTGCGCCACGAACGACTCGGCCCCCGCCGGCTCGACGTCGTCGTCGACGAGCTCGAAGGGGTCGGGCAGCTGCTCGTACCCGGGCAGCGCCGCGGCGAGGTCCGAGACCAGCGTGCTCTTGCCGGTGGCGTGGGTGCCCGAGACGACGATGCGCACGGTCAGTCCCGCACGCGCAGTGCCCACGCGGCCACCGCGCCGGCGGCCGCGACGTTGAGCGAGTCCACTCCCCCGGCCATCGGGATGCGCACGGTGAGGTCGACCGCAGCCAGGGTGCGGCGCGACAGCCCGTCGCCCTCGGTGCCGAGCACCAGGGCGAGCCGTTCCGGCGGGTCGGCGGCCAGCGCGTCGAGGCCGACCGAGTCGTCGGCCAGGGCCAGCGCCGCCACGACGAACCCGAGCTCGTTCAGCTGTTCCACCCCCCCGGGCCACGGCTCGATGCGGGTCCACGGCACCTGGAAGACCGTGCCCATGGACACCCGGATCGAGCGGCGGTACAGCGGGTCGGCGCAGCGGGGGGTGACCAGCACGGCATCCACGCCCAAGGCTGCGGCGCTGCGGAAGACCGCCCCGACGTTGGTGTGGTCGACCACGTCCTCGAGCACGAGCACCCGCCGGGCGCCGGCCAGCACGGCCGCCAGGGTCGGCAGCGCGGGCCGCTGCATGGCGGCCAGCGCGCCCCGGTGCAGGTGGAAGCCGGTGAGTGACTCGATGACGTCGTGCTCGCCGACGTAGACCGGGATGCCGTCCGCCTCCGCCCGCTCGACGAGGTCAACCAGGTCGGTGAGCCAGCGCTGGGCCATCAGGTAGGACCGCGGCCGGTGGCCCGCCGCCAGCGCCCGGCGGATCACCTTCTCCGACTCGGCGATGTAGAGCCCCCGCTCCGGCTCCGTGCGCCGCCGCAGCGCCACGTCGGTGAGGCCGACGTAGTCGGTCAGCCGAGGGTCGGCGGGGTCCGTGATCGGCGTCGGCACGCCCGCAAGGCTAGGCCAGGGCGGCCCGGGCGATCACCGTGATGCTGGCGAGCACGCAGAAGCCGAGCACGTAGCGCCGGAACCGCTCGGGGTCGATCCTGGCGCGGAGAGGGGCAGTGAGCGCGTAGCCGAGCAACCCGAAGGGCACCCAGACCACCCCCGCCAGCACCTGCTCGCTGGCCAGCTCGCCCCCGAGGTAGAGGCCACCCAGGCCCAGCAGCGACCCGGCGACGAAGAACACTGCGAGGGTGGAGCGCACCCGCTCGGGCCGCTCGTGCTGCAGCACGAGGGCCAGGAACGGACCGCCGATCGCGGCCGCGGTGCCCGAGATGCCGGACACGGCACCGGCGACGGCGGCGTTGCGCGGGGTGGCTCGCAGGTCGATCGCCCGCACCGAGAGCGCGACCGTCACGAGGATCAGCACCCCCACCAGGGCCGCGATCGCCCGCGGCGAGAACGACGCGACGATCGCGACGCCGACGGGTGTGAACACCGTGCGCGCCCCCAGCGCCCAGCCCAGCGGGCGCCAGGCGATGTCCCGGTCGCCGTGGGACAGCTGCAGCAGCGGCAGGGTCAGGGCCGGCAGGAGCAGCGCGGCCGGCATCAGCTCGGGGGCGAGGAGGACGACGAAGGGCGCCGCGACGACGGCCAGCCCGAAGCCGATCGTGGACTGCACGACCCCGCCCGCGAGCACGGCCAAGCCGAGCCCGACGACGAGCGGCCAGTCCATCAGGGGAACGCGATGAGCTTGACGATCGCCACGAGGCCGATCACGACGATGACGCCGCGCAGCACCGGTGGTGGCAGCCGGCGCCCGACCGTGGAGCCGATGACGCCGCCGATGGTCGAGCCGACGGCGATGAGCAGCACGACCAGCCAGTCGATCTGGTCGCGCGCGACGAGGATGAAGACCAGCGCGGCGACCCCGTTGACGATCGTGGCGAGCACGTTCTTGTAGCCGTTGAGCCGCTGGATCGGCTCGCTGGAGAGGGCACCCAACACCCCCATCAGGATGATCCCCTGGGCGGCCCCGAAGTAGCCGCCGTAGACCCCGGCCCCGAAGACCCCGCCCTGCATCGCCCGCTCGTGGGTGGCCTCGTTGGCGGTGCCCGCCGCCCGGCGGCGCTCGGCCCATGCGTTGATGCGGGGGCCGGTCACCACCAGCACCAGCCCGACCAGGATGAGCACGGGCACGATGGCACGGAACAGCTTCGGGTCGAGCACGAGCAGCAGCACCGCACCGACGACGGCCCCCAGCAACGACATCGGTGCCAGCCGCCGCAGCGTCGGGGCCGCGCCCACCAGCTCCTTGCGGTAGCCGATGCTTCCCGTGAGGCTGCCGGGCACCAGACCGATGTTGTTGGAGATGTTCGCCGTGATCGGCGGGATGCCGAGCAGCAGCAGCGTCGGGAAGGTGATCAGCGTGCCGGAGCCCACGATGGTGTTGATCGTGCCGGCCCCGATGCCCGCCAGGACGACGAGGAAGGCATCGAGCGCGGACACGCGGACACCCTATGCGGGTGTCCGCGTGTCGTGGCGGCGCGTTCCGCCCCAGGTGCGGTGCGGCTCAGCGCGGCGCCGGGGGTTCGTCGCCGGTCGGCGGTGCGGGCGGTGCCGCCGGGGCCGGCGGCGGGGGCGGCGGGGGCTGCTCCTCGGAGAACGGCACGGGCGGGGCGGGGGGCGGGGTCATCGGCCGCGGCGGCACGGCATCCGCACCGCGCTCGATCGGCGGCTGGACGCGCGACGCGGGTGCCCCGTGCTCCTCGGCCTCACGGCTGGCGAGCCCGGCCTGGCCACGGGCCCGGGCCAGTGCCTCGACCGGGTCCTCGAGGGTGGCGTCCTCGAAGGCGTCGGCGAACTCCTGACCGGGGTCGACCCAGTCGTCGTCGCCACCGCTGTCGAAGCCGCCCTGGCCACGGCCCAGCATGCCGCCGATGCCCTTGAGGGCGTCGGTGAGCTCGCTCGGGATGATCCACATCTTGTTGGAGTCGCCGCGGGCGATCTGCGGCAGCACCTGGAGGTACTGGTAGGCCAGCAGCTTCTGGGTCGGCTTGCCGCGGTGGATGGCGTCGAAGACCTGCTGGATGGCGCGGGCCTGGCCCTGCGCCTCGAGGATGCGGGCCTGGGCCGAACCCTCGGCGCGCAGGATCTGGCTCTGCTTCTCGCCCTCGGCGGTGAGGATCTGGCTGGCCTTGGTGCCCTCGGCGGTGAGCACGATGGCGCGGCGGTCGCGCTCGGCGCGCATCTGCTTCTCCATCGACTCCTGGATGGAGTGCGGCGGGTCGATGGCCTTGAGCTCGACCCGGTTGACCCGGATGCCCCACTTGCCGGTGGCCTCGTCGAGCACCCCACGCAGCTGGCCGTTGATCTGGTCGCGGCTGGTCAGCGTCTGCTCGAGGTCGAGGGAGCCGATGACGTTGCGCAAGGTGGTGACGGTGAGCTGCTCGATGCCCTGGATGAAGTTGGCGATCTCGTAGACAGCCGACTTGGGGTCGGTGGCCTGGTAGTAGATGACGGTGTCGATGCTGACCACGAGGTTGTCGCTGGTGATCACCGGCTGCGGCGGGAACGACACCACCTGCTCACGCAGGTCGATGTTGGCGCGCACGACGTCGACGAAGGGCACCAGCAGGTGCAGGCCCGGCTCCAGCGTGCGCGAGTAGCGGCCGAGGCGCTCGATGATGAGCGCCGTCTGCTGCGGCACGATCTTGACCGTGCGGACGAGCACGATGATGACGAACAGGGCGAGGAGCAGCAGGACGATGAGCGGCAGGAGGCCGTTCGGCATGGCTCAACCTTTCACGGGGCGCCGGAGCGCGGGTCAGGTGTAGGGGTCGGTGGTGGTGAAGCCGCCGGTGGCGGGGTGGTCGGTGGGCGGGACGGGCGAGACGATGGCGGTCGCGCCGTGGATGGCGATGACCCGCACCTCCTCGCCGGGGCCCACCGTCGTGGTGGTGCCTGCGGCCAGCCGGGCCGACCAGGTCTCGCCACCGAGCTTGATCCGGCCGTCGCTGTCGGTGACCGACTGCAGCACGCGCGCCTGGCGGCCGACGAGGCCGGAGGCGCCGATCTGGTGGTCGACCTCACCGTCGAGGAACTGCCGCTTGATCAGCGGCCGCACCGAGAAGAGCAGCAGGATCGCCACGCCCACGGCGATGACGACCTGCAGCGGGAAGGAGGCGCCGAGACCGGCAGCCACGGCTGCGGCCAGTGCGCCACCGGCGAACATGATGAAGACGAAGTCGACGGTCGCCGCCTCGATCGCGGCCAGCACGAGACCGACCCCGATCCAGAACAGCCAGACGTTGTCGTTCAGCCAGTCCATCGCCAGACTCCCTTTCCGTGGTGAGTCACCACATGGACGTCCGCCCGGTGCGGGCGGTTCCCACTGCGCCTAACGAGCGCGGGCGGCATATCGGTCCCCGCGGACCTCGAGCTCGAGCGGCAGGCCGAAGGTGGCCTCGAGGTTCTCGGCCGTGAGCGTGATCTCGATCGGGCCCTGGGCGACGACCCGACCGGCGCGGATCAGCAGCACGTCGGTGAAGTGCGGCGGCACCTCCTCGACGTGGTGGGTCACCAGCACCAGGGCCGGTGCCGCCAGGTCGGCGGCGAGCTCGCCGAGGCGGCGCACGAGGTCCTCGCGCCCGCCGAGGTCGAGGCCGGCGGCCGGCTCGTCGAGGAGCATCAGCTCGGGGTCGGTCATCAGCGCCCGGGCGATCTGAACCCGCTTGCGCTCGCCCTCGGACAGCGTGCCGAAGCGGCGGTCGGCCAGGTGGTCGGCGCCCAGGGCCTGGAGCAGCTCGTCGGCCCGACCCTCGTCGAGCCGGTCGTAGGCCTCGCGCCACCTCCCCACCACGCCGTAGGAGGCGGTGACGACGACGTCGCGGACGCGCTCGCGGCCCGGGATGCGCTCGGCGAGCGCGGCCGAGGCCAGGCCGATGCGTGGCCGCAGCTCGAAGACGTCGACGGTGCCGAGCACCTCGCCCAGGATGCCCACGACACCGGTGGTGGGGTGGATGCGCGCGGACGCGAGCTGCAGCAGCGTGGTCTTGCCGGCACCGTTGGGGCCGAGGATCACCCAGCGCTGCCCCTCCTCGACCTCCCAGCTGACGTCGTCGAGGATCGTGGTGTCCCCGCGCACGACACCCACGCCGGCCAACGCCAGGACATCGCTCATGCCCAGCACCCTAACCGAGTCAGCGTGTCGCCCCCCGGCGCCTCAGGACGTCGAGGTAGACCTCGTTGGTCTGGTCGCCGATCGAGGCCCAGGAGAACGACTCCACGGCCCGGCGCCGACCGGCGAGGCCCATCCGCTCGGCGCGTGCGGTGTCGCTCACGGCATCCGTGAGGGCGGCGGCGAGGTCGGCCACGAAGCGGTCCGGGTCGACCGGAGTGCCGGTGCCGTCCTGCACCTGGTCGATGGGCACCAGCCAGCCGGTCTCGCCGTGCACGACGACCTCGGGGATGCCGCCGGTCGCCGTCGCCACCACCGGCAGCTCGCACGCCATCGCCTCGAGGTTGACGATGCCGAGCGGCTCGTAGACCGACGGGCAGACGAACACCGTGGCGCTGCTCAGCATCGCCACGACCTCGTTGCGCGGCAGCATCGTCGGCACCCACACGACACCGTCGCGGGTCTCGCGCAGGGTGTCGATGAGGCCCTCGACCTCCGCCTTGATCTCCGGGGTGTCGGGGGCCCCGGCGAGCAGCACCAGCTGGACCTCCGGCGGCAGCTCGGCCGCCGCGCGCAGGAGGTAGGGCAGGCCCTTCTGCCGGGTGATCCGGCCGACGAAGATCACGCTGGGCCGGTCGGGGTCGACGCCGTGCCGCCGCACGACGTCCTCGTCGCGCTCGGCCCGCCACAGCTGCGAGTCGATGCCGTTGTGCACCACCTTGACCCGGTCGGGGTCGACCGACGGGTAGGAGCGCAGGATGTCCTCGCGCATGCCGGCACTGACGGCGATGACGGCATCCGCCGCCTCGTAGGCGGTCTTCTCGACCCACGACGAGACGCGGTAGCCCCCGCCGAGCTGCTCGGCCTTCCACGGCCGCATCGGCTCCAGGCTGTGGGCGGTGAGCACGTGCGGGATGTCGCCCATCAGCGCCGCGAGGTGGCCGCCCATGTTGGCGTACCAGGTGTGCGAGTGCACGAGGTCGGCGCCCTCGCAGGCGGCGGCCAGCGCGAGGTCGACGCCCAGGGTGGTGAGGGCGGCGTTGGCGCCGGCGAGCTCGGTGAGGTCGGGGTGGCCGGTGGTGCCGTCCTCGTCGCGCGGCTCGCCGAACGCGTGCACCCGCACGTCGAGGTCACCGCGCTCGCGCAGCGCCCTGACCAGCTCGGCCACGTGGACCCCGGCGCCGCCGTAGATCGCCGGCGGGTACTCCTTGCTCAGGATGTCGATTCGCACGAAAACTCACCCTAGTGACGTTCCCACCTCCCGGCGAGGGAAGGAACCCCACTAGCGTGGGGGCATGGCGTACCGCAGCGGAGGTCCGAAGGTCCTGGTCATCGTCCTCGCTGGTGGGGAGGGAAAACGGCTGATGCCGCTCACCGCCGACCGCGCCAAGCCGGCGGTCCCGTTCGGCGGCATCTACCGGCTCATCGACTTCGCGCTCTCGAACGTGGTGAACTCCGGCTACCTCAAGGTCGTCGTGCTGACCCAGTACAAGTCGCACAGCCTCGACCGGCACGTCACCAGGACCTGGCGGATGTCGACCATGCTCGGCAACTACGTCGCCCCCATCCCGGCCCAGCAGCGCATCGACAAGTCCTGGTACCAGGGCAGCGCCGACGCCATCTTCCAGAGCTTCAACACGATCACCGACGAGAAGCCCGACATCGTGGTGGTCGTCGGGGCCGACCACGTGTACCGGATGGACTTCTCGCAGATGGTCGAGCAGCACGTCGAGTCCGGCGCCGGGGTGACCGTGGCCGCCATCCGGCAGCCGATCGCGATGTCGACGGAGTTCGGCGTCATCGACGTCGTGCCCGACGACCCGACCCGGATCCGGGCCTTCCTCGAGAAGCCGAAGGACCCCGCCGGCCTGCCCGACTCCCCCGGCGAGATCCTCGCCAGCATGGGCAACTACGTCTTCGACGCCGACGTGCTCATGGACGCCGTGCACGCCGACGCCACGCTCGAGGGCTCGAAGCACGACATGGGCGGCGACATCGTGCCGGCCCTGGTCGGGCAGGGCGCCGCGTACGCCTACGACTTCAAGAACAACGTGATCCCCGGCGGCACCGAGCGCGACATGGGCTACTGGCGCGACGTGGGGACCATGGACTCCTACTTCGACGCGCACATGGACCTCGTGTCGATCCACCCGGTCTTCAACCTCTACAACTACGACTGGCCGATCTACACGAGCTACGGGCCCTACCCGCCCGCCAAGTTCGTGCACGGCCACCACGGCCGCTTCGGCGAGGCCCTGAACTCGGCGGTCTCCCCCGGCGTGGTCATCTCCGGCGCCCGGGTCAACGGCTCGGTCGTCTCCCCCGACGTCCACGTGCACAGCTACACCGAGATCGACAGCAGCGTCATCCTCGACGGCGTGCAGATCGGGCGGAACTGCCGCATCCAGCGGGCCATCATCGACAAGAACGTGGTCATCCCCGACGGCACGTCCATCGGCTACGAGAAGGAGCGTGACGTCGAGCGCGGGTTCTCGGTCACCGACTCGGGCATCACGGTCGTCGGCAAGGGCCAGGTGGTCGAACCATGACCGGGGTCGACCGTCCCGTGCGGATCGGGGTGCAGCTGCAACCCCAGCACGCGACCTATGCGTCGATCCGGCAGGCCTGCGCCGACGCCGAGGAGATCGGGGTCGACGTGGTCTTCACCTGGGACCACTTCTACCCGCTCTACGGCCCGGCCGACGGCGCCCACTTCGAGTGCTGGACCGTGCTCGGCGCCTGGGCCGAGGCCACCTCGCGGGTCGAGATCGGCGCCCTGGTCACGTGCAACAGCTATCGCAACCCGCAGCTGCTCGCCGACATGGCCCGCACCGTCGACCACATCAGCGACGGCCGGCTGATCCTCGGCATCGGATCGGGCTGGTTCGAGCGCGACTACGACGAGTACGGCTACGAGTTCGGCACCGCCGGAGGGCGGCTCGACGCGCTCGACCGCGACCTGCCGCTCATCAAGTCGCGCTGGGCCAAGCTCAACCCGGCGCCCACCCGCGACATCCCGGTGCTCATCGGCGGTGGCGGCGAGCGCAAGACGCTGCGCATCGTGGCGGAGCAGGCCGACATCTGGCACGGCTTCGGGGAGCCCGACACGATCGCCCACAAGCACGCGGTGCTCGACGAGTGGTGCGCGAAGATCGGCCGGGACCCCGCGGAGATCGAGCGGTCGTCCGGGGTGTCCCCCAAGCCGGGGCGGCTTCCCGAGGACGTCGGGGACTACGCCGCCGGCGCCGAGGCGCTCCACGACGTCGGCACGCGCCTGTTCACGGTGGGCCTGAGCGGGCCCGACTACGACCTCGGTCCGGTGCGTGACCTCGTGGCCTGGCGCGACGCCCGCGCTGGGTAGCCTGCACCGGTGCCCTCTGCCCCCGTCGACCCGCCCGCGGCGCCGCTTCCCGACCCGAACGCCAGAACGCTCCTGCTCACCCTCAACGGCCCCGACCGGCCGGGCGTGACCAAGGCGCTGTTCGACGCGGCCTCGACCGTCGGCGCCGACGTGCTCGACCTCGAGCAGGTCGAGGTGCGAGGGCACCTGTCGCTGTCGGTGCTGCTCTCGCCCGGGCCCGACGAGAACGTGCTGGTCGACCGGCTGACCCGCGTGGGGTCGCGGCTGGGGATGCGGGTCGACCTCGTCTCCGGGCGCGGTGACAACGCGCCGCGGCGCACCGGTCGGGCGGCCGTCGTGGTGATGGGTGCTCCGCTGGAGACGCACCACGTGGCGGCCGTGGCGGCCGCGATCGCCGAGCACGGGGCGAACATCGACCGCATCCGGCGGCTGTCGCGCTACCCGGTCACCACCGTCGAGCTGGACGTGTCGGGTGCCGACGTCGGCGACCTGCGCAACGACCTCGCCCTCGTGTCGCACGAGGTCGGGGCCGACATCGCCGTGGCCCCCGCCGGGCTCGCCCGCCGGGGCGGTCGCCTTGTGGTCATGGACGTCGACTCCACGCTCATCCAGGACGAGGTGATCGAGCTGCTGGCCGAGCACGCCGGCCGCGCCGCGGAGGTGGCCACGGTCACCGAGTCGGCGATGCGCGGCGAGCTCGACTTCGCCCAGAGCCTGCACGCGCGGGTCGCGACGCTGGCGGGCCTGCCGGTGTCGGTGCTCGACGAGGTGCGCGACGCCGTGCGGCTGAGCCCCGGCGCCCGCACCCTGGTGCGGACCCTCAAGCGACTCGGCTTCACCGTCGGGGTCGTCTCGGGCGGCTTCCTCGAGGTCGTCGAGCCGATCGCCCACGAGCTCGGCATCGACCACGTGCGCGCCAACCGGCTGGAGGTGGTCGACGGCACGCTCACCGGCCGCGTGCTCGGCGACGTGGTCGACCGGGCCGGGAAGGCGGCCGCGCTGCGCGAGTTCGCCGCCCTGGAGGGGCTGCCACTCGCGCGAACCGTGGCCATCGGCGACGGCGCCAACGACCTCGACATGCTGGCCGTGGCCGGGTTGGGCGTCGCGTTCAACGCCAAGCCGATGGTGCGCCGCCAGGCCGACACCTCCCTCACCGTTCCGTACCTGGATGCCGTGCTGTTCCTCCTCGGGATCTCCCGCGAGGAGATCGAGGACGCCGACGCCCACGACGCACTACTAGGCTGATCCGGTGCCGCGCTACCCCTCCACCACGCCCACGCTCTTCGTCATCGGTGGGGCGGAGGACCGGGTCGGCCGGGCCTCGCTCCTGCGCGAGTTCGTCAAGCTCTCCGGTGGGCGGCGCGCCCGGCTGGTGGTCATCCCCACGGCCTCGTCCTTCCAGGACGAGGTCGTCCAGTCCTACACCGAGGTGTTCACGCGGCTCGGCGCTCCCGGTGTCGCGGTGGTCAACCCCTCGAGCCGGCAGGACTCGCACGACCCCGGGCTCGTCGCGCGGATCGACGACGCCACCGGCGTCTTCCTGAGCGGCGGCAGCCAGCTGCGGCTCTCGCAGCTGCTCCCGGGCACCCCCCTCGCCGAGGCGCTGCACCGGGCGCACGACCGCGGCGCCGTCATCGGGGGCACTTCCGCCGGCGCGTCGATCATGAGTGACTTCATGATCTCGATGGGCGACGACGGCATCACGCCGCGCCAGCGCGCCAGCCAGATCTCGGCCGGGCTCGGCCTGGTCCGGGGAGTGGTCGTCGACCAGCACTTCGACCAGCGCTCGCGCTACGGTCGGCTGATGTCCGTGATCGCCCCGTCGCCGCACCTGCTCGGCATCGGGATCGACGAGGACACCGCCATGGTCGTGACCGACGGCCGAGAGTTCACGGTGCGCGGGTCCGGCGCGGTGTTCGTCGTCGACTGCACCTCCGCCGTCACCGATGCCCCGGAGGCCCGCGCCGGGGCTCCCGTGCTGGTGTCGGGGGCGACCGTGCACACCCTCCCAGCGGGCGCCACCTTCGACCTCGCCGAACGGCGGCTGACCGCCTTCGTCGAGCAGTACCCCGACCTGCTCGCCTCGGTCGCCGCCGCGAAGGCCTGACCGGCCCACCCGAGCACCGCCCCGCCCCCACGTCCGAGGAGAAGCGCCGATGGACCGCCCCAGCCCGACCGGCCCCGCCGCCCCCGACCTGCGCATCGTCGAGTCGCGCGTCTACCGCGGCGGCAACATCTGGTCCTACGACCCGTCGATCCACCTCGTGGTCGACCTCGGTGTGCTCGAGGGCTATCCGACCGACACCCTGCCCGGCTTCACCGACCGGCTCGTCGAGCTGCTGCCCGGGCTGGAGAACCACACCTGCTCCAAGGGGGTCAAGGGCGGCTTCATCGAGCGCCTGCGCGAGGGCACCTGGGCCGGGCACGTGGCCGAGCACGTCGCCCTGCAGCTGCAGCAGGAGGCCGGCCACGACCAGCGCCGCGGGAAGACCCGCATGGTCAAGGGCAGCCCCGGCGTCTACAACGTCATCTACGGCTACACCAACGAGGAGGTCGGGCTGGCGGCCGGTCGACTTGCGGTGCGCCTGGTCAACCACCTGGTCCAGGAGGACCCGGAGTTCGACTTCGCCGCGGAGCTCGAGACGTTCCTGACCCGTGCCGAGCGCACGGCGTTCGGCCCCTCGACCGGGGCGATCCTGGAGGAGGCGGTCAGCCGCGACATCCCCTTCATCCGGCTCAACAGCGGCAGCCTGGTGCAGCTCGGGCAGGGCGTGCACCAGCAGCGGATCCGCGCCACGATGACGTCGAAGACCGGCGCGCTGGCCGTCGACATCGCCGGCGACAAGGACATGACGACCAAGCTGCTCGGCTCGGCCGGGCTGCCGGTGCCCAAGCAGGAGACGGTGCGCTCGGCGGAGGGTGCGGTGGCCGCAGCCCGCCGGATCGGCTTCCCCGTCGTGGTCAAGCCGCTCGACGGCAACCACGGCCGCGGGGTGTGCCTCAACCTGCAGAGCGACGCCGAGGTGGCCGAGGCCTTCGTCGTGGCCGAGGACCAGTCACGGCGCGGCTACGTGATCGTCGAGTCGTTCGTCACCGGCCGCGACTACCGCTGCCTCATCGTCGGCGGCCGGATGCAGGCCATCGCCGAGCGGGTGCCCGCGCACGTCACCGGCGACGGCGCGCACACCGTGGGCGAGCTGGTCGAGATCACCAACGCCGACCCGAGGCGCGGGGTCGGGCACGAGAAGGTGCTCACCAAGATCAAGGTCGACGCCGCTGCGCTGGAGCTGCTCGGCGAGCAGGGTTACACGCTCGACGACGTGCCGCCCGCCGACACCATGGTCAAGCTGGCCCTGACCGGCAACATGTCGACCGGTGGCATCTCCATCGACCGCACCTTCGACGCCCACCCCGACAACGTCGAGATCGCCGAGGAGGCTGCCCGGCTGATCGGGCTCGACGTGGCCGGCATCGACTTCATCTGCCCCGACATCGCCTCGCCGGTGCGCGAGGCCGGCGGCGCGATCTGCGAGGTCAACGCCGCGCCCGGCTTCCGGATGCACACCCACCCGACGGTCGGCGAGCCGCAGTACATCGCCAAGCCGGTGGTCGACCTGCTCTTCCCGCCGGGCGCGCCGTCGCGGGTGCCGATCGTGGCGGTGACCGGCACCAACGGCAAGACGACGACGTCGCGGATGATCGCGCACATCATGAAGGGGGTCGGGCGCCAGGTGGGCATGACCTCGACCGACGGCATCGTCATCGACGAGCGGCTGGTCGTGAAGTCCGACGCGTCCGGCCCCCGCTCGGCCCGGATGGTGCTGCAGAACCCGCGCGTCGACTTCGCGGTGATGGAGGTGGCCCGCGGCGGCATCCTGCGCGAGGGACTGGGCTACGACCGCAACGACGTGGCGGTGGTGACCAACGTGGCGCCCGACCACCTCGGCATGCGCGGCATCGACACCCTCGAGCAGCTCGCCGACGTCAAGGCGGTCGTCGTCGAGGCGGTGCCGCGCGACGGCTTCGCGGTGCTCAACGCCGACGACGCCCTGGTGCGCCGCATGCGACGGCGCTGCTCGGGGTCGGTCGTCTGGTTCAGCCTCGAGGAGCCGGGAAGCAAGGTGCGCGACTTCATCGACAACCACTGCCGCAACGGTGGCCGTGCGGTGGTGCTCGACCGCACCGACCGCGGCGACATGATCGTCATCCGGCACGGGCGACGCTCGATGCAGCTCGCGTGGACCCACCTGCTGCCCTCGACCTTCGGCGGCACCGCACTGTTCAACGTGGCCAACGCGATGGCGGCGGCGGGCGCGGCGTTCGCCAGCGGTGCAGGGCTGCACGAGATCCGGCAGGGCCTGCGCACCTTCACCACGTCGTACTACCTCTCCCCCGGCCGGATGAACCAGATCAACGTGCACAACGTCGACGTGATCGTCGACTACTGCCACAACGCCCCCGGCATGAGGGTGCTCGGCGAGTTCGTCGAGCGGTACGCCGCCATGAAGGCGGGCCAGACCGACCTGGGCAAGATCTCGCGGATCGGGATGGTCGCCACTGCCGGGGACCGGCGCGAGGAGGACATGCGCGAGCTCGGAGCCGTTGCGGCGGCGCACTTCGACGTGGTGGTGGTGCGCGAGGACGAGCGGCTGCGTGGGCGCGAGCGCGGGTTCACCGCGGCCGCCGTCGCCGAAGGCGCGCGCAGCCGGGTCGGCGAGCCGGGCGTCCGATGCCGTCAGGTCGAGATCGTGCTCGACGAGACCGAGGCGGTGAGGCACGTGATGGCCCGCGCCAACCCCGGCGACATCGTCGTGATGAGCGTCGACCAGCACGCCGCCGTGATGGCCGAGCTCGAGTCGATGACCCAGCAGGCGCAGCCCGGTACGCACACCCGGGGCGGGGTCGGCGACCCGGACCTCGACCCGGACACCCTCCAGGAGGAGGCGCGCGAGGCGGGGGACAGCGCAGCGCGCGACCTCGAGTCCTCGACGGCCGCCGGCTGACGGGGAGACGTCGGGCGTAGGTCTGGTTAGCCTTCGACGATGCCGACGGATACCAGCCCACGCTCGCAGCCATCGCGCCTGCGCGCAGCCGCCGGCGCGTTCGTGACCACCTGGCGCAACCCCGAGCTGCGGCGGGCTCAGGCGGCGTTCTTCGCGGCATGGGCCGCCGAGTGGGCGGTGACGGTGGTCCTCGCCGTCTACGCCTACGGCCGGGGAGGCGCCACCGAGGTCGGGGTCGTCGCACTCATCCGAGTTCTTCCCGCGGCCGTGGTGGCCCCGCTCGCCACCCAGTACGCCGACCGGTTCCCGCGGGAGAAGGTGCTCGTCGCGGTCTCCGTCGTGCGGTCCGTGTCCATCGCCCTGGCCGGCTGGGCGGTGTTCGTCGACGGGCCGGCCGTCACCGTCTACGCCCTGGTCACGCTGTCGTCGGCCGCCGCGGTCCTGTTCCGCCCGGTGCACTCCGCCCTGCTGCCCTCGTTGTGCGACACCCCGCCGGAGCTGGCGGGGGCCAACGTCGTGCGCGGGTTCCTCGACTCGGCCGCGACGCTGGCCGGCCCAGCGGCCAGCGCGGTGCTGCTGGCGACCGGCGGGCCGGCCCAGGTGCTCGCCGCCGCGGCGCTCGCCTCGGCGTGGGCGGGGGTGCTGATGGCCAGGGTGCACCCGGAGCCCACCCCGCTCGACCCCGTCGCACCGGACTCCGAGAGCGCGCTCAGCCGGACCCTGGGTGGGGTGCGGGCCGTGCACAGCCATTCCGACCTGCGCCTGATGTTCGCGCTGGTCGGCGCGCAGACCGTGATGCGGGGGGCCATGACGGTCCTCGCGGTCGTCGTCTCCGTCGAGCTCGTGGGGCTCGGGACACCAGGCGTCGGGGTGCTCAACGCGTGCCTCGGCGCCGGGGCCGTCATCGCCTCCGCTGCGGCGGCGCTCCTCGTCGGGACCCGGCGGCTCGCGGCGTGGTTCGGGCTGGGCGTGGCGCTGTGGGGGGCGCCCCTCATGGTCGTGGGGTTGTTCCCGTCGGCGGCCTCGGCGATGACCATGCTGGCGGTCGTCGGGGCGGGGAACGCGCTCGTCGACGTCGGCGCCTTCACCCTCATCGCCCGGATCGCTCCCGCCAACGTCCTCGCCCGGGTGTTCGGGCTCCTGGAGAGCGTCGGAGCCCTCGCCGTGGGTCTGGGCGCGATCATCACGCCATTGATCACGAGGGCCCTGGACCTGCGCAGCGCCCTGGTCGTGCTCGGGCTGCTCACACCGGCGGCCGTCGCCCTCGCCTGGCGGCGGCTGCGGTCCCTGGACTCGCTGATCGTCGGGCGCGACGACGAGCTGGCGCTGTTGCGCGGTGTGCCCCTGCTCGACGCCCTGCCGCTGCCGGCCCTCGAGACGGTCGCCCGTCAGCTCGAGCACGTCGTCGTGCCGGCCGGTGAGACCGTCTTCCGCCAGGGCGACCCCGGCGACCGGTTCTACGTCGTGGTCGCCGGCACGGCGCAGGTGGTGGGCGACGGTCAGCCGATCACCGATCTCGGACCGGGGAGCTCGTTCGGTGAGATCGCGCTGTTGCGCCGCGTGCCGCGCACCGCGACCGTGCGTGCAGTCGACGACCTGCGCCTGGAGTCGCTGAGGGGGGAACGGTTCCTGGCTCTGATGACCGGGTCACCGCGCGGCCGCGAGGCCACCTCGGCGCACGTGGACGAGATGCTGCACCGGTTCGCACCCCGGCCGGGGACGGAGCCGCCGGTCGCGACGTGAGCACCGGCTGGAGCAGGCCGGTTGCTGCCCCCTTCAGTCGGTCAGCTCGGCGGCGTAGTCGGTGAGCGCCCGGCGGTACCGCACGACGTCGGGGTCGGTGCTCGTGGTCGCGATCGCGGCGAGCAGCTCGGCCAGGGCCCGGGTCGGCGCACCCGCGTCGTGGCGCACCAGCGCACGGAACGCCGCCACCCCGAGGCTGTCCGGATGCCGTGCCGCCACGTCGTCGACCAGGGTCACCGCCTCGTCGGGCCGGTGGAGGTTGCGCAGGCTGGAGGCCAGCTGCAGCTGGGCCCGGTGCCGGTGCGGCTCGCGCAGCCCGGCGGCCAGCGCCTGCCGGTAGAGCGGAACGGCGGCGGCCTCGTCGCCGGCGCTGTCGTGGGTGCCGGCGTACTCGTACGTGATGCGGGCGTCACCGGGATGTGCGGCATGGAGGGCGGCAGCCGCGTCGACCCGGGCCGCGGCATCCGGCAGCTCCCACAGTGCCGCGATGTCGTCCTCGCACTCGTGCTCGCCGCGGGCCCGCACCACCTTGCGGCGGATCGCGTCCGGGTCGTCGGAGGTGGCGCCCCGCGTGTGCAGCCAGTCGACGATCTCCAGCCGCTCGGCGTGGCACATGACGGCCACCACGTCACCGTCGTCGGCGGCATCCACGAGAGCCTGCAGGCCGGACAGCTCGGTGGGGTACGACGCGACGTCGCCCACGCCGGCGTGGGCCAGCCCGATGCGCAGCTGTGCCTCGAGCTCCTCGACGGTGCGCCCGCGCAGGTAGTGCTCCTTGTGGGCTGCCACGACGTGGTCGGCGCGCAGGCCGGCGATCTCGCCGAGGGCCTGCAGGATCTCGTCGGTGCGGTCGCCGGCCGTGCCCAGGGCCAGGTGCACCCGGCCCCCCGGTGCCACGAGGCCGCGGGCCACGTCGAGCAGGGCCTCGAGCCCGGCCTCGTTGTGCGCCAGGTCGACCACCACGGTGACGTCGCCCCCCTCCATCGGCAGGGTGTAGGTGTTCATCCGGCCCGGGTTGAGCACGTCGTCGGGGCGGAAGGTGCGCAGCCCCTCGACCACGGCATCGCGCTCGATTCCGAGCCCGAGCGCCGCCGCGGCGCCCGCCAGGGCGTTGAGCACGTTGTGGTGCGACAGGCCCGACAGCGCCATCGGCAGGTCGACGACCCGCACCAGCCGGTCGGGTGCGGCGTCGGGTCGCAGCACGGTGACGTGGTCGTCCAGCACGGTCATCACCCGGCCCCCGGCACCCAGGGCCTCGCGCACGGCGGGCGCCCCGGAGTCGGCGGTGAAGACCCACGGACGGGCCCGGATGCCGGTGCGCATCGCCCAGACCCGCGGGTCCTCGCCGTTGAGCACCACCCAGCCGCGCGGCCGCGTCACCTTGGTGACGATCGCCTTGACCTCCGCCAGCTGGTCGACGGTGTCGATGCCCTGCATGCCCAGGTGGTCGGCCGAGACGTTGGTGACCACCGAGACGTCGTTGTGCGTGACGCCCATCCCGCGCAGCAGCATCCCGCCGCGGGCCGTCTCGAGGATGCCGATCTGCACCCCCGGCGCCTCGAGCACGGCGCGTGCCCCGGCCGGGCCGGAGTAGTCGCCGGGCTCGATGACCTCGCCCTGCACGACGACCCCGTCGGTGGAGCTCCAGCCGGTGGTGAACCCGGCGGTCATGCAGATGTGGGCCAGCAGCCGGGTGGTGGTCGTCTTGCCGTTGGTGCCGGTCACCGAGGCGACCGGGATGCGAGGCGTGACCAGCCGGGGCCCGTCACCCGGTGCCGAGGCGGCGGCGACCGCCGCTGCCCGGTGCGCCACGGCATCCGGGAAGGCTCTGCCGGCGAGGAGGTCGCCGAGCACCAGGCCGATCGCGGCACCCAGGGCCTGCGCGCGGGCCCGGTGGCGCCACACGAAGGCGCAGACCACGACATCGGTCTCGCTGGCCACCCGCGTGCGCACGCCGAGCCGTTTGGTGCCCACCTCGTTCGCGAGGGCGCGGGCCACCCGCTCGACCAGGCGCAGCAGCACCTGCTGACGCTGCTCGGAGCCCGGTGCCCCGACCGAGCCACGGCGACCCGCGGCATCCTTGATAGCGCGAAGCGCGTCGTCCGTCGCGTCGAGGTAGCCGGGCAGCGCAAGGGTCACCTTGACGGCCGGGCGCGTGAAGTAGAGGTTCGGTCCCTCCAGCAGGCGCACCTCGCGGGTGGTGACGCCGGGCCGGGGGGTCGTCTCGCGGGTGTCCACGGGCTCGCTGCTCACCCGGGGAGCCTAGTGCTGCCGGCGGGGTGCCGGTGTCGGCCGGCGCCCCGAGAACGGGCTCAGACGCCCATCGCGTGGAAGCCGCCGTCGACGTGCACCATCTCACCGGTGGTGGCGGGGAACCAGTCGGACAGCAGGGCGATGCAGGCCTTCGCGGCGGGCTCGGCGTCGTTGACGTCCCAGCCCAGCGGGGACCGGCTGCCCCACTCCTCCTCGAACCGCTCGAAGCCGGGGATCGACTTCGCGGCGGTGGTGCGGATCGGGCCGGCCGCGACGATGTTGGAGCGGATCCCCCGGGGGCCGAGGTCGCGCGCGAGGTAGCGGTTGGTCGACTCGAACGCGGCCTTCGCCACCCCCATCCAGTCGTAGACCGGCCAGGCGAACCGGGCGTCGAAGGTGAGGCCGACGACGCTGCCGCCCGGCCCCATCAGCGGCAGCGCGGCCTTGGTGAGCGACGCGAGCGAGTAGGCCGAGACGTGCACGGCGGTGGACACGTCGTCCCAGCCGGCCTCCATGAAGTTGAAGGCACCCTGTGGCGCGAAGCCGATCGAGTGCACCACGCCGTCGAGGTGCGGCAGGTGCTCGCGCACCCGGTCGGCCAGCGCGGCGAGGTCGTCGTCGTTGGTGACGTCGAGCTCGACGACCGGCGGAGTCTGCGGCAGCCGCTTGGCGATCGCCGAGGTGATCTTCATGGTGCGCCCGAACGACGTGAGCACCACCTCGGCGCCCTGCTCCTGCGCGAACCTGGCGACGTGGAAGGCGATCGAGGAGTCCATGAGGACGCCGGTGACGAGCAGCTTCTTGCCCTCGAGCAACATGTGGCGGACCTTTCGGTGGGGTGCGTTCGGTCGGAGGTCGTGCGGTGGCGCGGTGCTGGTCGGTGCTGGTCGGGCTCGTGGGCAGGCGGTCAGTGGCCCATGCCCAGGCCACCGTCGACCGGGATCACCGCGCCGGAGATGTACGCGGCGTCGGCGCTCGCCAGGAAGCGCACCGTCGCGGCGACCTCCGCAGGGGTGGCGAACCGGCCCGCCGGGATGGCGGACTGGTAGGCCTTGCGGGTCTCCTCGGGCAGCACGGCGGTCATGTCGGTCTCGATGAAGCCGGGTGCCACGACGTTGGCGGTGATGCCGCGCCCGCCGAGCTCGCGGGTGATCGATCGGGCGAGCCCCACCAGGCCGGCCTTGCTCGCGGCGTAGTTGGCCTGCCCCGGGCCGCCGTAGAGGCCGACGACGCTCGAGATGAGCACGATGCGTCCGCGGCGCAGCCGGATCATCCCCTTGCTCGCGCGCCGGGCGCAGCGGAAGGCGCCGGCCAGGTTGGTGTCGATGACGGTGTCCCAGTCGTCGTCGCTCATCCGCATCAGCAGGCCGTCCTTGGTGACTCCGGCGTTGGCGACGAGCACCTCGATCGGTGCGCCCAGCTTCTCCTCGGCCTCGGTGAACGCGGTGTCGACGGATGCCGTGTCGGTGACGTCGCAGCGGACCCCCACCAGGCCCTCCGGCGCGTCGCCGGAGCGGTGGGTCACGGCGACGCGGTCGCCGGCCTCGGCGAACGACCGGGCGATGGCCAGGCCGATGCCGCGGTTGCCACCGGTGACGAGGACGGTGCGTGGCTCAGTCATGCCGTCGAACCTAGTGGACTACCGCTGGGTAGCCGGAGCAGCGCGACATACAGTGGACGGGTGTCCACGACCCGTCACCACCACGACGTCCAGTCGGTGACGAGCGCGCCCCAGGCTCGCACCGAGGACCAGGCCCGGCGGCTCAAGCAGTACCTCATCACGATGGCGATCCGCACGGCGTGCTTCATCCTGCTCGTCGTGGTGGACGCCTGGTACCGGTGGATCTTCGCGGCGGGTGCGGTGTTCCTGCCGTTCGTCGCCGTCGTCGCCGCCAACGCGGTGAGGCCGCGCGTCAGCGGCCGGGTGCGGCCGGTGCTGCCGGTGGTCGACGAGACGCCGCAGCTCACCCGGGCGCCCCACGAGCCGTCGGACCCCGAGGACTCAGCCGCCGATCGCTGACATCGGGCGGTCGGGCTGCTCGAAGCCGGCCCGGTCGATGCCGTGGCCCGACTTCTTGGCCCACATCTCGGCGATGACCAGGTCGGCGAGCTCGGCGTCGCCGGCGCCCGCCCGAATGGGGCCCCGCAGGTCGACCTCGCGTCGGGCGAACAGGCAGTTGCGCAGCTGGCCGTCAGCCGTGAGCCGCACGCGGTCGCAGCTGGCGCAGAACGGCGCCGACACGCTGGCGATGACACCGACCGTGGCCGGCCCGCCGTCGACGTGAAACAGCTCGGCCGGAGCGCTGCCCCGGTCGGGCATCGGGCTGAGCGTGAAGCGCTCCCCCAACCGCTCGAGGATCTCGGCCTGCGACACCATCAGCGAACGGTCCCAGGCGTGCTGGGCGTCGAGCGGCATCTGCTCGATGAAGCGCAGGTCGTAGCCCCGGTCGAGGCACCACTGGAGCAGGTCGGGGACGTCGGTGTCGTTGACGCCGCGCATGGCCACCGCGTTGACCTTCACCGGGGTGAGGCCGGCGTCCGCGGCGGCCTTGAGACCGGCCACGACGTCGTTGAAGCGGTCGCGACGGGTGAGCCGGCCGAAGTGCTCCGGGTCGATGGTGTCGAGGCTGACGTTGACCCGGTCCAGCCCCGCCTCCGCGAGCGGGCCGGCGAGCCGGTCGAGCCCGATGCCGTTGGTGGTCATGGCGATGCGCGGGCGTGGTTCGAGGGCCGCGATGCGGCGGACGACGTCGACCAGGCTGCGGCGCAGCAGCGGCTCGCCGCCGGTGAGACGCACCTGGGTGACCCCCAGGCCCACCATCACGGTGACGAGCCGCACCAGCTCGTCGTCGGTGAGCATCTCCGGCTTGGGCAGCCAGTCGAGACCCTCCGCAGGCATGCAGTAGCTGCAGCGCAGGTTGCACCGGTCGGTGACGGACACCCGCAGGTCACGGCCGGCGCGGCCGAAGCGGTCGAGCAGGCGAGGGGCTGGAAGGTCGGTCATAGGCCACCAATGTACGTCGCGTACCGTGGCCACGTGCTCAGGCGGCTCGTCACACCTCGCTGGCTGGGCGCCCTCCTCCTGGCGGCGCTGATCGCGTTCACCTGCTACCACCTCGGCTGGTGGCAGTACCACCGCTACGAGGCCAAGCAGCAGCGCAACGAGCGGCTCGACACCCACTACCGTGCGGCACCCGTGCCGCTGTCGACGGTGCTCACCCCGGCCGGCCTGGACCGACACGACGAGTGGACCCGGGTGACGGTCTCGGGGCGGTATGCCGGCGGGCCGGTCTTCGTGCGCAACCGTCCCCTCGAGAGCGAGCCGGGCTACGAGGTGCTGTGGGCCTTCCGCCCGAGCACCGGCGGCCCCGACGTCGTCATCGACCGGGGCTGGGTGGCCGAGTCCGATCAGGGGGCCAGCGTGCTGCCCGAGGTGGTCCCCGCCCCCACGGGCGAGGTCGAGGTGGTGGGCTGGGTGCGCCCGGGCCAGGCCTCGAGGAACCGCTCGCTCCCCGACAACCAGATCGCCAGCCTGAACCTGCGGGACGCCTCCGGCATCCTGGGCACCGGCGCGGTGCTCCCGGGCTACGTGCTGCTGCAGTCCGAGACGCTGCCCGACGGCTCCTCGCCCCCACGCCCGCAGGCCCTCGGCGACCCCGACCGCGACCTCGGCCCCCATCAGGCGTACGCCTACCAGTGGTGGCTGCTCATGGTGATGGGTTTCGTGCTGATCCCGTTCGGCATCCGCCGCGAGCTGCGGCTGGAGAACCCCGAGCAGTACCCGGCCAGGCCCAAGCGGACCCGGATCTGGGACGAGGAGGACGAGTAGCCTTCGGCGGACCGACCCCGCGGCCGACGCGGCACCCACGCCCACCCCCGGAGGAGCGATGAGCACCCTCGTCCTGGCCGCCCTGCTGCTGGCCGGCATCGTGGTGCTGACCCCGGTGGCGGAACGGGTCAAGGTGCCGCTGCCGGTGCTGCTGACGGTGTACGGGCTGGTGCTCCCGGTGCTGCCCGGGATGCCGGTGCTCTCCCTGGAGCCCGACCTGATCCTGCCGCTGGTGCTGCCGCCGCTGCTCTTCGCCGCCACCCAGCGGGCGACGGCGCGCGAGTTCCGCGACCAGTCCCGCTCGATCCTGCTGCTGGCCGTCGGGCTCACGGTCATCAGCGCCGCAGCGGCCGCCTGGGTGGCCTGGCTGGCCGGCCTGGGCTGGGGTGCAGCGTGGGTGCTCGGCGCCGTGGTGGCACCACCGGACCCGGTGGCCGCCACCGCCGTCGCTCGCCGCCTGCGGCTCCCGCACCGCGTGGTCACCGTGCTCGAGGGCGAGGGCATGTTCAACGACGCCACCGCCCTGGTGCTGTACGGCGCGGCCGTGGCGACCGTCGTCAGCGGTCACCTGACCCCCGGAGAGGTGGGCGGCCGCCTGGTCCTCGCCGTCGTGGGTGGCGTCGGGGTCGGGCTGGTGGGTGGGCTGCTCACCCGGTGGGCCCTCGCCGCCCTGCGGATCGCCGCCGCCGAGACCCTCGTCACCCTGGCCGCCCCGTTCGCGGTGTACCTCCTCGCCGAGCTGGTGCACGGCTCAGGGGTGCTCGCCGTGCTGGCCCTGGGGCTGTACCTGCGCAGCTACGGGCACCCGGCGATCAGCTCCGGTGGCTGGCTGCTCGGCCGCGCGGTGTGGGGGTTCGCCGACTACGTCATCACCTGTGTCGTCTTCGTGCTGATCGGGTTCGAGCTCACCGACGTGCTGCGCCGCTCCACCCCGCAGGTCGACGTGATCCTGCTGGCCGCCACCGTGATCGTCACGCTCGTCGTGGTGCGGCTGGCCCTGGTCTACCCCGCGGCCCGGCTGGCCCGGCTGCCGTGGCGGGGACAGGTCCCCGACGCTCCGGCCGGCTGGCGCGAGACGCTGGTGGTGGGCTGGGCGGGCATGCGCGGTGTGGTCACCGTGGCCACCGCCCTGGCGCTGCCCCTCACCACGGCATCCGGCGAGCCGTTCCCCCACCGGGACACCATCATCGCCGTCGGTCTGGGCACCGTGCTGCTCACCCTCGTGGTCCAGGGGCTGACCCTGTCGCCCCTGGTGCGCAGGCTCGGGGTGGGGACCGCCGGCAGCGCCGCCCCCGAGGTGGCGGCCCTGCGCCAGCGGGCGGCCGCCGCGGCCCTGGACTCGGTGCGCTCGGCGGACCCCGACGTCCCGGAGGCGGTTCGGCGCGCCGCCGAGCTGCAGTACGAGGGCTACCTCGCGGCGCAGGAGGCGCTGTCGGCGTCGCGGCTCGGCTCGAGGTCGACGGCGCGAGACGGCAATTCCGGGGACGCCGACCACCTGGATGCCGTGCTGCACCGCGCCAGCGAGGCCGAGCGAGCCGTCGTGCTCGAGGCACGGCGCAAGGGCGAGGTGAGCGCCGAGGCGGCCGACGAGGTGCTCGCGGACGTCGAGGCCCGGGCGCTGCGCGACCTGTCCTGACCGGTCTTCAGCCGCGGGGCACCGGGAACACCCGCGCGTCGCCCGGCTGGTCGGGGTCGTCGACGATCTCGCGGTCCTCGAGCCAGGCGGTGACGACGTTGGCGAGCTCACCGGGGTGGCTGAAGTTGATCGCGTGCGCAGCACCGTGGATGACCACCACCCGCACGTGCTCCGGTGACATCCGGGCCACCTCCATGACCCGGGCCGGGCCCGGCATCAGCGGGTCGCGGCTGCCCAGCACGGCCAGGGCCGGCACCGGGGTGTGCACCAGCCGCTCCAACGACGGGAACCGCGTGAGCTGGTGGAACAGCCGCAGGGCGTTCAGCGGACCGAAGCCCAGGTAGTCGGGCACCGCCACGCGCGCCATCCGCGGCGACTCACGAAGCCCGTCCTGGGCGAGCTGCACCAGCGCCCGTGCCAGGGGCTGGTTCTGGACGCCACCCGCGGGTGACACCAGCACCATGCGCTCGACCCGCTCCGGTGCGGCGTGGGCCACCTCGAGGCTGACCGGGCAGCCCATCGAGTTGCCCAGCAGGACGACCTTGTCGACCGCGAGCGCGTCGAGCAGGCCCAGCACCGCCTCGGCGAGCTCGGGGATGTCGAGGGTGTGGTCACGCCGCGAGCTGTGCCCGTAGCCGGGCAGGTCGGGCACGATGTTGACCGCGTGCCCGGTCAGCAGGCGGGCGGTGGGCATGAGGTAGGACCCGGAGATGCCGAACCCGTGCAGGTGGACCACCGGCACGGCATCGCTCGGCCCGGGGCTGACCCGGTAGAACAGGTCGCGGCTGCCGACCCGCACCCGCCGCTCGCTCCATCTCTCCACGTCGCCTGCCACGTTCCGGATCCTCCCATGGTCGGCAGGCGAGGGAACCGCGCCCAGCCCTCGTTCGGAGGCCCAATGGCAGTGGCCTCTGACCACCGCCGCTCACGCCCGGGCGTCGAGCACCTCGCCGAGCTCGTCGTCGAACTGGGTGCGGTAGAGCTCGCTGTAGAGGCCGCCCGCGGCGACCAGCGCGGAGTGGGTGCCACGCTCGACGACCGTGCCGTCGTCGACGACGAGGATCTGGTCGGCGTGCCGCACGGTGCTGAGCCGGTGGGCGATGACCAGGGCCGAGCGGTCGCGCAGGGCGTGGTCGAGGGCGCGCTGGAGGGCCTGCTCCGACTCGCTGTCGAGGTGGGCCGTCGCCTCGTCGAGCACGATCAGACCCGGGCCCTTGAGCAGCAACCGGGCGATGGCCAGGCGCTGCTTCTCGCCACCCGAGAGCCGGTGCCCGCGGTCGCCGACGACGGTGTCGAGCCCCGACGGCAGCGAGTCGACGAGCGACCAGACCTGCGCGGCCCGCAGCGCCGCCACCATCTCGTCCTCGGTGGCCGCGGGGGCGGCGTAGGCGAGGTTGGCCCGGATCGTGTCGTGGAAGAGGTGGGCGTCCTGGGTGACGACCCCGACGGCGTCGTGCAGCGACTCGGTCTGGGCGTCGCGCAGGTCGAGCCCGTTGATGCGCACCGCACCGGCAGTGGGGTCGTAGAGGCGGGCCACCAGGGAGGTGATCGTGGTCTTGCCGGCACCGCTCGGACCGACCAGGGCGACGAGCGAGCCGGGCTCGACGGTGAAGGACACGTCGTGCAGCACGCGCCCGCTGCCGCGTCGGTCGCCGGTGGCCGTGGTCTCGAGCGAGGCCAGCGAGACCTCGTCGGCCGACGGGTAGGAGAACGACACGCTGTCGACCTCGACGCGCACCGGGCCCGGGGGGACCGGGCGGGCGTCGGGCGCCTCGGCCACCAGCGGCTCGAGGTCGAGCACCTCGAAGACCCGCTCGAACGACACCAGGGCGGTGAGGATGTCGACCCGGACGTTGGAGATGGCGGTCAGCGGGCCGTAGAGCCGGCCGAGCAGGGCGGTGAGGGCGAGCAGCGTGCCCACGGTGAGGGTGTCGTTGACGGCCATCAGGCCACCGATGCCGTAGACCATCGCGGTGGCCAGCGAGGCCACGAGGGTCAGCGCGACGAAGAACACCGAGCGGTTGACCGCGATGCGCACCCCGATGTCGCGCACCTTGGCGGCCCGCACGGCGTACTCGCGGTCCTCGACGGCCGGCCGGCCGAACAGCTTGACGAGCAGGGCGCCCGCGACGTTGAAGCGCTCGGTCATCCGGGTGCCGACCTCGGCGTTCTGCACCATCTGCTCGTGGGCCAGGCTGGCGAGCCGGCGACCCATCACCCGGGCCGGCACGAGGAAGAAGGGGACGAGGGCCAGGGCACCCAGGGTGAGCGGCCAGGACAGCACGGCCATGGCGCCGATGATGAGCACCAGCGTGATGGCGTTGCTGACGACGCTGGACAGCACCGAGGTGAACGCCTGCTGGGCGCCGATCACGTCGTTGCCGAGCCGGGTGACCAGCGCGCCGGTCTGCGCCCGGGTGAAGAAGGCGACCGGCTGGCGCAGCACGTGCGAGAACACCTGGGTGCGCAGGTCGTAGATGAGGCCCTCACCGATGCGGGCGGAGAACCACCGCTCGACGAGGGTGAGTCCGGCGCCGACGATCGCGATCAGGGCCACCAGCAAGGACAGGCGCACGACGACTGCGGAGTCCTTGGGGTAGATGCCGTCGTCGACGAGGGACTTCAGCAGCAGCGGCGAGGCGACCACGAGCATTGACTCGATGACGACGACGCCGAGGAACCAGGCGATCTGCACCTTGTAGGGGCGGGCGTAGCCGAGCACCCGCTTGGTGGTGCCGGGGGCCAGGCGGCGCTCCTTGACGCTGGAGTCGCGGCTGAGGCTGTGCAGCGCCTGCCACCCTTGCATGGTCACCGGTCGTGCTCCTCTTGTCGTCGTCTGGCCCTGTCAGTCAACCACCGCCTCCTGACAGGTGTTCCTGCCCGTGGGCACCCCCTTGTGCGCGCCGGTGCCCCACCCGAGGATGACGGCGGCGCCGCCACCGGGGCGGTCGTCGCCGAGGGAGAGGTATGCCGTGTCCGCACCGCTGCGCCACAAGGTCCTGCTCGACGAGGACGAGATGCCGACGCGCTGGTACAACATCCTCCACGACCTGCCGACCCCTCCCCCGCCGCCGCTGCACCCGGGCACCGGGCAGCCGGTCGGCCCCGACGACCTCGCGCCGATCTTCCCGATGGACCTCATCGCGCAGGAGGTGACGACCGAGCAGTACGTGGACATCCCGCAGGAGGTGCAGGACGTCTACAGGCTGTGGCGGCCCTCCCCCCTCTACCGGGCCCATCGACTGGAGAAGGCGCTCGGCACGCCGGCCCGCATCTACTACAAGTACGAGGGTGGCTCCCCCGCCGGGTCGCACAAGCCGAACACTGCGGTGCCGCAGGCCTACTACAACGCCAAGGCGGGCGTGCGGAAGCTGACCACCGAGACCGGCGCCGGCCAATGGGGCACCGCGCTCGCCTTCGCCAGCGCCCTGTTCGGGCTCGAGTGCGAGGTCTGGCAGGTGGGCGCCTCGTACGACCAGAAGCCCTACCGGCGGATCATGATGGAGACCTTCGGCGCCCGCGTGCACCGCTCGCCGTCGGACCTCACGCAGGCAGGCAAGGCGATCCGGGCGGAGGACCCCGAGCACCCGGGCTCGCTCGGCATCGCGATCAGCGAGGCCGTCGAGGTCGCCGCGCAGGACCCCGAGGTGCGGTACGCGCTGGGCAGCGTGCTCAACCACGTGCTCATGCACCAGACGGTCATCGGCGAGGAGGCGCTCCTGCAGTTCGCCGCCGTCGGCGAGACTCCGGATCTGATCGTCGGCTGCACCGGCGGCGGCTCGAACTTCGGCGGGCTGACCTTCCCCTTCCTCCGCGAGACGCTGGCCGGCCGGATGTCGCCGACGATCCGGGCGGTCGAGCCGGCGTCGTGCCCGAGCCTGACCCGCGGGGTCTACGCGTACGACTTCGGCGACACGGCGGGAATGACCCCGCTG
>JBJMHU010000089.1:0-13397 GCA_045807225.1 Ornithinibacter sp. | reverse complement strand
CACGGCCGGCCGCGCGCTCATCGAGCACCGCACGCTGCTGATGCGCCTGGGTGGGGTGGTCGTCATCGCGATGGGGCTGGTGTTCCTCGGCATGGGGAGCCAGCGCGAGGCGAAGATCACCTGGCGCCCGAGGGCCGGCCTGGTGGGCGCCCCCCTGCTCGGCGCGGTCTTCGCCCTGGGCTGGGCGCCGTGCACCGGCCCGACGCTGGCGGCGGTGCTCGTGCTGGCCAGCACCAGCATCGACCCCCAGGTGTGGCGCGGGGTGGTGCTCGCCGTGGCGTACGGGCTGGGGCTGGGCCTGCCCTTCATCCTGATCGCGGCCGGGCTCGACCGGGCCGGGCGAGTGTCCGGGTGGCTGCGGCGCCACCAGCGCACCATCCAGCGGGTCGGTGGCGCCATGCTGGTGGTGGTCGGCGTGCTGATGCTCACCGGGGTCTGGGAGGGCCTGAACCGCTGGGTGCAGACCGAGCTCGTCTACGTGGTGCCGGTGTGAGCGCCGGCACGCAGGCCCGGCCCGAGGTCACCCAGCCGCGCCTCGGACCGCTCGGCTGGCTGCGCTGGACCTGGCGGCAGCTGACCAGCATGCGCACCGCGCTGTTCCTCCTGCTGCTGCTGGCCATCGGCGCCATCCCGGGATCCACCTTCCCGCAACGCTCGATCGACCCGGCCCGCACGGCGGCCTGGATCGCCGACCACCCGACCGCCGGGCCGGTGCTCGACACGCTCGGGTTCTTCGAGGTCTACGCCTCGCCCTGGTTCGCCGCCATCTACCTGCTGCTGTTCGTCTCCCTCATCGGCTGCGTGCTGCCCCGCACGAGGATCCTCTGGCACCAGGCGCGCTCGGCCCCGCCGCGGGCCCCGCGCCGGCTCGACCGGCTCGCCGCCCACCGCGAGGTGGTCGTCGACGGCGAGGCCGCGGAGGTTCGCGAGCGGCTGCGCGCCGCCCTGCGCGGTCGCCGCTACCGGGTGCACGCCCACGACGACGCGACCCTGTCCGCCGAGAAGGGCTACCTGCGCGAGACCGGCAACCTGGTCTTCCACGTGGCGCTGATCGGCGTGCTCGTCGGCGTCGCCTGGGGCCACCTGCTCGGCTGGAAGGGCGACGTCATCGTGCCGGTCGGCAAGACCTTCGCCAACACGCTGTCCCGCTACGACACCTTCAGCCCCGGTCCGTGGGTCGACGTCAACGCGCTCGAGCCCTACACGATCAAGGTCGACCGGCTCGACGCCACTTTCGAGACGCAGGCCAAGAGCCCTGGCCAGTTCGGGGCGCCGCGCGACTTCGAGGCGTTCACCACCTTCACCGACGCCGACGGGAGGAGCGAGCCACGCAGCATCCGGGTCAACGGCCCGCTCGAGACCGGTGGTGGCTCGGTGTTCCTCCTGGGCAACGGCTACGCCCCGGTCATCACCGTGCGGGATGCCGCGGGAACGGTGCTCTACTCCGACGCCACGCCGTTCCTCCCGCAGGACAACAACTACACCTCCGTCGGCGCCGTCAAGGTGCCGGGCGCCTCGCCCGAGCAGCTCGGCTTCGCCGGCTTCTTCCTGCCCACCGGGCGCATCGACGACCAGGGCCCGCACTCGGTCTTCCCCGACGCGCTCGACCCCCAGCTGGCCCTGACCGCCTTCGAGGGCGACCTGTTCCCCAGCGGCAGCCCCCAGTCGGTCTACTCGCTCGACACGGCATCGATGACGCCCGTGCCGGGCCCGGACGGCGCCGACCAGCTGCGCATCCTGCTGCGCCCCGGCCAGACCTACGAGCTGCCCGGCGCCCGGGGCTCGATCACCTTCGACAAGGTCGAGCGCTTCGCGGGCCTGTCCATCCGCACCGACCCGGGCAAGTCGCTCACCCTCGTGGCCTCGCTGCTGATGCTCGCCGGGCTGGTCGGCTCGCTCGTCATCCGTCGTCGAAGGGTGTTCGTGCGGGTTGGTCCGGCGCCCGAACCGGGTCGTACTGTGGTGTCCGTCGGCGGCCTGGCCAAGGACGACGACGAAGGCATGCCCGACGAGATCGAGGCCGTCCTGCGCGCGATCGAAGGAACCCGATGACCGACCAGTCCCTCGCCCAGCTCTCCAACCTGGCGATCTACTCCGCCATGGTGGTGCTCACCCTGGCGATGCTCGCGGATGCCGTCTACCTCGCCCGCCTCGTCCCGGCCCGCGAGGCGAGCCGGGAGACCGCCCGCGAGCGCGAGCTGGTGCCCGCCGGCGCCGTGGAGGGGAGCGACCCGGCATCCGGGGGCCGTGGCACGGCGGGGGCGACCGGCCGGGATGCCGAGCCGCTCGCCGCCCGCAAGGCGGCCGGCATCGGCTGGACCCTCACCCTGCTCGGCACGGTGCTCGTCGTGGCCGGGGTGGTGCTGCGCGGGCTCGAGGTGCACCGCTGGCCGCTGGGCAACATGTACGAGTTCGCGATCTTCGGCGCCATGTTCGTGCTGCTGGTCTACTGCGGCTGGTCGATGCGGCGCGACCTGCGCTGGCTCGGGTTGTTCGTCGTCACCCCGGTGCTGCTCAACCTGGGGCTCGCCATCACCGTCTGGTACACCGACGCGTCCGAGCTGATGCCGTCGCTGCGCTCGGTGTGGCTGGCCATCCACGTCACCGTGGCGACCCTGTCGGTGGCGGTGTTCACCATCGGCTTCTCGCTCGGGGTCATGTACCTCATCCAGGACCGGCTGGAGTCGGCCCCCGAGCGTCGGCGCAGCTTCATGGACCGCCTGCCCGACGCCCGCGCGCTGGAGCGGCTGACCTATGCCGTGCACATCGTCGCCTTCCCGCTGTGGACCTTCACGGTCATCGCCGGGGCGATCTGGGCCCGCCAGGCCTGGGGCTCGTACTGGAACTGGGACCCCAAGGAGGTGTGGAGCTTCGTCATCTGGGTGGTCTACGCCGCCTACCTCCACGCCCGGGCCACCACGGGCTGGAAGCGCCAGAACGCCGTCTGGATCGCGCTCGTCGGCTACGGCTGCATCATCCTGAACTTCGCCGTCGTCAACGTCTTCTTCGTCGGCCAGCACTCCTACTCGGGACTGTGATCGTGGTTCGTTACAGCGTGCTCCGCCTGCTCGTCTTCCTCGGCTGCGTCAGCCTGCTCTGGCTGCTCGGGCTGCGCGACCGCGCCGTGCTGCCCTACCTCGTGCTCGGGGCGGCCCTGCTCTCCGCGGTCATCTCGTACTTCGCGTTGCGCCGGTTCCGCGAGGACTACTCGGCCCAGCTCGCGCACAGGATCGAGGCCCGGTCGGCGGCGAAGAAGGGGGCCGCGCCCACCCGCTCGGTCGACGAGGAGGCCGAGGACGCCGAGGTGTCCGGCGACGAGGGCACCTTCCGCTGACCGCTGCGCTGTCGGTCGCTGCTCCTATCCTGACCCGGTGGAACTGGAGTTTCGCGGCGAGGTGTGGTTCTGGCGGGGGCCGGCGCCGCACCACTTCGTGTCCGTGCCCGACGAGCTGTGCGGGGGTATCGAGGACGCGTCGGCGCTGGTCACCTACGGGTGGGGGATGATCCCCGTGACCGTGCGGCTGGGCGCCAGCGAGTGGTCCACGTCGCTGTGGCCCAAGGACGGCGGCTACATCGTGCCGCTGCGCAAGGACGTGCGGCGGCGCGAGGAGGTCGACCTCGGCGACACCGTGACCGTCGGCCTGACGATCGACGTGTGACGGGGACTCGGATGGGGAGCCGCGTGCGTGGGCGTCGATGGTGGTGGATGCCGCTCGCCGCGGTCCTGCTGCTGGCGGCGGCCTGCGACGGGGCGTCACCCTCGGACGGGCCGTCCTCGTCAGCGGCCCACCTGGCCACCACCGATGTGGCGCTGCCCGCCGGTGACGAGCCCGTGGTCGTCACGTCCTGGGGAGCGGACCTGCTCGTCGGGTCTCGGGCTCCGGAGGGCTCCGCCTCGCGGCCGCGGCTGACCGTGCTCGACGCCGGCGGCGGCTCGCGCGAGGTCGAGGTCACCCCGGTGTCACCCACGGCGTTCGAGGCCCGGTGGCTGGTGGCTGCGCCCCGCGGTGAGACCGTCGACCTCGTCGGTGGTGCCCCGGCCGGGGCCCACTCCAACACCCGGTGGAGCACCTGGCGTGGTGACTCGTCTGCGGTGGGCGAGCTGCCGCAGCCGTTCGCCACCTTCGGCGGCTGGGGCGCCGGTGCCCTGGTGTCGCTCGTGCAGACGCCCGCCGCGCCGGTGATCGTGGGGTCGTGGGAGAGCGGGGGTGCGGGGCTCGACATCGCCGTGTGGCACCCGCGGGGCGAGCGCTGGGTGCGTGCCTCCTCGGCCGGCACTGCGCTGGCCAGCAGCCCCACTGCGCTGGTGGCGGCGCGCGGCGCGGCCGCCGACCGTGGCGGCGTGCTCGTGGCCGGGTCGGTGACCCTGCTCGGCGTCGGCAGCGTCACCCAGCGCCCGGCGGTGTGGCGCTCGCCCGGGCCTTCCGGGCCGTGGACCCGCACCGACCTGCCCGGCGACGGAGCGCTGGGAGAGGCGCACGCGGCATCCTGCGACGGCGCGGGCCGCTGCACGGTGCTCGGGGTGGTCGACGGGACGCTGCGGGGGTGGGCGCTCGCCGCCGACGGCTCCGTCACCGCGCTGGCCCTGCCCGCGCTGGCCGTCGGCGAGCACGACCTGCTCACGGCACCGCTCCTCGGCGATGGTGACGCGACCGTGCTGCTGGCGTCCGGCGGCGCGCTGCAGGTGCTCACGGTGCGGCTCGGCGCGAGCGGTGCTGCGGTTGATGGCAGCAGCGGCAGTAGCGGCAGCCCGGGCGGCACGGCGGCATCCGCCAGCGGCAGCCCGAGCGGTGCGGGGGCCGAGGGCAGCAGCGGCATCCGGCAGCAGACCGGGCCGGTCGCGCGGCTGGTGCGGTCGGCGGCACGCACGGCATCCGGCACCTTCGTGGTGCTCGAGGACCCTGCCGGCACCGCCCGCCTCGTCCGCCTCACGACGCCCTGACCCGTTCGCCTCGAGTGTGGCGGGGCCGTCAGGACGGTCGGCTCGGGCTACCGCCTGGTACCTGCTGTGCGTGACAACTGATACCAGGCGGTAGCCCGAGCGGAGTCTGGATGCCGGTGCGGTGCTGTCCAGACGGACGTCAGCCAGTGCTGCCCATGGAGTCGACCGCCTGGTGAGTGCACCGATCACAGCAGCCACCAGGCGGTAGCCGAGGCCGACGCCCCGAGGACGAGGCCGTTCGCCGTCGTCAGGACAGGGCGACGCCGAGAGCCACCCCGAGGGCGGCGAGCACGGCGTAGGTGATCTCGTAGACCCCCGTCGCGGCCAGCACGGGCACCAGGTCGCGGCCCGTGGTGCCGGCGGCCACGATGCGCACGGCCTTGACCGCCAGCGGCAGGGCGAGCAGCCCGAGCAGCACCGCGGGCTCCCAGAACGCCATGCCGGCGAGCGCAAGCACCGACACCGCCACCAGGCAGATGTACAGCTGCCGGGTGCGCCGGTCGCCGAGCCGCACGGCCAGGGTGCGCTTGCCGTGCTCGGTGTCGGTGGGGATGTCGCGCAGGTTGTTGACGACGAGGATGGCCGAGGCCACCGCCCCCACGCCGACCGCGCCGATCAGGCCGAACCAGGTGACGGCATCCGCCTGCGTGTACTGCGTGCCGAGGGTGGCCATCAGGCCGAAGAACACGAAGACGTAGACCTCGCCGAGCCCCCGGTAGCCGTAGGGGTTGTCGCCACCGGTGTAGCGCCACGCGGCGAGCACGGCCAGCGCCCCGAGCGGCAGCATGACCCACGCCCCGGACAGGGCGACCAGGGCCAGGCCCACGATGCCGGCAGCCCCGAACGACAGCAGCGCCGCCAGCTTGACGTTGCCGGGGGCGGCGAGCCGCTGGCCGACGAGCCGCACCGGGCCGACCCGGGCCTCGTCGGTGCCCCGGATGCCGTCGGAGTAGTCGTTGGCGTAGTTCACCCCCACCTGCAGGGCGAGGGCGACGACCAGGGCGAGGATGGCGAGCGCGGCGTCGGCGCGCCCCACGAGGTGGGCTGCGGCAGTGCCGAGCACGACGGGGGCGACGGCGGCGGGCAGGGTGCGCGGGCGGGCGCCCGCCACCCACTGGGAGAGGGAGGCCATGTCGGGGGTCAGATGCCTTTGAGGAAGTCGGGGTCGTCGTCGGGACCACGCGGGCGGCGGTCCGGGCCACGGCCGCCGCCGGACCCGCGCTGCTGGCCCCGCGACGGCGGGGTGCCACGGCGCGGCCTGCCGCCGAGCAGCCAGGCCACCGGCCCGACGACGGGGAGGAGGAGCACGATCATCACCCAGGCGACCTTGGGCAGGTTGCGCATGTCCGCCTCGTCGGTCTGGAACGCGTCGATGACGCAGTAGACCGTCAGCGCGAGGCTGAGCAGGGCCGGGACGTAGCGGAGCACACCGGAATCATCCCATGGTGAACAGGGCGGTCACCGCACGGCGGTCCGGCTTGCCGGGCCCGCGCACGGGAACATCGGTGGCCGTCAGGGCTCGGCGTGGCAGTGCGTGGTCGGGCAGGATGCCGCGCAGGTGAGCGCGCAGCTCGCCGGCGGTCAGCCCGGCGTTCACCGCCCTGGGCTCGAGCACGACGAGGGCGCACACCACCTCGCCCCACTCGGGGTCGGGGACGCCGACCACGACGACCTCGGCCACCCCCGGCACGTGGTCGAGGATGGCCTCCTCGACCAGCCGCGGCGCCACCTTGAGGCCACCGGTGTTCACCAGGTCGTCGACCCTTCCGTCGACCCGCAGCCGCGCCCGGGCGTCGGTGTGCCCGACGTCGTCGGTGCGGAACCAGCGCAGCCCGTCGTCATCGACACCGAAGGCCGCGGCGGTGAGGTCCGGCCGGGCGAGGTAGCCGTGGGCCAGGGTCGCGCCCCCGAGGTGGATGCGACCCTCGTCGTCGAACGCGATCTCGGTGCAGGGCAACGGCGTGCCGTCGTAGACGCAACCGCCGGAGGTCTCGCTCATGCCGTAGGTCGCCACGACCCGCACACCCGCCCGCTCGGCGCGCAGTCGCAGCCGCGGCGCGATGGCCGCGCCCCCGACGAGCACGGCGTCGAAGGACCCCAGCGACTCCGAGCCCCCCGGGTGGTCGAGCAGCCGCACGAGCTGGGTGGGCACCAGGCTGGTGTAGCGGGGGAGCCCGGCGTCGAGCCGGCCGGTGGCGGCGAGGAAGGCGGCCGGCAGGAAGCCGTCGGTGAGGTCCATCGCGACCGGAGTCGTGCCGGCATCCAGCGAGCGCAGCAGCACCTGCAGGCCCGCGACGTGGTGGGCCGGCAGTGCGAGCAGCCACTGCCCCGGGCCGCCGAGCCGCTGGTGGGTGGCGCGGTTGCTGGACACCAGGGCGCCGGCGGTCAGCAGGGCCCGCTTGGGGGTTCCGGTCGACCCGGACGTGCCCACGACGACCGCGAGCCCGTCGGGCAGGTCGGCCGGGTCGTGCGCCGGCACCGTGGGGGCCGGGCCGGAGGCGGCGAACGGGAGCACCGGGGCGTCACCCTCGAGCGCCGCCGCGAGGCTGGGCAGCACGGTGAGCGATGCCGGCCCGAGCGGCACGGCGAGCGGCCGGGGCGACGCCGACGGCATCAGTGGATGTGGTCGCGCCAGTCGGTCGGAACCCGCCCCCGGGGCCCGGGCACCGGCTGGTCACCGGGCCGCGAGGTGGGGGGCGCGAGCGCCGGCCCGTCGAGCATCGACTCGTCGCGGTAGTCCCAGAACCAGTCCTCGCCGGGCTCGAAGCTCTGCACGACGCGGTGCCCGGTGGCCGCGGCGTGGGCGGTGGCGTGCTGGGCGGGAGAGCTGTCGCAGCACCCGATGTGGCCGCAGGCGGCGCACCGCCGCAGGTGCACCCACCAGCCCTGGGGTGACGCGGCGTCGCAGTCGGCGCAGCCGGTGCCGCTCGGAGGGACGGTGGGGTCGATCGACCCGGGTGGTGCGGTCTCGCTCATCGGTCTGCTCCCTCGCGCCGGTGTCGGGTCGGTGTCAGGTCAGGTGTCGGGTCAGGTGGTGCCCCGGTGCCGCTGTGGCAGCCGTACGCGCACCAGCGTGCCACCGGCGCCGGACTCGATGTCGATGTCGCCGGAGTGACGTTCGACGACGATACGCCGTGAGATGTCCAGGCCGAGGCCGGTGCCCTTGCCGACCTCCTTGGTGGTGAAGAACGGCTCGAACGCGTGGTCGCGCACCTCGGCGGGCATGCCGGGCCCGGTGTCGGCGACCTCGACGACCACCCATCCCGCCGCCGCGTCGGGCCGCACCGACACGGTGAGCGTCCCCTCGCCGTCCATCGCGTCGATGGCGTTGTCGACGAGGTTGGTCCACACCTGGTTGAGCTCGCCGGCCATCGCGTCGATCTGGGGCAGCCCGGGTGCGTAGTGACGCTGCACGGTGACGCCGGAGCCCAGCTTGTGGCCCATCATCACCAGGGTGCTCTCCAGGCCCTCGACGAGGTCCGTGCGCTGCAGCGAGGCGCGGTCCATCTGGGAGTAGGACCGCACAGCGGCGACGAGCGCGGACACCCGCCCGGTGGCCTCCTTCACCTCGCTCACGAGCGCGGCGGTGGACAGGGATGCGGCGATCCACTCCAGCGCGGGGGCCACGGACCCGGGCGGCAGGGCGGCCGCGAGCTCGTCGCACCACCCGGCGTCGGCGCCGGCGGCGGCCAGGGCCGGGGCGATCACCCAGTCCCGGTCGACGTCGTGGTCGGCCAGCCAGTCGGAGAGCTCGTCCTCGCGGTCGGCCAGCGCCAGCCCGGCGAGCGCCGGCTCGGGGCCGCTGACCCGCAGCCGCAGCCCGTCGAGCACGGTGTACTGCTCGGCGGTGATGCCCTTGCCGGCGAGCTCGCCCAGCGACGACAGCACCTGCTCGGAGGTGCCCGCCAACGCGTCGACGGCCCGCGTCGCGGCGGATGCCGGGTTGTTCAGCTCGTGGGCGAGGCCCGCTGACAGGGTGCCCAGGGCGACGAGAGCCTCGCGCTGCCGGGCGGTGCTCTCGATCCGGCGCACCGTGGTGACCAGGCCGTTGATGAAGTGCAGCCCGAAGGGGAACCACTGCTCCGACAGCCGGCGCAGCTCGCTGGCCTCGAGGTGCAGCACCCGGCCGGGGTTCTCGGCGCGGCCGGTGGCGAAGTAGACCCCGGACTCGTCCCACGCCGCGAACCCGCCGGCCCACTGCCCCGGCTCGGTCATGTAGCCCAGCACGGACTGCTCGGTCCCGACCTGCCGCACCAGGGCGACCGTGCCCTCCAGCAGCACCCACCAGGCGTCGGCCGGCCGGCCCTCGTGGAACAGCAGCTCACCGCGGCGGGTCGGCCGCTCGGTGGCGGCGGCGAGCAGGTCGCCCAGCTGGGCGTCGTCGAGGCCGTCGAAGATCGCCAGCCGGCGCAGCTCGGGCAGGTCCATCAGACGCTCGCCAGGTAGCGGTGCACGAGGTAGACGGACATCGCGCCCTCGCCGACGGCGGAGGCGACCCGCTTCATCGAGTCCAGGCGTACGTCACCGGCGGCGAACACCCCGGGGATGCTCGTCTCCAAGGCATAGGGGGTGCGGGCGAGGGGCCACCGGCCGGTGTGCTCTGGAAGCTGCAGGTCGGGCCCGGTGACGACGAACCCCTTGGTGTCGCGCACCACGGCGTCACCGAGCCAGTCGGTGCGGGGCAGTGCGCCGATGAACACGAACAGCCAGTTGGTGGGCTCGTCGACCTGGGCGCCGGTGTCGCGGTCGGCGAGGGTCACCGACTCCAGGTGGCCGGTGCCGTGTGCCGCAACGACCTCGGTGCGGAAGCGGACGTCGACGTTCTCCGCGGCACGGATCCGCTCGACGAGGTACTCCGACATGGAGTCCTCGAGCCGGGCGCCGCGCACGAGGAGCACCACCCGGCTGGCGACCTTGGCGAAGTTGAGCACCGCCTGGCCGGCCGAGTTCGCGGCGCCCACGACGTGCACCACCTGGCCGGTGCACTGGGCGGCCTCGCTCGCCGAGGCGCCGTAGTAGACGCCGCGCGAGCCGAGCTGATCAGCGCCCGCGGCCTCGAGCCGGCGGTAGGAGACGCCGGTGGCGACGAGCACGGCGCGGCTCTCGACCTCGCCGCCGTCGGCGAAGCGCACCGCCTGCACGGGGCCGCGCTGCTCCAGCCCGACGACCTCGCGTGCGAGCACCGTCTCGGCGCCGAAGCGCGAGGCCTGAGCGACGGCCCGGTGGGTGAGGTCGGCGCCGGTCACGCCCTTGGGAAAGCCGAGGTAGTTCTCGATGGCGGCGCTCTGCCCGGCCTGGCCGCCGGGGGCATCGCGCTCGACCATGACCGTGCGCAACCCCTCGGATGCCGCGTAGACCGCCGCCGCGAGACCGGCGGGTCCGCTGCCCACGATGCACAGGTCGTAGAGGGGCTGCTGGGCGCGGGTGCGCAGGCCGAGGGCGTCGGCGAGCTCGACGCTGGTGGGGCTGTGCAGCGGGTCGCCCTCGGGAAGCAGCACCAGCGGGAGGTCGGAGCGGTCGGCGCCGGCGAGGTCGAGCAGCCGGGCGCCCTCCTCGTCCCGTTCGATGTCGACCCAGTTGTAGGGGACGTGGTTGCGCGCGAGGAACATCTTCACGTCGTAGCTGCGGTCGGACCACAGGTGCCCGACGACCCGGACGATCGAGCTGTCATCGGGATGGCTCTGCCGCCACGCCTCGAGCAGGTCGTCCACCACGGGGTAGAGCTGGCTCTCCGGAGGCTCCCACGGCTTGAACATGTAGTAGTCGAGACCGATGTCGTTGATCGCCCGGATGGCGACGTCGGTGTCGGCGTACGCAGTCAGCAACAGCAGCTTGGTGTCGGGGGAGATCTCACGCACCCGTGCCATCAGCTCGATGCCGGTCATGCCCGGCATCCGCTGGTCGGAGACGACGAGGGCCACCTTTCGGGCGCGCAGGGCCAGCTGGTCGAGCACCTCCAAGGCCTCTGCGCCTGAGGTGGAGCGGACCACGCGGTGGTAGGCCCCGTAGCGGGCGCGCAGGTCGCGCGCGATGGCCCGCGAGACCTGCGGGTCGTCGTCGACGGCGAGGATGGTGGCCCGTTCCGGCATCCTCGCTCCTTCTGCTTCGGGGGTCCTGGCCCACCCTAGGGCTGGCCGGGTGGGGTGCGGAAGGGAATCGGATGGGCCCGGTGGGTCGCGTTCTGCGCGCTGGTGCGGGACCATGGCCCCACGGCAGGAGGTGCGTGGTGGACGAGACGTTCCCGGCATACCTCGAGCAGGCCCGCCAGCAGCGGTCCGAGCTCGGGGAGTCGATGGCGGCCCTGGAGGCGGCCCTGACCCTGCCGGCAGGAGTGGGCCCGGTGTGGCGGCGGCGGGTGCGGGCGGCGCTCACCGAGCTGTGCCACGACCTGCGGGACCACGCCGAGCTGACCGAGGCCGACGGCGGGTTCTACGCCGACATAGGGGTCACCGCGCCACGGCTGACCTACGGCGTCGAGGTGCAGCTCAGCGAGCACACCGAGGCGCTGGCCGAGGTCGAGCGGCTGCTGGCCGAGCGCGACGAAGGGCTGGCCGACGCCGATGCCGTCGAGGCGCACCGCGAGGCGTGCATCCGGCTCCTGGGGCGCCTGGTGCGGCACCGGCAGCGCACCTCCGACCTGATCTACGAGGCGTATGCCGTCGACATCGGCGGCTCCGGCTGACCGCTGGGTGCCGGGTGGGCTGTCGGCACCGGTGGGTAGCCTTCGAGGGATGCAGGTGGTGAGCGCGAGGAGCGCGCGCCGTGGCTGACGCCGACGACGTGCGCCGCCTCGCGCTGTCGCTGCCCCACGTGGTCGAGATCCCGAGCGCCGGCTTCGACTTCCGGGTGGCCGACAAGGGGTTCGTCTGGTCCTACCCCGAGCGGCGCCCTGGCCGGCCGCGCGTCATCCGCACCGACGTCGCGGTGCTCTTCGTCGGCGACCTCGAGGAGCAGCAGGCGCTGCTGCTCGGCGAGCCCGGCACCTTCTTCACCGCGCCGGGCTACGAGAACGTCCCGCTGGTTATGCTCGGCTCGACCAGGTGGATGCCGGACGCCTCGAGGAGCTCGTCACCGACGCGTGGCGGATGCGGGCGCCCGAGGAGCTGCTCGGCGACCTCGCGGCCGACCTCGAGGGCGGGAAGTCTGGCGAGGGGTCGCCGCACCACGGGCGATGATCCGGGAGGGCTGTGCGTGCCGGCGCGGCGCACCGGCGTGCCCGGCGACCGTCTGCCGTCGGGAAGTAGGCGGGTGCAGGGCGGTTGCAACCGGCGCCGCACCGCCGTCGCAGGCTCGGTGCCCGGCCATCACCCGGTGAGGGTGATGGTGGCCGCCGGCCCTGTGCCCGGCATCCACCCCGGGAGTACCGTCGCGCTCAGCCACCTCGACGCCGTGGAAAGTGCAGGATGCCGTGAAGCGCACCAAGCCCCTGGCCCTCGTGGCCGCCCTCGTCGCGCTGGTCGCACTGCTGTCCGGCTGTGGGGGCGGCGACAAGGCCCCGAACGCACCCACCATGCTCGAGGGCAGCTGGACGCTGCTGACCCTGAACGGCGCCGCCGCGGACGCGAGCGTCCCGTCGACCCTCACCATGAACGAGGGCAAGGCGAACGGCAATGCGGGCATCAACCAGTTCAACGGCAGCTACGACGCCCCGAGCGACGGCGTGCTCACCTTCGGCGCGCTCGCCACGACGATGATGGCCGGCCCGGACAACGCGATGAAGCAGGAGCAGGCTTTCCTCAAGGCGCTGGCCGACACCAAGAAGTTCACCACCGAGGACGGCGGGCTGGTGCTGATGGACGGCAGCGACGCCAAGCTGGCCGTGCTCAAGGCAGCGGGCAACGGCTGACCTGAGGACCCTTCGCGTGGCTCTCCTCGCGGCTCCCGTGAGCCCGCTGCGGGCGTCGGCCTGCCGGGACGGGCGGTGCCGGACGGTGTGGCCGCTCCCTTCGTCAGAAGTACCAGGGGAAGGGTGACCAGTCCGGGTCACGCTTCTCGAGGAACTGGTCGCGGCCCTCGACGGCCTCGTCGGTCATGTAGGCCAGGCGCGTCGCCTCGCCGGCGAAGACCTGCTGGCCCATCAGCCCGTCGTCGACCAGGTTGAAGGCGAACTTGAGCATCCGCTGCGCCTGCGGGCTCTTGCCCATCACCTCCCGGGCGACCTGCAGCGCCTCGCCCTCGAGGTCGGCGTGGTCGGCGACGATGTTGACCGCCCCCATGGTGTGCATGTCGTCGGCGGTGTAGGTGCGGCCCAGGAAGAAGATCTCACGGGCTCGCTTCTGCCCGACCATCTTCGCGAGGTAGGCGCTGCCGTAGCCGCCGTCGAAGCTGCCGACGTCGGCATCCGTCTGCTTGAACCGGGCGTGCTCGCGCGAGGCGATGGTGAGGTCGCACACCACGTGCAGGCTGTGACCGCCTCCGGCCGCCCACCCGTTGACCAGCGCGATGACGACCTTGG
>JBJMHU010000088.1:0-6317 GCA_045807225.1 Ornithinibacter sp. | reverse complement strand
GCGCTGGGCGATCTGGTAGCCGGGGGTACGCGAGTCGACGCCGATGCCGACCCGGCCCGACCCGCACATCACCTGCCGCACGACGAAGAACGGCGTCAGGTGCCGCACGATGCTCGCGAACGGCGTGGAGCGCGCCATCAGGTAGTTCTCGTGGGTGCCGTACGAGGCGCCCTTGCCGTCGGTGTTGTTCTTGTAGAGGTTGATGCCCGGCGGCACGGTGGCCAGCCGGGCCACGGCCTCGCGCATGACCAGCTCACCGGCGCGGTCCCAGGTGACCGCGGCCCGGGGGCTGGTGACCTCGGGCGAGCTGTACTCGGGGTGAGCGTGGTCGACGTAGAGCCGGGCGCCGTTGGTCAGCACGACGTTGGCCAGCGTGGGGTCCTCGACGTCGGTGAGCTGGCTCGGGTGGGCGGTGCCGCGGCCCATGTCGAACCCGCGGGCGTCGCGCAGCGGCGCCTCGTCGGCGTAGTCCCAGCTGGCCCGCGCCGGGCGGATGCCACGCGAGGCTGCGTAGGCCGTGACGACGTCGCCGGACGCCACCATCGGGTTCGCCACCGGGTTGCCGGGCACGACGATGCCGTACTCGGTCTCGATCCCCATCACGCGGCGCACGGTCATGGCTCGACCATACTGACCGCGTGCGCAGCTACCGCGGAATGGCTCCCCTGACCGCCCTGGTCTCACTGGTCGGCGACCGCATGGAACGGCCGGTCGAGACGCTCGACGTCGACGGCATCCAGCGGGCCAGGGCCAGGGCGCTGCCCCGGAACCCCCTGGTCGACGGGATCACGGGGGGCGTCGACCCGTCGGTGGGAATCACCTACGGCACCGCGCCGGCGCGCGACGAGCACGAGATCCCGCTGCGGATCTACCGCCCGAGGGCACTGCGCGACGCGCAGAGCGACGTGCCGGTGGTCATGTGGTTCCACGGCGGTGGGTGGGTGCTCGGGAACCTGCTCGACGCCGACCCGATCTGCACCTTCATCGCCGGCGCCGTCGGGTGCGTCGTGGTGTCGGTCGACTACCGGATGGCGCCCGAGCACCGGGCGCCCGTGGCCGTGGAGGACTGCGTCGACGCCACGACCTGGGTCGGGGTCAACGGCGACGTGCTCCGAGCAGACACCTCGCGGATGGCGGTGGCCGGCGACTCTGCGGGCGGCAACCTCGCCGCGGTGGTCGCCCAGGTGCTGCGCGACCACGGTGACACCCGCCTGCGGCACCAGGTGTTGATCTACCCCGCCACCGACCTGACCCAGTCCTCCCCCTCGGTGCGTCAGCACGCGAATGCCGCCATCCTCACCAAGCGCTCGATGGACGCCTACCGCGACCACTACCTGCCCGCCGGGCACGACCTGCGCGACCCGTTGGTCTCACCCCTGTTCGGCCGGCTCGACGGGCTGCCACCGGCCCTGGTCCAGACCGCCGACCTCGACCCGGTCCGCGACGACGGCATCCGCTACGCCGAGGCGCTGCGCGATGCCGGAGTGCCGGCGCGGCTGACGAACTACCTCAAGGTCCCCCACGGGTTCGCGTCGATGCCGGGTGCCGCACCGGCCGTCGGACGGCAGCACCGGTGGGAGCTGGCCAGTGAGCTGACCGCCGCGCTGCGCCCCCACCGGCGCCGTTAGGCTGCGGTCATGCGCGAGGTCGTCGTGTTCTCCGGGTCGGCCCACACGGCGCTCGCCCACCGTATCTGCGACGAGCTGGGCGCCACCCTCTCCGAGACGCTGATCAGCCGGTTCAGCAACGACTGCCTGCAGGCCCAGCTGCTGGCGAACTGCCGCCAGCGCGACGTCTACCTCGTGCAGCCGCTGGTGCCACCGACGCAGGACTCGCTCATGGAGCTGCTCCTGATGATCGACGCCGCCCGCGGGGCCTCGGCCGCGATGATCACGGCGGTCATCCCCCACTATGCCTACGCGCGCAGCGACAAGAAGGACGCCTCCCGCATCTCGCTCGGGGGGCGTCTGGTCGCCGACATGATCTCGGCGGCCGGCGCCGACCGGGTGCTGACGATGAACCTGCACGCCCCGCAGGTGCACGGCTTCTTCTCGGTGCCGGTCGACCACCTCACGGCGCTGGGCGTGCTCGCCGACCACTTCCGCGAGCAGGACCTCGACAACTGCGTCGTGGTGTCCCCCGACCTCGGCAACGCCAAGGACGCCACCCAGTTCTCCCGGCTGCTGGGCCTCCCGGTCGCCGCCGGGTCGAAGCGCCGGCTGGGAGACGACCGCGTCGTCATCGACTCGATCGTCGGCGACGTCGAGGGGAAGCGGGCCATCGTGCTCGACGACGAGATCGCCACCGGCGGCTCGATCGTCGAGCTGCTCGACCGGCTCGCCGACCGCGGCGTGACCCAGGTGGCCGTCGCCTGCACCCACGGGCTGTTCGCCGGGAGGGCCGTCGAGCGGCTGCGGCGGCACCCGATGATCAGCGAGGTCGTCACCACCGATACCGTGCCGCCGCCGCTGAACTGGCCCGAGCTCAAGATCCGTTCCGTCGCAGCGCTGTTCGCCGAGGCGATCAAGCGCATCCACGAGGGTGAGTCGGTGTCGAGCCTGTTCGACGGCGTCGACCCGACCCACGCCCCGCCCCGCCAGCGGTCGCTGTTCGACCGGGTGCGCTCGTGACCCGTGCGCTCCCGGCGGTGCTCGACGTGGCGCTCGTGGTCCTCTTCGCCGCCGTCGGGCGCCGCTCGCACGCCGAGGGCCTCGACGTCACCGGCATCCTGCGCACGGCCGCGCCCTTCCTGGTCGGCACCGCAGCCGGCTGGCTGCTCGCGAGCCTGACCCTCGACAGCGGGCCGCGCTCGCTCGCCTTCGGTGCGGTCGTGCTCGTGTGCACCCTGGTGCTCGGGATGCTGCTGCGGCGCGTGCTGGGCGAGGGCACCGCGCTGTCCTTCGTCATCGTGGCCACGACGGTGCTGTCGGTGCTGCTCCTGGGCTGGCGGCTCGTCGCCCGCCTGCTCAGCTGACCTGGCGCACGACCTCGCCGACCAGGGGGTAGGCGGCCGGGTCGGTGGTGTTGGCCATGGAGAAGATGACGTGGTCGATGCCGGCCTCGCCCAGCAGCGACAGGCGCTCGACCGCCTGGCCGACCGAGTGCGGGATCACCCCGTCGGGCAGCGCGGCGCCGGTGTCCATGGTGAGCCTGGCCAGGCAGGTCTTCGAGATCTCGTCGTAGTCGCGGCCCACGTCGTCGCAGTGCCGGCGGATCACGTCGAGCTTGTGGGGGATGCCCTCTGGCCCCAACCCCAGGTCGAAGAGGTTGCACGCGTCGGCGTACTGCGCCACCAGCCTCAGGGTGCGCTGCTCTCCCCCGCCGCCGACCATGATCGGCACGCGGCGCACCGGCTGCGGGTGGTTCATCGGTCGCTCCAGGCTGATCGACTCCCCCTCGAACGGGCTGTCGTCGTCGGCGAACATCCGGTGGGCCAGCCGCAGGGTGTCCTCGAGCAGGCGGAAGCGCTCGCGGGTCGACGGGTAGGGCACCCCGAGGCCGCGGTGCTCCTCCTCGTTCCACGCCGCGCCGATGCCCAGCCAGGCCCGGCCGCCGGAGAGCACGTCGAGCGTGGTCACGGTCTTCAACAGGATGCCGGGGTGGCGGTAGGTCACCCCGGTCACCAGGGTGCCCAGCTCGATCTGCTCGGTCACCGCCGCGGCATGCGCCAGGGTGGTGTAGCCCTCGAGCATGTCGAGCTCGGGCGGGCCGACCACCGAGATCTGGAAGAAGTGGTCCATGACCCACAGCGACGCCAGCCCGCACTGGTCGGCGTCGCGCGCCACCGCCCGCCAGGTGGCACCGGTGGAGGCCGGCGCACCCGGCCAGGAGAAACGGTTGACCTGCAGCCCGAGCTTCATGCTCCGCACACTACGGGCGTGACGGCCTCGGCATCCGGGTCCCAGCGCCGCAGCTCGGTCAGGGTGAGCACCTCGTCGTCCCAGCCCAGCACGTCGAGCGCCTCCTGCACGCGCTCACGGGGCACCCGGCGGGCCAGCGTCAGGTGCGGCAGCCAGCCGGGGTGCTGGCGGTCCGGCACCAGCGCGCGCAGCCGGAGCACGGCATCCACAGCGCCGTCGTCGACGTCGACCGCCCGGGCGATGGTGACCCGGCTCCCCCCGAGGAGGAGCAGCCCCGACACCCGCACCGGCAGGGGCAGCAGCGGCCCGAGCACCCGTCGGGCCGCGTCCACGGCGGGCTCCGGGATGACCGGCGCCGACACCACGGTGAGGTGCACCGCGTTGCTCGCCCCACGGTGGTCGAGCTGCGAGGGCAGGCCGGCCTCGCGCAGCGCGGCCCAGGACGCGCGAACCGAGGCCACCCCCACGGCATCCGGGAGCAGCTCGAGGGAGTGCAGCCGTGCGGTCAGAGGTACTGGCCGGTGTTGGCCACCGTGTTGATCGACTTGCCGGGCTCGGTGCCCTCCTTGGTCTTGATGAGGGTGCGGATGTAGACGATCCGCTCCCCCTTCTTGCCGGAGATACGCGCCCAGTCGTCGGGGTTGGTGGTGTTGGGCAGGTCCTCGTTCTCGCGGAACTCGTCGGTGCACGACTGGAGCAGGTGCTCGACCCGCAGCCCGCGCTGACCGGTGTCGAGGAAGTCCTTGATGGCCATCTTCTTGGAGCGGTCGACGATGTTCTGGATCATGGCGCCCGAGTTGAAGTCCTTGAAGTAGAGGATCTCCTTGTCGCCGCCGGCGTAGGTGACCTCGAGGAAGCGGTTCTCCTCCTCCTCGGTGTACATGCGCAGCACGACGGCGTCGATCATCGCCTGCAGCGTGGCCTGCTCGGACCCGCCGTTCTGCGCGACGTCGTCGGGGTGCAGCGGCAGCCCCGAGATGAGGTACTTGCCGAAGATGTCGCGGGCGGCCTCGGCGTCGGGGCGCTCGATCTTGATCTTCACGTCGAGCCGGCCCGGCCGCAGGATGGCGGGGTCGATCATGTCCTCGCGGTTGGAGGCGCCGATGACGATGACGTTCTCGAGCCCCTCGACGCCGTCGATCTCGGCGAGCAGCTGCGGGACGATCGTGGTCTCGACGTCGGAGGACACCCCCGAGCCGCGGGTGCGGAACAGCGACTCCATCTCGTCGAAGAACACGACGACGGGGTAGCCCTCGTTGGACTTCTCGCGGGCCCGCTGGAAGATCAGCCGGATGTGCCGCTCGGTCTCGCCGACGTACTTGTTCAGCAGCTCGGGGCCCTTGATGTTGAGGAAGTAGGACTTGCCCGGCTCGCGACCCTCCTTCTGGGCCACCTTGCGGGCCAGCGATGCCGCGACCGCCTTGGCGATCATCGTCTTGCCGCAGCCGGGCGGGCCGTAGAGCAGCACGCCCTTCGGCGGCTTGAGCTGGTGCTCGATGTAGAGGTCGGGGTGCAGGTAGGGCAGCTCGACGGCGTCGCGGATGGCCTCGATCTGACCGGTGAGCCCGCCGATGTCGGTGTAGTCGATGTCGGGCACCTCCTCGAGCACGAGGTCGGCGACCTCGGCCTTGGGGATGCGCTCGAAGACGAACCCGGAGCGCGACTCCAGCAGCAGCGCGTCGCCCGCCCGGATGGTCTGGCCCTCGAGGGATGCCGCGACCCGGCAGACCCGCTCCTCGTCGGCCTGCGCGACGACGAGCACCCGGCCGTCGTCGAGGATCTCCTTGCAGAGCACGACCTCGCCGGTGGTCTCGTAGCCGTGCGCCGCGACGATGTTCATCGCCTCGTTGAGCATGACCTCGCGACCGGGCACCAGCTGGCCCTCCTCGAGCGACGGGCTGACCGCCACGTGCATCTTGCGCCCACTGGTGAGGATGTCGGCGGTGCCGTCACCGAAGGCCTCGATGACGATGCCGTAGGCGGCGGGGGGCTGGGCCAGCCGGTCGACCTCGGACTTCAGCGTGACGATCTGCTCGCGGGCGTCGCGCAGGGTGCGCACCAGGCGCTCGTTCTGGGCGGACACGGTGGAGAGCTGGGAGCGCAGGCCGGTGAGGTCGCGCTCGAGGGCGCGCAGCTGGGCCGGCGTGGCGGAGCCCCGGGCGCGCAGCGCCGTGATCTCGGCCTCGAGCGACTCCCGCTCGGCCTCGAGGCGCTCGCGGGTGCCGGGCTGCTCGGCCCTGGGCTCGTCGGTGCTCATGCTTCGACGATAACCCGCCGAGGTCACGTCTGAGCGGAGGTGTCGGTCACCGAACGCACGGTCCGTCGAACGCGCTTTGCCGAGGGCACCCGCTCGCCGATGGCCTCGGGGGTCCAGTCCTGCTCCACGGCATCCTCATCGGTGACGTAACCACGGCCGGGGCGGCGCTTGCGCAGCGGGGGCGTGACGCCCGGCGCGAG
>JBJMHU010000087.1:0-13718 GCA_045807225.1 Ornithinibacter sp. | reverse complement strand
GGCAGCTGACCGTCACCGACGGCACGGCGACGGGCACCTTCGACTGGCGCGGGGTGCACGCGTTCGGCCTGCAGCCGCTCACCACCGACATCCACTGCGTCACGCACTGGTCGAAGCTCGCGACATCGTGGCGCGGGGTGCCGGTGTCCACGCTCCTCGACGCCGTGGGCGTCGACGACCTGCCCTTCGCCCTCGTCACGAGCTACGGCGGCTACACGACGAACGTGCCGGTCGAGGACCTCGCCGACCGCGACGCGATGATCGCCGTGGAGTTCGAGGGCGAGCCACTCAGGGCCGAGCACGGCGGCCCGGCCCGGCTCCTCGTGCCGCACCTCTACCTCTGGAAGAGCGCGAAGTGGGTGACCCGCATCGAGCTGTCGGAGCACGACATCCCGGGCTTCTGGGAGGTCGCCGGCTACCACAACCACGGCGACCCCCTCCTCGAGCAGCGCTACCACGGCGACTGATGAGCGACACGTCGTCCATCACCGCTCGACGGGTGGCGCCGCTGGCGCACCTCGCCTGGCGCGACGCGTCGGTCGCGGCGGTCGTCGAGGAGACCGCCGACGCCCGCAGCCTGGTGCTCGACGTGCCCGGCTGGCCCGGCCACGTCGCCGGGCAGCACGTCGACGTGCGGCTCACGGCACCCGACGGCTACCAGGCCACCCGCAGCTACTCGCTGTCGTCCGGCCCGGGTGAGCCACCCACCATCACCGTGCAGGAGGTGCCCGACGGCGAGGTCTCGACCTACCTCGTGCGCGACGTCGCGGTGGGCGACACCATCGGCCTGCGCGGGCCGATCGGCGGCTACTTCGTGTGGACCGGGCAGCACCGCCCGCTGCTCCTGGTCGGCGGCGGCTCGGGGCTCGCCCCGCTGCGCGCCATCTGGCGGGCCGCCGACCCCACCGCGCCCACCGTGGTGCTCGCCTCGGTCACCGAGCCCGGCCGCCTGCTGTACGCCGCAGAGCTGGCCGACCGCGCGCGAGCCGGCACGGTCACCGCAGTCGTCCACCTCTCACGCGCCGAGGTGCCTGCGGATGCCGTGCGCGCCGCGACGCCACTCGAGGCGGTGACGCTTCGGCCGGGACGTGTCGACACGGCATCCGTGCTGGCGGCGGTGGACGCCTGCGGCGGCGTCCATGCTGACCCGGCCGTCTTCGTCTGCGGCCCGACCTCGTTCGTGGAAGCCGTTGTCGGGCTGCTCGGTGACGCCGGCCTCGACCCCCGCGCCGTGCGGGCCGAGCGGTTCGGGTGACGCCGTGCCGACCGGCGATGCAGGACGACGAGATCCGCTCCAACCCCACGGCCCAACGAGAGGCAGAGCCCGATGAGTGACCACGTCGACGGAAACGCGGTGATCGGTGCGCTCTCCCTGGCCCTCGGCACCGACCTGGCGCAGGGGTCGCTGGAGTGCGCCGGGTGCGGGGACACCCACGAGATCGCACGCACGCACGTCTATCTCCGCTGCCCCGGCATGGTGCTGCGCTGCCCCGGCTGCGGAGCGGTGGAGGTCGTCGTCGTGGAGATCCGGCACCGGCTCACCGCCACGCTGAGCGGCGTCGCGGCCCTGCGCACCCGCCCCGCCGGCACGCCCCTGCCGGCGTGACCGAGGCCGGCCCGCCTCAGGTGGTCACCGCGATCAGCATCGCGCTCGCCACGAGGCTGCCGATGCGCGACATCGAGCGCGTGCACGCCGAGGCCGGCGCCGGGCTCGTCGGCGACCGCTACCACGGCAGCAGGCACCGGCACGTCTCGGTGCAGTCGGCCAGCGAGCTCGCCGAGAGTGCGGAACGGCTCGGGGCGCCGGTGCCGCACGACCGCACCCGGCGCAACCTCACGCTGAGCCATGGCGGTGTCGCGAGGCGTCCCGGCACCCGGGTGCGGGTCGGTGGGGCGCTGCTCGAGGTCGTCCGCCCGGCGCCGCCCTGCCGCATCATGGACGACACCGTGGGGCCGGGAGCGGCTCGGGCGATGCACGACCGCGGGGGCTCGATCTTCCGCGTGCTCGAGTCCGGCGACATCGCCCTCGGTGACGTCTGGCACGAGCTGCCCCCCGACCCGCCCGACTGACCACCGGGGCCGCAGCGGGGAAACTCGTTCGCTCGCAGGCACCTCCGGCGCTTAGCGTGGAGGACTGATGTCGCACGACTACTGGCCCTACGCGATCGACGCGGACGAGGCCCCACCGGTTGACGCCGACCGCCTCCTGTTGTGGCTGGGTCGGCGCCAGTGGCGAACCATCGTGGGGGGCATCCTGTTCGGCGTGCCGTGGATGCTGTCCATCGCGCTGGTGCCGGCGGCGATCGGCAAGGCCATCGACGGCCTCGTCGCCCACGACCCCCGGTCGCTGCTCGTGTGGTCGGCCGCGATCATGGGGCTGGGCCTGCTGAGCGCCGTCACGTCGAACGGCCGGCACTGGTTCGCGGTGCGCGGCTGGCTCATCTCCTCCTTCCGCACCGCGCTGCTCACCGAGCGCGCGGTGCGCCGGGCCGGGCCGGCGCTCACCCGGCGGATGCCGGCCGGCGAGGTCGTCACCAGCTTCGCCAGCGACTTCTGGCGGCTCGGCAACGCCTTCGACATCACCGCCCGGATGGCCGGCGCGATCGTCGCCTTCGTGGTGGTGTCGGTCATCCTGCTGCGCGGCTCGGTGCTGCTCGGCGTCATCATGCTGCTCGGTGGCCCGCTGCTGCTGGCCTCGCTCACCGTCGTCATGCGCCCGCTGCAGAAGCGCCAGGCGGCGCAGCGGCAGGAGGCCGGGCTGCTCACCTCGCTCGGTGCCGACACCGTCGCCGGGCTGCGGGTGCTGCGCGGCATCGGTGGCGAGGACACCTTCCTGGCCCGGTATGCCGCGCAGTCCGGGCGGGTGCGCACCGCTGGGGTGCAGCTGTCCGGCATCCAGGCCACGCTCGACGCGGCCCAGGTGCTGCTGCCCGGCATCTTCGTCGTCATCGTCACCGGCGTGGGCGCGCACCTCGCGGTCGCCGGCGAGATCACGCCCGGCCAGCTGGTGGCGTTCTACGGCTACACCGCCTTCCTCACCATGCCGTTGCGCACGGCCACCGAGTTCGTCGACAAGATGACCCGCGCGCGGGTTGCCGCCCGCCGCATCGTGCTCATCCTCGGCGTGGAGCCCGACCACGCCACCACCGAGACCGGCGCGACGATCAACGGCTACGTGGTCGACCGGGGCGCCCGGCTGGTCGACCCGGTCACCGGTGTCGTCATCGAGCCCGGCCGGGTCACCGCGCTGGTCAGCGCCCGCCCCGAGGAGACCTCCGAGCTCGCCCACCGACTGGGCCGCACGCGCCCCGGCCGGCACGGGGTGCGGTGGGGGTCGGTGCCGCTCGACGACCTGCCGGTGGATGCCGTGCGCGCCCACGTCGTGGTGTCCGAGGCCGACCCGCACCTGTTCAGCGGGCCGGTGCGCGAAGCACTGGGTGGGGCCAGCGACGAGGACCGCCAGGCGGCCGTGTGGGTGACCAGCGCCTCCGACGCGCTCGACGCGCTCGAGCACGGCATGGACGGCGAGCTCCAGGAGCGCGGCCGGGCCCTGTCGGGCGGGCAGCGCCAGCGCGTCGCCCTCGCCCGGGCGCTGCTGCGGGACCCGGAGGTGCTCGTGCTCATCGAGCCGACCAGCGCGGTCGACGCCCACACCGAGGCGCGGATCGCGGAGCGGCTGGTGGCCCACCGGGCGGGCCGCACCACGGTGCTCGTCACCGCCAGCCCGCTGCTGCTCGACCGTGCCGACAGCGTCGTGCTCGTCGAGGGCGGCCGGGTGACCGCCACCGGGCGGCACCACGACCTGCTCCGGTCGCACCCGGCCTACCGCGAGATCGTGCTGCGAGGTGGTGAGTGATGTCGCCGCTGCTCGGACGCACCGACCACGCCGCCCGCACCCTGCCGATCGCCTCGAGCGCCACGGTTCGTGCCCACACCGCGGTGCTGCTGCGTGACCACCGAGGGCCGCTGTCGAAGGTGCTGGGCTGGCACGTCATCGCGGCGCTCGTCGCACTGGTGGGTCCGTGGGTGATCGGCCAGGTGGTGCAGGAGGTGACCTCGGGAGAGCGCAGCCTGGGCCGCATCGACCGGCTCATCGCCCTGCTCGTCGCGGCGATCCTGGTGCAGACCCTGCTGACCTGGGTGGCCCGACGCGCCTCGTTCGTGCTGTCCGAGCGGATCTTCGCCCGGCTGCGGGAGGACTTCATCACCTCCTCGGTGCGCCTACCGCTGTCCGTGGTGGAGCGGGCCGGTACCGGCGACCTCGTGGCACGTACGACCAACGACGTGGAGTCGCTCGCGCACATCATCCGGTTCGGCATCCCGGCGATGGTCGTCGCGGTGACCACCGTGGTCGCGACGACGGTGGCGGCCTTCCTCATCTCGCCGCTGGCGGCGCTCTCGCTGCTCGCCGCGGCCGTGGTGCACGTGCCGAGCTCACGCTGGTACCTCAAGCGTGCCGGCGACGGCTACCTCTGGGAGCACGCCTCCTACGCCCGGCTCAACGGCGTCGCGTCGGAGACCATCGAGGGCGCGCAGACGATGGACGCCCTCGGTCTGCAGGAGTCACGCCGGCGGCGCTTCCAGGACGCGCTCGACGAGTGTGGTGATGCGGAGCGCTACACGCTGGGCCTGCGGATGCGCTGGTTCCCGTGGCTCGAGATCGGCTTCTTCCTCCCCATCGCCACGGCCGTGTTGTGGGGCGGGTGGCTGGCCTGGAACGGGCACATCACCATCGCGGCCGCCACGGCCGTCACCCTCTACGTGCAGCAGCTGCTCGACCCGCTCGGTGAGCTCATCTCGTGGCTCGACGAGATCCAGTTCGCCGCAACGTCGCTGGCTCGCATCCTCGGTGTCTCCGAGGTGCCACCCGACCGGGTGGCCACCGGGGCGGAGCCCGACGGCGAGCAGGTCGACGTCCACGATGTGCGCTACTCCTACCGCGCGGGGCGCGACGTGCTGCACGGCGTCTCGCTCGGGCTGGTGCCCGGGGAGCGGCTCGCCATCGTCGGGCCGTCAGGGGCCGGCAAGTCGACCCTGGGCCGCCTGATGGCGGGCATCGACGGCCCCCGAACCGGCCGGGTGACCGGGGGCGGTGTACCGCTGGTCGACCTCGACCTGCCCGTGCTGCGCGGCGAGGTGGCCCTGGTGACCCAGGAGCACCACGTGTTCGTCGGCACCCTGGCCGAGAACCTCCGGCTCCCCCGGCCCGACGCGACCGACGCCGAGCTGCGCGAGGCGCTGGGCGCGGTCGACGCCCTCGAGTGGGCGCTCGCGCTGCCCGACGGCCTCGACACGACGGTCGGCTCCGGTGGCCATGTCCTCACCGAGGCGCAGGCGCAGCAGCTGGCCCTGGCCCGGTTGGTGCTCGCCGACCCGCACACCCTGGTGCTCGACGAGGCGACCTCGCTGCTCGACCCGCGGGCCGCGCGGCACCTCGAGCGGTCACTGGCCGCCGTCGTCGACGGGCGCACGGTCGTCGCGATCGCGCACCGGCTGCACACGGCCCACGACGCCGACCGGGTGGCCGTGGTCGAGGACGGCGTGGTGAGCGAGCTCGGTTCGCACGACGAGCTGATCGCGCGAGACGGGTCCTACGCCGCCCTGTGGCGCTCCTGGCGCGACGAGTCGTAACCCTCGGTGCCCCCAACGGCCGGACCGGTACCGTGCGACCAGCACGAACTTCCGGGCCCAGGCTCGCGGCGGCAGGAGGCCAGGGATGGCGGCAGGCGAGGTCACGGTCGTCGACGCCCTGCGGCTGGGCTGGGCGGTGGCCGAGGTGCGCGGCCGGCACTGGCCGCAGGGCCCACGACCGCACGCCACTGCGCTGCCGCTGCGCCCCGACCTGGTGCTGCCCCTGCGCTCGCAACGGGTGGGGTCGGCGTCGCGGCAGGAGGCTGTCGCCTCGCTCGTCCACCTCGTGGGCCGGATGGGCCTGGACCGCGACGGCACCTTCGAGGCCGAGCTGCGGGCGGCGCTTTCGCCGTGGCCCGGCGAAGCGGGCGACCCGCCACGGACCGGCGGCACCGCAACGGAGGAGGACCTGTGGCGGCCGGCCGGCACCTTCTTCCTGAACTGGGACGCCTGGTTCCAGGACGAGCTGAGCCGGCGCCTCGAGTCGCTCGCCAACGGCTACCTGCTCGGTCGCGGTCTCGCCGAGTGCTACTGGGGTCTCGGGCCGGAGGACCAGTGGGAGCTCGACAGCGCGGTGAGCGCGGTGTCGCTGCCCTTCCTGCTCGGCGACGACCGCCGCCGCGAGCTGAGCCGGATGCTGGGCCGCCTGGAGCCCGGCGTCGCGCACGAGATGACGCCCCCGGCCGTCGCCGGCAGCCTGGAGGCGTGGGGCACCGTGGCGACCGACCGCCGGTGGGCCCGCGACTCCGCCATGCGCGACAACCTCTACGAGCAGGTGCGCCGCTGGTACCAGCTCCTGGTGCTGGGGCAGGACCCCACCACCCTCATCCGGCCCTACGCACGCCTGCGGCACCCGGCCAACGTCATCCGGGCCGCCCGCATCTTCTGGCCACAGATCGCCCTCGCCCTGGTGTCGATCGCCCTCGTCACCGCCTACTTCTCGGTGGTCGGGTCGGCCGGTGACAGCGGAGCCGTGCCGGTGTGGTTCTCGTCGCTGCTCGCCACCGGCGGATTCGGTGCCTTCGCCGCGGCCGGCCTGCTCGCCAAGGGCAAGAGCGCCGCGCAGAGGCTGGTCACCCGGCTGCGGCAGGACGCCTACACCGACCTCGTGGCGGTCAGCGTGACGACCGTGCCACCGCCCCCCGCGCCTGCCGGCGGCGACGGTAGGCGGCGGCTGCGGCACCGGGTGGAGTCGGCGGTGCGTCGTCGCACGCTCACCCCGCCCACCCCGCCACCGACCTGACGACCGGCCGACGGCGCAGCGGCCACGTGGCCCGCCCTGGCGGGCCGAGGTCAGCCCAACCTGTCCTCGACGAAGGCGGCCAGCGCTTCGTGCGAGGGCTGCCCCCACCCGATGCAGAACGGATGACCGGCCGGGTCGGCGAACACGTGGTGCCCTTCCTCGCTCGTCATGTCTCCCGACCGGAGCACCCGGGCGCCCAGCCCGACCGCCTGGTCGTGCGCCCGGACCGGGTCCTCGACGTGGAGGTCGAGATGCACCTGTTGCGGAGCCCCGTCCGGCCACTCGGGAGGCACGTGGTGCGGGACGAGCTGGACCCCGACGCGCCACATCCCGGCGGAGTCGATGACGCTGTGGAACCTCTCGTCCTCGAACACGTGGCCGTCGAGCATGCCTGCCCAGAAGCTGCTTTCGGCAGCCAGGTCGGCGGCGTCGAACACGACGACAGTTCGGATGACCCTCATGAGAGAGAGCCTACGAAAGCGGTGACGAGAAAGACCGGCACGAAGCCGCCCTCTTGGCCGGATGCCGGTCAGCGGTCGAGGAGCCGGATGCTCACCTCGGCCACGTCGTCGTCGTCGAGACCCTCGGCCACGCGAACCGCCTTCTTCAGCGGCAGCACGTAGGCCCCCTCCTCGGCCGAGGGGAACAGCGAGGTCTGCCACACCGTGCGCCCGATGGTCACCTCGACGCGCACCGAGCCGAAGCCGCCGGCACCGTCGCCGACGACCTCGTCGACCTCGTCGCTGACCGCCTCCGGTACCGTGACGAACCGCCAGGCGCCCTCCCGCCACTGCCAGACAGGCGCCCGGAAGGACCACTGCTGGGCGGATGCCGGGCGGGTCACCCGCCCATGGTGGCGCCGCCCACCGACAGCGGGTCGCCCTCAGCGACCTCGGCCCCGGGCTCCGCCCCGAGTCGCGGCGCCGAACGCGCCGACCGCGCCAAGGCCTCGATGGACACCAGCGGCTCGACCCTCACCGGGAACCCGGCCGGAACCGCGGGGTTGCGGGCCGGCACGGGCGCGAGCACGGCATACGGCTGGTCCTGCGCCGGACGCGCGTCGGCGTCACCACGGTTGGGCCACAACGACATCGCCCGCTCGGCCTGCGCCGTGATGGTGAGCGAGGGGTTGACGCCGAGGTTGGCCGAGACAGCCGACCCGTCGACCACGGAGATGCCGGGATAGCCCCAGACCCGGTGGTAGCCGTCGACCACCCCACGCTCGGGCGAGGAGCCGATCGTGGCCCCGCCCAGGAAGTGTGCGGTCATCGGCACGTCGAAGACCTCGAACCACGACCCGCCCGCCGCGGTGTAGTCGCCGGTTGCCTCGCCGAGCCGCGTCGCGAGCGCCTGCATCGCCTCGTGACCCTGCGGGATGTACGTGGGGTTGGGGTGGCCGTGACCCTGGCGGGAGGTGAGGCCGGGCCGGCCGAGCAGCCCGCCCTTGCCGCTCACGTGCAGCGAGTTGTCGCGGCTCTGCATGACCAGGCCGATGATCATCCGCTCGCTCCAGTGCCGCGGGATCGGCATGAGCCGCAGCAGGCCCATCGGGTCGCGACCGACCTTGCGCAGCAGCTCGACCCAGCGCGGCCGCCCGGTGCCGCCGGGCACCGCGACCGTGGCGAGCAGGCCCATGGCGTTGGAGCCCTTGCCGTAGCGGCAGTTCTCGACGTGGGTGGTCTCGTCGACGTGGAACGAGGAGGTGATGGCCACGCCCTTGGTCAGGTCGAGGTCGCCCCCCGGCACGTGCTGCGCCATCGCCCCCAGCAGCGCCTCGGAGTTGGTGCGGGTGCGGTGCCCGAGGTAGTCCGACAGCCGCGGCAGCTCACCCTTGGCCTTCATGTCGTGCAGGAGGGTCTGCGTGCCCCAGGCCCCGGCGGCCAGCACCACTCGGCGGGCGGTCACCACCTGCGGGTCGCGCCCGGTGACCGGACCGGTGCGCTCGTGCAGCACCCGGTACGCGGCGTGATCACCCTCGGTTCCCGGCACGACCCCCAGCCGGGTCACGGTGCGCATCGGCTCGATGGAGACCCCGAGGTTCTCGGCGAGCGCGAGGTAGTTCTTGCGCAGCGTGTTCTTGGCGCCCACCCGGCATCCGACCATGCAGTTGCCGCACTCCGTGCAGCCGGTGCGCTGCGGCCCGGCGCCCCCGAAGTACGGGTCGTCGACCGTCTCGCCGGGCTTGCCGAAGAACACCCCGACCGGGGTCTTGCGGAACGACTCACCGACACCCAGGTCGTCGGCGGTGCGCTGCATGAGCTCCTCGACCACGCCGTGGCACGGGTTGGTGACCACGCCCAGCATCCGGCCGGCGACCTCGTAGTGCGGTGCGAGCTCGCTCTCCCAGTCGGTGATGTCGGCCCACTGCTCGTCCTGGAAGAACGGCGTCGGGGGCACGTAGAGGGTGTTGGCGTAGTTGAGCGAGCCACCACCGACGCCCGCGCCGGCGAGCACCACCACGTCGGGCAGCCGGTGGATGCGCTGGACGCCGTAGCAGCCGAGCTGCGGTGCCCAGAGGTAGTTGCGGGTGTCCCACGAGGTCTTGGCGAAGTCGTCGTCCTCGAAGCGCCGGCCGGCCTCGAGCACCAGCACCCGGTAGCCCTTCTCGGCCAGCCGGAGGGCAGTGACCGAGCCGCCGAAGCCGGACCCGACCACCACGACGTCGACGTCCACGTCGACTTCGAGCCCGGGGGTGGTGGACGTGTCGTTCGTGGTCACTTGAGTCGAACCGCCTTCATGACGCGAAGCGCCCCGGTGAGCACCCGGGCGTAGGTCTCGTCCGACATCCCGCCGAAGGGCGCGATGGGCACGAGGTGCTGGGAGGTGATGTTCTGGGACTCGGTGTACTTCAGCAGGCCCTCGCGGCCGTGCCGCCGGCCCAGCCCCGAGGACTTCATGCCGCCCATCGGGGCGGCCACGCTGCCCCAGGTCGCGGCGTAGCCCTCGTTGACGTTCACCGTCCCGGCGTGGATGCCGGCAGCGATCCGCCGCCCGCGGCGCACGTCGCGCGTCCAGACCGACGCGTTGAGGCCGTACTCGGTGTCGTTCGCCATCCGCACGGCCTCGTCGTCGGAGCCCACCCGGTAGAGCGACACCACCGGCCCGAAGGTCTCCTCGTCGCGGCAGGCCATCGCCGAGGTGACACCCTCGAGCACGGTCGGCTCGACCACCAGCGGCCCGATGTCGGGGCGCTCACGCCCACCGGTGAGCACGTGGGCGCCCTTGCTGACGGCGTCGTCGATGTGGCTGAGCACCTTCTCCTTCTGCGCGGCGCTGACCAGGCTGCCCATGTCGGCGCCCCAGTGCAGGCCGGTCGACAGGCGCATCCGCGACACGTGCTCGACGAACCGCGCCACGAACTCGTCGTAGACGGCGGCGTGCACCACGAGCCGCTCGGCGCTGATGCACAGCTGGCCCGCCGAGGCGAAGCAGGCCCGCACCGCGCCGGCAGCGGCCCGGCGCAGGTCGGCGTCGGCCGCGACGTACATGGTGTTCTTGCCGCCCAGCTCGAGGCTGACCCCGACCAGCCGCCGGCCGGTCGACTGGGCGACGCGGCGGCCGGTGGCGGTCGAGCCGGTGAAGCTGACGTAGTCGGCGCAGTCGACGACGGCCTGCCCGGTGGGCTCACCGTGGCCGAGCACGACCTGCAGCAGGTCCTCCGGCAGCCCGGCGTCGGCGAAGATCTCCGCGGCGGCGAGTGCGGTCAGCGACCCCTGCAGGTCGGGGCGCAGCACCACGGCGTTGCCCGCCAGGAACGCCGGGATCGCGTCGGTGACCGCCAGGCTCAGCGGGTAGTTCCACGGGGAGACGATGCCGACGACGCCCTTGGGCCGGTGGTGCTCGACGGCGCGCGAGAGCACGGGCAGCACGCCCACGTGCCTGGTCTCGCGCAACAGCGCGGGCCCACGCCGGGCGTAGTGCCGCGCCACGATGGCGCAGTCGGCGACCTCCTCGTAGGCGTGCGAGCGGGCCTTGCCCGACTCGAGCTGCACGAGGTCGAGCAGCTCGCTCTGCCGGTCGAGCACGAGGTCGTGCACGCGGAGCAGCACGGCGGCACGCTCCTCCACCGGCGTTGCGGCCCAGCGCTGCTGCGCACCGCGGGCGGTGTCGACCGCGACCCCGACGTCGCGGGCCGTCGCCATCGGGAGGTTGGCGAGCGGCGCCCCCGTCATCGGCGTGCTGGTGAGCTCCTCGCCGCCGTCACCGGAGGCGACCACCCGCGCGACGAGCGCTCGGACACGCGCCGGGTCGACGGCATACGTTGCGCTGGGTGTGGTCTCGGGGTCTGCGACGAGTTCGGCCATTACCGAAGGGTAACCACCCCACCGCGTCGGCGGGACCGCTTCGTGAGGCGTGGCACGGCCCGACCGAGGCGCGCCCGAGGCGCGCCCGGCGTCAGCTGCGCTGGTAGGGCGCGACGACGACCTCGACCCGCTGGAACTCCTTGAGGTCGAGGTAGCCGGAGGTGGCCATCGCCCGGCGCAGGGCGCCCACCAGGTTGGTGGTGCCGTCGGCGACGCGGCTGGGCCCGAAGAGGATCTCCTCGAGCCCGGCGACCGCTCCGACCTCCACCCGCTCGCCCCGGGGCAGCTGGGGGTGGTGCGCCTCGGGGCCCCAGTGGAAGCCCCGGCCCGGTGCGTCGGTGGCGCGGGCGAGCGCAGCGCCGAGCATCACGGCATCCGCGCCGCAGGCGACCGCCTTGACGATGTCGCCACTGGTGCCCATGCCGCCGTCGGCGATGACGTGCACGTAGCGCCCCCCGGACTCGTCGAGGTAGTCGCGGCGCGCGGCGGCGACGTCGGCGATCGCCGACGCCATCGGGGCGTGGATGCCGCGGGTGCGCCGGGTGGTGTGTGCCGCTCCCCCGCCGAAGCCGACGAGCACGCCGGCCGCGCCGGTGCGCATGAGGTGCAGGGCGGCCGAGTACGAGGCGGCGCCGCCGACGATGACCGGCACGTCGAGCTCGTAGATGAACCGCTTGAGGTTGAGCGGCTCGGCGCGACCCGAGACGTGCTCGGCCGACACGGTGGTGCCGCGGATGACGAACAGGTCGACCCCGGCGTCGACGACGGTCTTCCACAGCTGCTGGGTGCGCTGGGGGGTCAGCGCCCCGGCCACGGTGACGCCGGCGGCGCGGAGCTCGCGCAGCCGCTGGACGATGAGCTCGGGCTGGATGTCCTCGCGGTAGATCTCCTGCATCCGGGTGGTGGCCAGGGCCGGGTCGAGGGTGGCGATCTCGGCGAGCAGCGGGGTGGGGTCCTCGTAGCGGGTCCACAGCCCCTCGAGGTCGAGCACCGGCAGCCCGCCGAGGCGGCCGAGCGCGATGGCGGTCTGCGGCGACATCACCGAGTCCATCGGGGCGGCGATCACCGGCAGCTCGAAGTGGTAGGCGTCGATCTGCCAGCCGACCGAGACCTCCTCGGGGTCGCGGGTGCGGCGCGACGGCACGATGGCGATGTCGTCGAAGGAATAGGCCCGGCGGCCGCGCTTGCCGCGGCCGATCTCGATCTCGGTCACCGGGTCACCCTACTGAGCCCCGGCTTCCCACGAAGTCAGGAGCACTTCGCCGGCTCAGGGAGGTCTTGCATCCTGAGCCGTCGGAGTGCTCCTGACTTCGCGGGCGGAGCGGCGAAGCGATGCTGACCTCGTCGTATTCCCCGGTCCGCGGGGTGTCCGCTGCTAGCAGAAACCGATTCCGCGCGGGGGGTTAGGTGAGGCACACTTGACCGTCGGCACCGTTGCCGCCGCCGCCCGGCCCGCCGCCCCCGTTCAGGGGTCGACGACGCGGCCGCCCGGTTGCCCACTTCGCCCCCACCCGACATGGAGCCAACGTGTCATCAGCACCAGCGCAGACCGCGCCCCCCGTCTACCCCGACAAGATCGACGGGCCGGTCCTCAAGATCGCCGGTGTCGTCGTGCTCGGCGCCATCATGTCGATCCTCGACATCACGGTCGTCAACGTCGCCCTGCCGACCTTCCAGACCGAGTTCGGCGAGCCGGGAGCCCCGCTGCTCTACTCCACGGTCACCTGGTCGGTCATCGCCTACACGCTGGCGCTGGCCATGGTCATCCCGCTCACCGGCTGGGCGGCCGACCGGTTCGGCACCAAGCGCCTCTACATGACCGCCCTGCTCCTCTTCACGCTCGGCTCGGTCCTGTGCGCGACGGCCAGCTCGATCGGCATGCTCATCGCCTTCCGCTTCCTGCAGGGCCTCGGCGGCGGCATGCTCATGCCGCTCGGCATGACGATCATGACCCGCGCCGCCGGCCCCGCCCGGATGGGTCGCCTGATGGCCATCCTCGGTGTGCCGATGCTGCTCGGCCCGATCTTCGGTCCCATCCTCGGCGGCTACCTGATCGACAACTACTCCTGGCACTGGATCTTCCTGATCAACGTGCCGATCGGCATCGCCGCGATCACCTACGCCTTCTTCGTGCTAGCCTCCGACCGCCCCACCCCCTCGGAGTCGTTCGACTGGGTCGGCGCGGCGCTGATGTCGCCCGGCCTGGCGATGTTCCTCTACGGCGTCTCCTCGATCCCCGGCGAGGGCACCTTCTTCTCGTTCAAGGTCCTCTTCTGGGGCACCCTGGGGCTGCTCATGATCGCGTCGTTCGTGTTCTGGAGCTTCCGCACCACACACCCGCTGCTCGACCTGCGGCTGTTCCGCAACCGCAACCTCACGGTGTCGGTGATCACGATGGCGCTGTTCGCGGCGGCCTTCTTCGGCGGGCTGCTGCTCGTGCCGACCTACTTCCAGGAGGTCCGCGGGGAGTCCACGTTGCAGGCCGGCCTGCTCGTCGCCCCCCAGGGCATCGGCGCGATGATCACGATGCCGATCGCGGG
>JBJMHU010000086.1:0-8224 GCA_045807225.1 Ornithinibacter sp. | reverse complement strand
GCGGTCAACGAGTTCATCCGGCCGCGGGAGGGCGAGGAGGTCCGCCGCGAGACGGTCCGCTACCGCACCGTCGGCGACGCCAACCTGACCGCGGCGGTGCGGTCGGACGCGACCACCGTCGAGCAGGTCATCGCCGAGATCGAGGTGACCCGGATGACGGAGCGCGGTGCCACCCGCGGCGACGACAAGGTCAGCGAAGCCGCCATGGAGGACCGGAAGAAGGAGGGCTACTTCTGATGTCGACCCTGCTGCGCCTCGCGACCGCCGGCTCGGTCGACGACGGCAAGTCCACCCTCGTCGGCCGCCTCCTGCACGACTCGAAGTCCGTCCTGGCCGACCAGCTCGACGCCGTCGAGCGGGTCAGCCGCGACCGCGGGCTGGCCTCGGCGGACCTCGCGCTGCTCACCGACGGCCTGCGTGCCGAGCGCGAGCAGGGCATCACCATCGACGTCGCCTACCGCTACTTCGCCACCGCCCGGCGCTCCTTCGTGCTGGCCGACTGCCCGGGCCACGTGCAGTACACCCGCAACACGGTCACCGGCTCGTCGACCGCCGACGCCCTGGTGCTGCTCGTCGACGCCCGCAAGGGGGTTCTCGAGCAGACCCGCCGCCACCTCGCCGTCGCGGCACTGATGCGCGTGCCGCACGTGGTCCTCGCCGTCAACAAGATCGACCTGGTCGAGCACAGTGAAGAGGTCTTCCGCACGGTCGCCGCCGACGTGCGAGCCATCGCGGCGGAGCTCGGCATCCCCCACGCCCACGCGATCCCGGTGTCGGCCCTGGTGGGCGACAACGTCGTCGACCGCTCGCCGAACACCCCCTGGTACGACGGTCCCTCGCTGCTCGAGCTGCTCGAGACCCTTCCGCCCGACACCGACCCGGTGCACGAGTCGTTCCGGATGCCGGTCCAGGTCGTCATCCGCCCCCAGGGCGCCGCCCGCTCCCCCGAGCACGTGGAGTACCGCGGGTACGCCGGCCAGCTGGCCTCCGGCTCCGTGCGGGTGGGCGACGAGGTCGTCGTGCTGCCCTCCGGCTCGCGCACCACCGTGGCCGGCATCGACCTCGGGGAGCGTCCCCTGGAGGTGGCGGTCGCGCCACAGTCGGTGTCCATCCGGCTCGCCGACGACGTCGACGTCAGCCGGGGCGACCTCATCGCCGCGGCCGCCGACCCGGTGCCGCTGCGCCAGGAGGTCACCGCGCTCGCCTGCTGGCTCGGCGACGACGCGCTGCGCCCCGGCGCCCGCCTGCTCGTCAAGCACGGGTCGCGCACCGTGCTCGCGATGGTGCGCTCGATCGACGGCCGGCTCGACCTCGACGCCCTGCGCCTGGCGCCCACCGACCGGCTCGAGCTCAACGACATCGGCCGGGTCACGGTGCGCTTCGCGTCGCCCCTGCCGGTCGAGTCGTACTCCACCTCGCGCCGAGGGGGCGCGTTCCTGCTCGTCGACCCCGACGACGGCCGCACCCTCGCCGCCGGCATGGCGGATGCCGTGGCGCCCGGAGAGCACCCGCAGTGACCCTGCCCGTCGGGCTCGACCTCACCGGGCGCCGGGCGCTCGTGGTCGGGGGCGCCCCGGTCGTGGTCCGGGCAGCCCGGGCGCTCGTGGGTGCCGGCGCGCGCCTCGACGTGGTCTCGCCGTGGCTGTGCGAGGAGCTCGAGGAGCTGGCCCTGTCGGGCGAGGTGGGCTGGGCCGCACGCGACTACGCCGGCCCGGCCGACCTCGACGACGCGTGGTTCGTGGTGGTCGGGTCGGGCGACTCGGCCGTGGACGAGGCCGTGCGCGCCGACGCCCTCGCGGAGCGGGTCTGGTGCGTGGACGCCTCGGGCACTGCCGACGGCGACCGGTCCAGCAGCACCGGCACGGCCAGCCTCCCGGCCACCGCGCGGCTCGCCACCCCGGACGGTGCGGTGACCGTGGCGACCCACACGTCCGCCGACCCGGTGCTGGCCGCCGACGTCACCCGGGCCGTCGACGCGCTGCTCGGGCAGGGCGCCCTCGACCTCCGCCGTCGCTCGGCCCGGCCGGGTGCCGGGTGGGTGGCCCTCGTCGGCGGAGGACCCGGCGCCGACGGGCTCCTGACCACCCGCGCCCGCGAGCTGATCGCTTCGGCCGACGTCGTGGTGCTCGACCGCTTGGCCCCTCGTGCGGTCGTCGACCGGCTCCCCGCCACCGTGCGGGTCGTCGACGTCGGGAAGGCGCCGGGCCGGCACGCCCTGGCCCAGGACGCCATCAACGACCTGCTCGTCGAGGAGGCGCTCGCCGGGCGGGCCGTGGTGCGGCTCAAGGGCGGCGACCCCTACGTGCTCGGTCGCGGCGGCGAGGAGCGGCTGGCCTGCGAGGCTCACGGCATCCGGGTCGAGGTGGTGCCGGGCGTGACCAGTGCGGTGGCGGTGCCGGCTGCGGCCGGCATCCCGGTCACCCATCGCGGGGTGGCGCGCGGCTTCACGGTGGTCACCGGCCACGACGAGCTGCCGGCCGTGCCGCCAGGCACCGACCACACGGTGGTGCTCCTCATGGGGGTCGGCCGCCTGGCCCGCTCGGCCCGCTCACTGATGGATGCCGGTCGCCCGCCCTCGTGCCCGGTGGCGATCGTCGAGCGCGGGTTCGCCCCCGACCAGCGGGTGACCTTCGGCACCCTCGACGACATCGCCGTGCGCGCCGCCGCGACCGGGGTCGAGAACCCCGCCGTGGTGGTGGTCGGCGACGTCGTGCGCCTCAGCCCGGACTTCCCCGGCTGAGCGCAGCCGCCCGCCTACGGCATCGTGACGGTGACGGGCGCCGACCCGGTCGACAGGGTGCCCGAGCAGCCGGCGCAGCGCACCGCCTACGTCACCGTGTTACCGGACGCTCGGGGCACGATCAGGCTGACCAGTGGGTTCGTCCGGTGCGCCGAACGGCCGCACCCGGTCGGGTGCGGCCGTTCGGGGTGTCCTGGCTGGGTCAGCCGACGAGTGAGCGCAGGACGTACTGCAGGATGCCGCCGTTGCGGTAGTAGTCCGCCTCACCGGGGGTGTCGATGCGCACGACGCCCTCGAAGCTCGACTCCGAGCCGTCCTCGGCGGTGACGGTGACGGTGACCGTCCTCGGGATGCCGCCCTCGTTGAGCGCCTCTACTCCGGTGAACGAGAACGTCTCGGTGCCGGTGAGCCCGAGCGACTCGGCGTTCTGGCCCTCGGGGTACTGCAGGGGCAGCACGCCCATGCCGATCAGGTTGGAGCGGTGGATGCGCTCGTAGGACTCGGCGATGACCGCCCGCACCCCCAGCAGCGCGGTGCCCTTGGCGGCCCAGTCGCGCGAGGACCCGGAGCCGTACTCCTTGCCGGCCAGGATGACGAGCGGGATGCCGGCCTCCTGGTAGGCGGCCGACGCGTCGTAGATCGAGCTCTGCTCGCCGCCCGCGAGGAAGTTGCGGGTGAAGCCGCCCTCGACACCGTCGAGCAGCAGGTTCTTCAGGCGGATGTTCGCGAAGGTGCCGCGGATCATCACCTCGTGGTTGCCCCGGCGCGAGCCGTAGGAGTTGAAGTCCTTGCGCTCCACGCCGTGCTCGGCGAGGTACTGCCCGGCGGGGCTGTCGGCCTTGATCGAGCCGGCGGGGCTGATGTGGTCGGTGGTGACCGAGTCACCCAGCTTGGCCAGCACCCGGGCGCCGGTGATGTCGGTGACCGGCGACGGCTCGAGCTGCATGCCCTCGAAGTACGGCGGCTTGCGCACGTAGGTGGAGTCGGCATCCCAGTCGAAGGTGCTTCCCTCGGGGGTGGGCAACGACTGCCAGCGCTCGTCGCCGGCGAAGACGTCGGCGTAGTCGGTGGTGAACAGCTCCTGGCTGATCGCCTGCTGGATCGTGGCCTCGACGTCGACCGGGGCGGGCCAGATGTCCTTGAGGAAGACCGGCTCGCCGTCGGTGCCGGTGCCGAGCGGCTCGGTGTCGAAGTCGAAGTCCATGGTGCCGGCCAGGGCGTAGGCGATGACCAGCGGCGGGCTCGCGAGGTAGTTCATCTTCACGTCGGGGTTGATCCGGCCCTCGAAGTTGCGGTTGCCCGAGAGCACCGAGACCACGGCGAGGTCGTTCTCGTTGATCGCCGTGGAGATCTCGTCGTTGAGCGGGCCCGAGTTGCCGATGCACGTGGTGCAGCCGTACCCGACGAGGTGGAAGCCGAGCTTCTCGAGGTAGGGCCACATGCCGGCCTTCTCGTAGTAGCCGGTGACGACCTTGGATCCCGGCGCCATCGAGGTCTTCACCCAGGGTGCGACCGACAGCCCCTTCTCGACGGCGTTCTTGGCGAGCATGGCCGCCGCCATCATCACCGACGGGTTCGAGGTGTTGGTGCACGAGGTGATCGAGGCGATCGACACGATGCCGTGGTCGATCTCGAAGATGGCGCCTTCAGCGGTCCTGACCGAGACCTTGCGTGAGGGACGGCCGTTGCCGTCGCCCGTGTCGGCCGGCTTGTCACCGCCGTTGTTGCGGTCGACGCTGACACCGGAGGGCGCGGTGGGGTCGCTCGCCGGGAAGCTCGCGGCGGCGCCGGGGTCGCCCTCCTCGTGCCGGACGTAGGTCGGCAGCACCTTGCGGAAGGCGGACTTGGCGTCGGTGAGGGCGATGCGGTCCTGGGGGCGCTTCGGGCCGGCGATGGAGGGCACGACCGTCGACAGGTCGAGCTCGAGGTACTCGCTGTAGCGCGCCTCCGGCTGGTCGGGGCCGGCGTGCAGCCACATCCCCTGCTCCTTGGCGTACGCCTCGACGAGCGCGACCTGCTCGTCGGAGCGGCCCGTCAGGCGCAGGTAGTCGAGCGTGACCTCGTCGATCGGGAAGATCGCACAGGTCGAGCCGAACTCGGGGCTCATGTTGCCGATGGTGGCGCGGTTCGCGAGCGGCACGGCGGACACGCCCTCGCCGTAGAACTCGACGAACTTGCCGACGACACCGTGCCTGCGCAGCATCTCGGTGATGGTGAGCACGACGTCGGTGGCGGTGGCGCCGGAGGGGATCGAGCCGGACAGCTTGAAGCCGACGACCCGCGGGATGAGCATGGAGACCGGCTGGCCGAGCATGGCCGCCTCGGCCTCGATGCCGCCGACACCCCAGCCGAGCACGCCCAGGCCGTTGACCATGGTGGTGTGGCTGTCGGTGCCGACGCAGGTGTCGGGGTAGGCCACGCCGTCGCGGACCATGACGGTGCGGGCCAGGTGCTCGATGTTGACCTGGTGCACGATGCCGGTGCCCGGGGGGACGACCTTGAAGTCGTCGAACGCGGTCTGGCCCCAGCGCAGGAACTTGTAGCGCTCCTCGTTGCGCTCGTACTCGATCGCCACGTTGCGCTCGAACGCGTCGGCGCGGCCGAACACGTCGATGATCACCGAGTGGTCGATGACCAGCTCGGCCGGCGCGAGCGGGTTGATCTTGGTGGCGTCGCCGCCGAGCTCGGCCACCGCCTCGCGCATCGTGGCGAGGTCGACGACGCACGGCACGCCGGTGAAGTCCTGCATGATCACCCGGGCCGGGGTGAACTGGATCTCGGTGTCGGGGTCGGCCTTCTCGTCCCAGCCGCCGACGGCTCGGATGTGGTCGGCCGTGATGTTGGCACCGTCCTCGGTGCGCAGCAGGTTCTCGAGGAGCACCTTGAGGCTGTAGGGCAGCGACTCGCTCCCCTCGACCGCGGCGAGGCGGTAGATCTCGTAGCTGTGCTCACCCACCTCGAGCGTGCCGTGGGCGTCGAAGCTGTTCGTGCTGGCCACCAGGGCTCCCTTCAGACCGTGCGTCGTCGCGCGATTCCGGAATTTATCTTGACGTCAAGATATCTAACCACACGGGGTCGGTCCCGTCGAGCCTATGCCGCCTCGCGGCTGCCCGCGAGAGCGGCTGCCAGGGAGGATTCAGGCCCGCTCGAAGCGGGCGACACACTCCACGTGGGAGGTCATCGGGAAGGCGTCGAAGGCCCGAAGGCCGGCCAGCCGGTAGCCCGAGTCGGCGAGGTATGCCGTGTCGCGCGCGAGCGCTGCCGGGTCGCACGCGACGTAGACCACGACACGCGGGCGCAGGGCCGCCACCTCGGCGCAGACCCCGCGGCCCGCCCCGGTGCGCGGCGGGTCGAGCACGACGACGTCGGCGGAGGTCGGCATCAGGGCGGACCGCGACGGCTTGCGCGGGCGGCTCCCCCGCTGCCTCGCGCTGCCCCGCCGGGCCGGACGCGCCACCCCGAAGGCGTCGTCCACGCGGGTGGTCAGCACGGCCACGCCGGGGTGGTCGGCCAGGTTGGCGCGGGCCTGCTCGGTGGCCCCGGGGTCGGACTCCACGGCCACGACCTGGCCGGTGGGGCCGACGGCGACGGCCAGCGCCGCTGCGAACAGCCCCACGCCCGCGTAGAGGTCGAGCGCTCGCTCCCCCGGCCGCGGCCGGGCGGCATCCATGACGGCCTCGACGAAGGTGCGGGCGGCGCCCGGGTGCACCTGCCAGAAGCCGCGCGCCGACACGGCGAGCTCACCCTGCACCATCTGCCAGCCGCCGTCGGGGCCGGACCAGGTGGCCGCCACCCGCTCGTGCACGACGGGCACCACGGTCCCCTCGGGCAGCGGCAGGACCACGGCGAGCGGCTCCCCCACCGACGGGGCCACCGCGTCCACGGCCTCCACCCCGGGCCAACGGCCCTCGGTGACGCGGAGCAGGTCGATGCCGGGAGCGGCGATGCGGCAGTGGTCGATGGCGACGACGTCGTGCGAACGGTGCCGGCGCAGCCCGGCCCGACCCTCGGCATCCACGGCGAACTCGACGCGGGTGCGCCAGTCGAGCCCGTCGGTGTCGCCGGGCACCGTCTCCACTTCCACGTCGACCTCGAGGTGCGCCAGCCGCGCCATCTGCTCGCGCACGACGTCGGCCTTCAGGTCTCGCTGGCGAGGCAGTGCGACGTGCTGGAGGTCGCAGCCGCCGCACAGCCCCGGTCCGGCCCACGGGCACGGCGGCACCACCCGGTCGGGCGACGGCGTGAGGACCGCGACGGCATCCGCGCGCACGAAGCGCTCGCCGGCGCCGGTCTCGGTGACGCGGGCCAGCACCCGCTCGCCGGGGACGGTGTGCCGCACGAACAGCACCTGGCCCTCGTGCCGGGCGATGCAGTGGCCGCCGTGGGCGATCGCGGTGACGTCGACCTCGACCTCGTCGCCGAGCGCGAGCCCGGCCCGGGGGTGCTCGGTCATCAGCCCTCGCCGCGGCGCACGTCGCCCGCGACCGGGCCGTCCATCCGCTCCTCCGCACCCTGCGACGACGCGAGCTGCCAGGGCACCGAGGAGACCATGACGCCGGGGGTGAACAGCAGCCGGGTGCGCAGCCGCAGCGCGCTCTGGTTGTGCAGGATCTGCTCGTACCAGTGGCCGACGACGTACTGCGGGATGTAGACCACCACCAGGTCGCGCGGGTTGCCCGAGCGGATCGACTTGACGTAGTCGACGACCGGCCGGGTGATCTCGCGGTAGGGGCTGTCGAGCGCCTTGAGCGGCACCGGGATGTCGCGCCGGTCCCACTCGGCCTGCAGCGCCTTGGTCTCGTCGGGGTCGACGTCGACGGTGAGCGCCTCGAGGATGGAGGGCCGGGTCGCCCGTGCATAGGCCAGCGCCCGCAGGGTCGGTTTGTGGATCTTGGCCACGAGCACGATCGCGTGCACTCGTGAGGGCAGCAGCTGGTGCTTGGTGTCGCCCTCGTGGACCGCGAGCTCGTCGCGCACCTGGTCGTAGTGGCGGCGGATGCGCGTCATCACGAGGAAGATGACCGCCATCGCGGCGATCGCGTAGCCCGCCCCGTGGGTGAACTTGGTCAGCAGCACCACGACGAGGACGGTGCCGCACATCACCGCGCCGATGCCGTTGATCACCCGGCTGCGCACCATCCGGGCGCGCACCTGCGGGTTGCGCTCGAGGGTCAGGTGACGGGTCCAGTGCCGCACCATGCCGATCTGGGAGAGCGTGAACGACACGAAGACGCCGACGATGTAGAGCTGGATGAGCCGGGTGACCTCGGCGTTGTAGATGAGGATCAGCCCGGCGGCCGACGCGGCCAGGATGATGATGCCGTTCGAGAACGCGAGGCGGTCGCCGCGGGTGTGCAGCTGGCGCGGGAGGAACCCGTCGCGCGCGAGGATGGAGCCGAGCACGGGGAACCCGTTGAAGGCCGTGTTGGCAGCGAGCACGAGGATCAGACCGGTGACGATCGACACGACGACGACGCCGAGCGG
>JBJMHU010000085.1:0-13028 GCA_045807225.1 Ornithinibacter sp. | reverse complement strand
GTGGAAGAACGCGGTGTAGCGGTGCGCCTCCTGCGTGCGCGCCTCGGCGAAGTTGGTGACCTCCCGGTCGGTGAAGAACACCGAGAACAGGTTGCCCGCGTACTGGAGGCGGTGCGCCACGCCCTCCTTGGTCAGCGCGTCGGAGGCGAGCCGGCCGACCTCGGCGGCGACCGCGTCGACCCGCGAGTACACCTCGTCGGTGCAGTTGCGCAGGGTCGCGAGGCCGGCGGCCACCGCGACCGGGTTCCCGGAGAGCGTGCCGGCCTGGTAGACCGGGCCCTCGGGGGCGAGCAGGGCCATGACGTCGGCCCGCCCACCGAAGGCGGCCGCGGGGAAGCCGCCACCCATCACCTTCCCGAAGGTCATCAGGTCGGGGGTCACGTCGACGCCCTCGTGGCCCCACCAGCCGGCCCGGCTCACCCGGAAGCCGGTCATCACCTCGTCGGACACCAGCAGCGCCCCGTGCTCGGCGGTGACCCGCCGCAGTGCCTGCGTGAACCCGGCATCCGGTGGGACGACGCCCATGTTGCCGGCAGCGGCCTCGGTGATGAGGCAGGCGATCTCGCTGCCCCGGGCCGCGAACACCGCCTCGAGCGCCTCGACGTCGTTGTAGGGGATGACGAGGGTCTCGGCGGCCATCTCCTTCGGCACGCCGGCCGAGTCGGGCAGCGCGAGGGTGGCGACGCCCGAGCCGGCGCTGACCAGCAACGAGTCGACGTGGCCGTGGTAGTGCCCGGCGAACTTCACCACCAGGCTGCGACCGGTGAACCCTCGGGCCAGCCGGATGGCGCTCATCGTGGCCTCGGTGCCGCTGGAGACCAGCCGCACCTGGTCGACGGGGCCGACCCGGGCGACGATCTCCTCGGCGAGCAGCACCTCGTTCTCCGAGGGCGTGCCGAACGAGAAGCCGCGGCCGACCGCCTCGCGCACCGCCTCGAGAACGGCGGGGTGAGCGTGGCCCAGGATCATCGGCCCCCAGCTGCAGACCAGGTCGACGTACTCCGTGCCGTCGACGTCGGTGAGGTAGGGCCCGCGCCCGCTCGCCATGAAGCGCGGCGTGCCCCCCACGGCGCGGAAGGCGCGCACCGGCGAGTTGACGCCGCCGGGCGTCACGGCCCGCGCTCGCGCCAGCAGGGCGGCGGATGCCGGGGCGTCGGTCGGGGTGGTCGCGGCGGTCGTCGTGTCGGTCACCGCGCCATCATCCCAGCCGCCCCGGAGTCCGGGCGGCAACGGGTCGAGCGGCCACCAGCCGGGCGTCAGTGCGGCCTCGGCGGTCCGGGTGCCTGCGGCTCGGCCCTCACGCGGAGGACGGGCTCAGCAGGCTTCCTCGGGCGTGGCGGGATCGGCGGCGTAGGCGTCGCGGATGGCCTGCATCGCCTCTCCCATGGCGGCGAACTGCTGGGGGGTCAGGATGTCGACGAGGTGGCGTCGCACGCTGGCCACGTGCACCTCGGCGAACCGGCCGATCGCCTCGCGGCCCTCGTCGGTGAGCCGCAGCAGGACACCGCGACCGTCATCCGGCGCGGGGCTGCGCTTGACCCAGCCCCGCCGCTCGAGGCGGGCGGCGGTGTGCGTGACCCGGCTGCGCGACTGCACGATGAGGGAGGCCAGCGCCGACATGCGCAGCTGGCCCATGGGCGCCTCCGACAGCATCGAGAGCAGCTCGTACTCCGGGAGCGAGATGCCGACCGCCTGAAGGTCGTGGTCGAGGGCCACGTCGAGCTCGCGGTTGGCCCGGAGGTAGGCGCGCCAGGAGACCTGTTCGGCCTCGGTGAGCCACCGGACCTCCTCGCTCGACATGACACCCATCGTCGCACGTCAGCGGTGGTCGGCGCGGGGGTTTCGTGGCGTGCCCGTGCTGCGACGAGCCGCTCGCTGGTCTCACATGCCGAGACGAGGGAATGCCGTCGGGCTGGCGTTTGGTTGTAGCGTCAAGTAAGATGTGGTTTAAGCATCAACTACCTCGGTCCCATCCCACCCCCACAAGGAGAACGACATGACTGCCACCGCCACCCTGAACACCCTCACCGCCGGCACCTGGACCATCGACCCGACCCACACCGAGGTCGGCTTTGTCGCCCGTCACCTCATGGTCACCAAGGTCCGCGGCTCCTTCACCGACGTCTCCGGCACCGTCCAGGTCGCCGAGAACGTCACCGACTCCGTCGCCAACGTCGTCATCAAGACCGCTTCCGTGAGCACCGGCACCGCCGACCGCGACGGCCACCTGCGCAGCGCCGACTTCTTCGACGTCGAGAACTACCCGGAGATCACCTTCGTCTCCACCGCCTTCGACGGTGAGACCCTCACCGGCGACCTGACCATCAAGGGCGTCACCAAGTCGGTCACGCTCGACGTCGAGTTCAACGGCGTCGCCACCGACCCGTGGGGCAACGAGAAGGCCGCCTTCGAGGCGACCGCTGACATCAACCGCACCGACTGGGGCCTCACCTGGAACGCGAACCTCGAGAAGGGCGGCGTGCTGGTCTCCGAGAAGGTCAAGCTCGTGCTCGACGTGCAGCTCGCCAAGCAGGCCTGAGCCTCCGCACTCCCGCTCCGGACCCTCCGCCGAGCACTCCCGCTCCGGACCCTCCGCCGGAGCACTCCCGCCGCGGCTCCTCCACCGCAGCGACCCGAGGCCGCCGCCCTCCCCCACTCCTCCGGGGCAGGGCGGCGGCCTTCGTCATCCCGGGTCCACCTCCGCCCCTCGCGCGAAGTCAGGGCCACTTCGCCGAGTCAGGGCCGTATACGGTCCTGAGCCGGCGAGAGCCTCCTGAGCCGGCGAAGTGCTCCTGACTCCGCAGCCCGGCCGGCCGAGAAGCCCCCCGCGTCCGGGTCAGAGGCGCGCAGCGGCCTCGAGGGCGTAGTAGGTGAGGATGATCGACGCGCCGGCCCGGCGGATGCCGGTCAGGCTCTCCATCATCACCCGGTCACGGTCGATCCAGCCGCGCTCGGCAGCCGCCTCGATCTGCGAGTACTCACCCGAGATCTGGTACGCCGCAACGGGAACCGGCGACATCGCAGCAGCCGCAGCGATCACGTCGAGGTGCGGCCCGGCCGGCTTCACCATGACGATGTCGGCGCCCTCCTCGATGTCGAGCTCGAGCTCGCGCAGCGCCTCGGTGCCGTTGGCGGGGTCCTGCTGGTAGGTGGCGCGGTCACCGACGAGCGAGGACTGCACCGCCTCGCGGAAGGGGCCGTAGAGCCCGGAGGTGTACTTGGCCGCGTAGGCGAGGATCAGGGTGTCGGTGAACCCGGCGGCATCCAGCGCGGCGCGCACGTGCCCGACCTGGCCGTCCATCATCCCCGAGAGGCCGAGCACCGGTGTGCCGGTGGCGGCCTGGGCCAGCGCCATCGAGGCGTAGCGCTCGAGGGTGGCGTCGTTGTCGACCGATCCGTCGGCGGACAGCACCCCGCAGTGGCCGTGGTCGGTGAACTCGTCGAGGCAGAGGTCGGCCATCACCACGAGGTCGTCGCCGACCTCCTGGACCAGCCGCGCCAACGCCACGTTGAGGATGCCGTCGGGGTCGTCGGCGCCCGACCCGCGCGCGTCCTTGTCGACCGGCACCCCGAAGACCATGATGCCGCCGAGCCCGGCCTCGACGCAGCGCTGGGCCTCGGCCACGAGGGAGTCGAGGGTGTGCTGCACGACGCCCGGCATCGCCGAGATGGCGACCGGCTCGGAGAGGCCCTCGCGGACGAAGACCGGGAGGACGAGCTCGGCCGGGTGCAGCCGCGTCTCGGCGACCAGCCGGCGGATCGCCGGGCTCTGCCGCAGCCGGCGGGGCCGCGAGGTCGGGAAGCCGGCCACGGCTCAGGTGGCCCGTCGCCGGCCGCCCGGACGCCGCTGGCTGGGCCGCAGCACGGCCTCACCGGCCTCCTGCGCGGCGAGCGCGAGCGAGCGACCGTGGTCGGCGAGGGCGTCGACGAGGGCCTCCGCGGTGGCCTCGGGGGCGAGCACGTCGACCCGCAGGCCGTGCTCCTCGGCGGTCTTCGCGGTGGCCGGGCCGATGCAGGCCACGACCGTCGAGGGGTGCGGCTTGCCGGCAATGCCGACCAGGTTGCGCACCGTCGAGCTCGACGTGAAGAGCACCGCGTCGAACGAGCCGTTCTTGATGGCGTCGCGCACCGGGGCGGCCGGCGGCGCGGCGCGCACCGTGCGGTAGGCCGTGACGTCGTCGACCTCCCAGCCCATCTCCTGCAGTCCGGCCACGAGGGTGTCTGTGGCGATGTCGGCCCTCGGCAGGAAGACCCGGTTGATCGGGTCGAGGTCGGGGTCGAAGTCGGGCCACTCGTCGAGCAGGCCACGAGCGGACTGCTCCCCCGACGGCACGAGGTCGGCGACGATGCCCCAGTCGCGCAGCGCCTGCGCGGTGACGCCACCGACGGCCGCGACCTTCAGGCCGGCGAAGGAGCGGGTGTCGAGGCCGAACTCGTCGAACTTCTCCCGGATCGCGCGCACGGCGTTGACCGAGGTGAAGCCCACCCACTCGTAGCGGCCGGTGACCATGCCCTTGACCGCGCGCTCGAGCTGCTGCGGCGTGCGCGGCGGCTCGACCGAGATGGTCGGCACCACGGCGGCCTTGGCGCCGTGCTGCTCGAGCCGGGCGATCGTCGAGCCGGACTGCTCCTTGGTCCGTGGCACGAGCACCTCCCACCCGAACAGCGGCTTGGTCTCGAACCACGACAGGGTCTCGCGCATGGTCACAGTTGACCCCACGACCGCCAGTACGGGGAAGCGCCCGTCGGCCATCGACCCGGACGCGCTGCCGAGCGTCGTCACCACGGTGCGCTGCTCGGTGCTCGTGCCGCGTTCGGTGACGGCCACCGGGGTGGCGGCGTCGCGGCCGGCGGCCAGCAGCGCGTCGAGCGCCTCGGCGGCCCGGTCGGGCTGGCCCAGCACCACCACGGTGACAGCGGGGTCGACCGCGCCGCTGAGGTCGGTGTTGCGGGCGCCGGCGACGACGACGTGGATGCCTTTCGACGTGCTCGACGTCAGGGGCACCCCTGCGTAGGACGGCACCGCCGTGACCGAGCTGACGCCGGGAACGACCTCGAAGACCAGGCCGGCCTTGACGCAGGCGGACGCCTCCTCGGCCAGGCCGTTGAAGACCGCAGGGTCGCCGTCCATCAGGCGCACCACCAGGCCACCGGGATGCGCCTTGGCGGCGCGCACGACGAGCTTGGACCGCACCGCGTGGGTGAGCCGCTCGCCGTGCTCGCCGTAGCCGGCGTCGACGATGCTGACGTCGGGGCGGCACCAGCGCTGCACGACGGCCTCGCGGGCCACCTGGTCGATGACGACCGCGTCGGCGGCCGCGAGCAGCTCGCCGGCGCGCACGGTGAGCAGCCCCGGGTCGCCGGGGCCGGCGCCCACGAAGGCGACGCGGGCCGGGATGCGGGTGGGGACAGGGCTGGATGTGCGCGAGGGGCTCACGGGGCAGGCTCCGTTGTGATGGGGTCGGCGGTGGGCATTGGGGACCGGTCGGACATGAGGTCGGCGGCGCCGTCCTCCAGCAGGAGTCGGGCCAGGCGGCGCCCGAGCGAGGCGGGGTCGGCGAGGTCGCCGACGAGCGAACGCCGCAGGTCTGAGCTGCCGTCGGGGGTGGCGACGACGGCCCGCAGCGACAGCTCCGGCCCGTCGGCACCCTCGACGACCTCGGCCAGCGCGCCGACGGGGGCCGAGCAGCCGGCCTCGAGCTCGGCGAGCAGCGCCCGCTCGGCGGTGACGCAGGTGCGGGTGTCGCGGTGGTCGAGCGCAGCCACGACGGATGCCGTGACGGCGTCGCCCGCGCGCACCTCGACGGCGAGGGCGCCCTGGCCGGGGGCGGGCAGCATCTGGATCGGGTCGAGCAGCTCGGTGGCCTCGCCGATCCGGCCCAGCCGGCGCAGACCGGCGGCGGCGAGCACGACGGCATCCAGCCGGCCCTCCGACACCGCGCGCAGGCGGGTGTCGACGTTGCCCCGCAGGCCGGTGACGACCAGGCCGAGGCCGAGCGCCTCGAGCTGAGCACGGCGGCGCGGTGACCCGGTACCGATGGTGGCGCCGGCGGGCAGCTCGCCGAGGGTGAGGCCGTCGCGGGCCACCAGCGCGTCGCGCGGGTCCTCGCGGGCCGGCACGGCGGCGACGGTGGTCGCATCGTCGGGCGTGGTGGGCAGGTCCTTGAGCGAGTGCACCGCGAGGTCGACCCGGCCCTGCGCCAGGGCCTCGCGCAGGGCGGACACGAAGACGCCCGTGCCGCCGAGCTGGGCGAGCGGGGTGGCGCGGTCGCGGTCGCCCTCGGTGCTCACCTCGACCAGCTCCACCTCGTGGCCGAGGGCGCGCAGGCAGTCGGCCACCCAGGTCGACTGGGTGGTGGCGAGGGCGGAACGGCGGGTGCCGAGGCGCAGCGCGGTCATGCGTCGTCACCTGCCATGAGGGGCGGCGCCGAGACCAGCGACACGTCGCGCGGGTCGAGGTCGAACAGCTCGGACAGGGCCCGGGCGTAGCTGCCGCCCTGGCCGTCGCGGGCCATCTCCTTGACCCGCACGGTCGGGGTGTGCAGCAGCTTGTCGACCACGCGGTGCACCGACCGGCGCACCTCGGCACGCTCGGCCTCGCTGAGGTCGGGCATCCGGTGCTCGAGCCGCACCAGCTCCTCCTCGACGAGCACGTGCGCGTGGGAGCGAAGGGCGGTGACGGTGGGGGCCACGGCCTCGGCGGAGCGGGTCACGAGGTAGGCCGCGACCTCGGCGGTCACCAGGTCGGTGGCCTCGCTCACCTGAGGTGCCGAGCCGGTGCCGGCGAGGTCCTCGCCCAGGTCGCCGAGCCCCACGCGCCAGGCGCCGGGCAGGTCGGCGACCTCGAGGTCGATGTCGTGCGGGAGGGCGAGGTCGACGTAGAGCTGCGGGCGGCCGTCGCGGGCGTCGAGGGCGTCGCGCACGTCGTCGACCAGCACGACACGGGCCGGCGCCCCGGTCGACGAGATGACGACGTCGGCCCCCGCGAGCGCCTCGTCGAGGTGGGACAGCGGCATGGCCGAGCCACCGACCCGGGCAGCGACGCTGCGCGCCCGCTCGTGGTTGCGGTTCGCGACGACGACGGTGCGGGCCCCGGCCCGCGCGGCGGTGGTGGCGGCCAGCGCGCCCATGCCGCCGGCACCCACGACGAGCACCGAGAGGTCCTTGAGCGGGCCGAGCGCGGCCTCGGCGCGGGCGAGCCCAGCCTGCACCAGGGAGCCGCTGACCAGGTCGATCTCGGTTTCGGTGTGCACGCGCTTGGCGACCCGGAGTGCTTGTTGCAGAACGGCATTGAGGGCCGGGCCGACGTGGCCCTCGCGCTGGGCCCGAGCGAGGGTGCGGCGCACCTGGCCGATGATCTGCGCCTCGCCGACCGCCATGGAGTCGAGGCCCGCGGCCACGGAGAAGATGTGCGCGATGCCGCGCTCGGCGTAGTGCACGAACAGGTGCGGCTGCAGGTCACTGCGGTCGACCGAGCAGGCCTCGGCCAGCGCGGTGGTGATGGCGGTGAGGGCACCGTGGAACGTGGCGCACTCGGCATACACCTCCGTGCGGTTGCAGGTCGACAGCACGACCACCTCGTTGAGGTGCGTCGAGCGCAGCAGCGACGCCTCCAGCGCGGTGCGCGCCTCCGGGTCGAGGGTCACCGACTCCAGGAGGGTGAGGGGGGCGCCGTGGTGCGACAGGCCCAGGACGACGAGGCTCATGAGGACATTCCTTCCGACACGGCCACCTTCTGGCCGTGGAACGCGAGGATCTGGAGCTCGGTCGACAGGTCGACCTTGCGCACGACGACGCCGTCGGGCACGGCGAGCACCGCGGGGGCGAAGTTGAGCACCGAGCGCACACCCGCCTCGACGAGGTCGTCGCAGGCCTGCTGGGCGCCTTCCGAGGGGGTGGCGATGACGCCGATGGCCAGGCCGTCGTGGGCGACGAGAGTGGGCAGGTCGGTCATCGGGCGCACCCGCTGGCCGGAGACGGACTCGCCGACGACGCGAGGGTCGCCGTCGAGCAGCGCGATGACCCGAAAGCCCCGCTCGGCGAAGCCCCGGTAGGCCGCCAGGGCCCGGCCCAGGTTGCCCATGCCGACGATGGCGACCGGCCAGTCCTGGGTGAGGCCCAGGGCCGCGGTGATCTCGGAGGCGAGCCGCTCGACGTCGTAGCCGACGCCGCGTACCCCGTAGGAGCCCAGGTGCGACAGGTCCTTGCGCAGCATGGTCGAGCTGACCCCCGCGGCGCTGGCGAGCTCCTCGGAGCTGACCGACGCGATGCCGTCACGGGCCAGCGAGGTGAGCGCCCGCAGGTAGCCGGGGAGTCGGGCCACCGTCGCCTCGGGGATGCCCCGGCGGGCGGTCACTGCGGCGGACACAGGGGCTCACCGACTCCTTTCACGGGCCCGCGGGGTCGAACTGGGGGGCGATGGTCGCGTGCTGCAGCGTGCCGACCCGCGGGTGTGCTCGCCAGCGTACGGTCTTGTGAAGGCCTGCACAAAGTGGCGCCTGACCCCCGTGAGACACCTCACGGCGCCGATGTGCTACAAGCGGTCGGTGCTACGGGCGGCCGGGCCCAGGCCGAGCCAGGCGGCCGCGCGCTCCACCTCCGCGTCGAGGACCTGCTCGCGCTGCTCGGGCTGCACCGCCCCGGTCAGCTGGCCGAAGAGCTCGAACGAGGCGGCACCGAAGAGCCAGGTGGTTGGATGGGGGCCGCAGGTCTGGGGCGAGACCCTCGAGCGCGTCTTGACCAGCGCACGCGCCGGCTCCGCGGCCGGAGCACGATGACGCACCGCTCGACCGCGACCGGGCTCCTCCTCATCGCCGCAGCACTGCTCAGCGTCGGGGGCTAGCTGGTCCTCGGCACCCAGTTCCGCCGGCCTGCGGTGCTCGACCGAGCCCGGCACGACCGCCCTGGACGCCTTCCTGGAGGCAGCGGTGTGGCCGACGCCCTGGACCGACCCGACTGCCACGGCCACCCGGCGCGAGGCGACCGCGGCGGCGTACAGCTCAGGGGCTGAACGCCTGCACGGCGTTTTGCCTGTGGCTGCTGGCCTACCGGGTCCTGCTCGTGCGTGGGCCGGTCGAGCCGCACCCTCAGGCGGAGCCGGGCGGAGGCACCGCGAGCGCGGCCCGCAGCCGGGTCTCGTCGACCCGCCAGTAGTCGTGCTGGCGGCCGTCGACCAGGGTGACCGGCACCTGGTCGGACCACCGCTCGAGCCAGGCGGGGTCGCTGTCGACCGACCGCTCCTCCCACCCGACGCCCAGGTCGGCGGTGACCCGCTCGACGACCTCGCGGGCGACGTCGCACAGGTGGCACCCGGAGCGCCCGATGAGCGTGACCCGCACCGGCCCGGTCATCAGAAGAACACCGAGCGGCGCTGCATGAGCAGCGTGTAGAGGGTCTGCTGGATCGTCTCGCGCACCTGGTCGGTGAGGTCGAAGACGAGCATCGGGTCGTCGGCCGCGCCGGCGCCGTGGGTGTCGGTGGGGATCGGCGCTCCGAACTCGATGATCCACTTGCTCGGCAGGGGGATGAGACCGAGCGGGCCGAGCCAGGGGAAGGTGGGGGTGATCGGTGCGTAGGGCAGGCCGAGCAGCCGGGCGACGGTGTTCATGTTGCCCAGGATCGGCGCGATCTCCTCGGCACCCACGACCGAGCACGGGATGATCGGCACCTGTGCCTGCAGCGCGGCGGAGACGAAGCCGCCACGGCCGAAGCGCTGCAGCTTGTAGCGCTCGCGGAACGGCTTGCCGACGCCCTTGAACCCCTCGGGGAAGACGCCGCCCAGCTCGCCCGGGTCGAAGAGCCGCTCCGCGTCGGCGTTGGTGGCGAGCGTGGAGCCGGAGCGCCGCGCGATGGTGCCGAGGAACGGGGTCTGGAACACCAGGTCGGCGCCGAGCGCGCGCATCACCCGGCGCTGCGGGTGCTCGTCGTGGATGGCGAGCTGCACCATCAGCGAGTCGATGGCGATGGTGCCCGAGTGGTTGGACACCACGAGCGCGCCGCCGCTGGCCGGGATGTTCTCGATGCCGCGCACCTCGACCCGGAACCAGCGCCGGTAGATGGGCCGCAGCATCGGGTAGAACACGTTCTCGGTGAAGTCGCGGTCGTAGCCGAAGTCGTCGACCTCGTAGTCGCCGTCGACCCGGCGCCGCACGTAGGCGAGCACCTGGGCGACCCGGCGCTCGACGTCCTCGGGGGCGACGCCGGCCGACTCGGCACCGAACCGCAGCATCCCCACGACCGCGTCGAGCGCGTCGCCGACATCGGGCAGCGGCAGGCCCGTACGGCGCGGCGCCTCGTGCACGGTGGGGTCGAGCGGGGGCTCGGCGATGCGCAGGTGCGGGCGCTCGGCGTCGCGGCGAGCCTTCTCGCGCGGGTCGACCCGCGGACGACGCGTCGCCGCTGCGGCGGGGGCCCCGGGGGTGGGCGGCGCCGCGGGAGGTGGAGGCGCCGGGCGTGGGGTGCGGCGCTCGCCGCTCTGCCGGGATGCCGTGCGCGAGGGGGCCGAGCGCACCTGCGGCGCGGGCCGGTGCGGGCGGCGGGTGGTGGTGGGCTCACCGCCGCCGGCCTCGGGCCCGGCCGAGCCGGCCGGTGCGCCCGCGGCCGGCGGGGCCGTGGACGGCTTGGGCGGCGGTGCGGTGGAGGGCTTGGCCGCCTTGGTGTTGACCGGCTTCGCCTTGGCCGCCTTGGCGTTGACCGGCTTCGCGCTGGCCGCCTTGGCGTTGGCCGGCTTCGCATTGGCCTGCTTTGCTTTGGGGGCTTTGGTGCCCGCGGGCTTGGGCGCCCTTGCCTTTGCCCTTGCCTCGGGCTTCGCCGGCTTCGTCGCCGTGGCCGGCTTCGTCGCCGTGGCCGGCCCGGCATCCGGGGTGGTCGCCTCGTCGGCGACGACGATCGGCTCGGCGCCGATGAGCGGGGTGGAGCGGCGCCTGGCCCGCTCCCCCGACGCCCGGGCCGCTCCGGCGGCCAGTGCTCCCTGACGTGCGGCCATCAGTGCCCCCTTCCGGTGCCGAGCGTGCGCAGCACGGCCGACGTGGCCGTGCCGGCGACGCCGCTCACGGCATCCCCCACGATCGCGGCGGCCGGCACGGCCGGGCCGACGGTGTGTGCGAAGTCCTGGAACGCGGCGCGCGAGGTGAACGCCGGCTCGAACCCGAGCACGCGGCGCATCCGGCCGGTGTCCAGGCCACGGCCGAAGGCGAGGAACGACATCTGGTCGGGCGAGAAGTCGGCCAGGCCCACCCGCCGGGCGAGCCCACCGACGAGCCCGGCCGCCGACAGCGGCAGCCACACGACCGGGCGGCCGACGATGGAGGCCGCCTGCAGCACCGTGACCACGCCGTCGCCGGCGATGTTGACCACGCCGGTGGCGTCGCCGGTGGTGGCGAGCACGAGCGCGCTGATCGCGTCGTCCTCGTGCACGAACTGCATGCGGGCGTCGAAGCCGAGGGGCGCCGGGATGACCGGCAGGTTGAAGTAGTCGGTGATCGAGGTGCGGATCCGCGGACCGATGATGTTGGCGAAGCGCAGGGTGAGGATCTCGGTGTCGGGGCGGCGCCGGGCGTAGCCGCGCACGTAGCCCTCGACCTCGATGGAGTCCTTGCCGAACCCGCCGGAGGGGTTGCGCTTGGCGCTCATGTCCTCGGTGAACATCGCCGGGTCGCGGGGGGTGGAGCCGTAGACGGCGGCGGAGGACTTCACGACCAGGCGCCGCACGGTGCTCGACTTCTGGCAGGCTGCCAGCAGCTGCATCGTGCCGATGACGTTGATCTCCTTCTGCGGGGTGCGTCCCCCGGCGAAGGTGGGCGTGGCGATGACGTTCATGTGCACGACGGTGTCGACGCCCGAGCTCTCGATGACCCGCCCGATCATCGGGTTGCGGATGTCGGCGCGCACGAACTCCACGTCGCCGACGTCCTTGGCCGGCGGGATGACGTCGACCCCCACCACGCGGTCGACGCCCGGGTCGGCACTCAGCCGGCGCGCGAGCAGGCCCCCGAGATAGCGGGACACCCCCGTGACGAGCACCACCGACCCCATGCTCAGCTCCTCAGCTCGACCGTTCCTGTGCCGACCCTACCCAGTGCCTGCGCCACCGGTCAGGCAGGCCCGGGCTGTGCCACAACGACAAAGGCCCCCGGGATGCGGGGACCTTTGAAGTTCGAGAGGTGACTCGAGGTCACTTCTTGTTGCGGCGCTGGTGACGCGTCTTGCGAAGGAGCTTGCGGTGCTTCTTCTTCGCCATCCGCTTGCGCCGCTTCTTGATGACCGAACCCATGTCCTGCACTCCCGACGTCGTGGTCGCGCGGGTGATCCGGGCGAACCGGGTCCCGCGCGGTGGTGATTCAGCTCGTGCGCGACGACACCGGCACCTGCCGGGTCATCGCTGGCCGCCCGAGCTTACCGGCCGTCCCGCGGCGACGCTGCCGCGGGACGAACCCGGCTCACGACGAAGGGGGAAGGGCTTCGCTCCCCGTGTTTTGCTGCACGCGGGCCTCTGTCGGACCGAGCGGGCCCCGGAGGGGTCCAGCGAGGTACGACGAGGGCGCTCCGTCGATCCGGGGACGGCACCTGGTGCGGTGCGGTCCGGAGGATCGCGATGTCATGGCCCGCGGTGTCGGCCGGTTGGCCGACCATCAACTCAGGCGATGTGGGTGTAGGCGTCGCGCAGGTAGTCCTGGACGGCGCGCTCCGGCACGCGGAACGACCGGCCGACGCGGACGGCGGAGAGCTCGCCGGCGTGCACGAGGCGGTACACCGTCATCTTCGAGACCCGCATCATCGCGGCGACCTCGGCGACGGTCAGGAAGGTGACGGCGGCGCGCTGCTGCGGCACGACCGGGCGGCCGACGGGCATGGCGGCCGGGTGCGCGGCGGGCACGGGGCGGGCCACCGTGGCGGCCATCGGGCGGCCGATCGGCCGCGGGCCCGGCACGCCCTGGCGGGCGGCGAACTGAGCGGCGGAAGCAGCGTGGTGGCGCTGGGGCATGGTCATGTCTTCGTCTCCGGACCTAGCGCGTGTCGTCGAGCCGGCT
>JBJMHU010000084.1:0-14350 GCA_045807225.1 Ornithinibacter sp. | reverse complement strand
TGCGTGGCCCGAGGACATCGACCCGTACGCCGCGTGGGCGGGGGTGCTCGCCCGCACCCGGGAGGTCGTCGCGTCCGAGGTGGCCGCGATCCGGGCGGTGGGCGTGCCGGTCGACGACGTGGTGCTCACCGGGGGCTGGGCCAACCTGTCCTCGGTGGCCGCGAGCCGGCACGGCATCGCCCGACGCACGCAGCACGTCACCCTGGAGGAGCCGGGCGCGACCGGAGCGGCACTGCTGGCGCGCTGGGCCGCCACCCGGCATCCCGAGGGGTCGGACCCCACCACGCACGAGGCGCCACAGCCGGGCTGGTTCACCGACCCGTCCGCCTAGAGTTGCTGCCCATGACCGACACCGTGACCCGGCCCGAGGACGAGGTCGTCCCGATCTGCCAGGAGCTGATCCGGATCGACACGAGCAACTACGGCGACGGCAGCGGCCCCGGCGAGGGTGCGGCGGCGGCCTACGTGGTCGACCGGCTGCGCGAGGTCGGCCTCGAGCCGCAGACCTTCGAGAGCGACCCCGGGCGGGTCAGCGTCGCCGTGCGGCTGCCCGGCGCCGACCGCGACCGCGGCGCGCTGTGCCTGCACGGGCACCTCGACGTCGTGCCGGCCAACGCCGCCGACTGGTCGGTCGACCCGTTCGCGGGGGAGGAGCGCGACGGCTGCGTGTGGGGCCGTGGTGCGGTCGACATGAAGGACATGGACGCGATGATGCTGGCTGCGGTGCGCCACCTGGCGCGCACCGGCACCGTCCCGCCCCGCGACCTGGTCGTGGTCTTCTTCGCCGACGAGGAGGCCGGCGGCACCAAGGGGTCGCACTTCATGGTGGCCGAGCACCCCGAGGTCTTCGAGGGCGTCACCGAGGCCATCAGCGAGGTCGGCGGCTACAGCGTCACCGTCACCGACCGAGACGGGCAGGAGCGGCGCACCTACCTGCTGCAGACCGCCGAGAAGGGCATCGTCTGGCTGCGGCTCACGGCCCACGGGCGGGCAGGGCACGGGTCGGTTCCCAACGACGAGAACGCGATCGTGCGCCTGGCCGAGGCGATCTCGCGGATCGCGGCACACAAGTGGCCACGCGAGTTCATCCCCTCGGTGCGCACGCTGCTCGACGGGCTGTCCGAGATCACCGGCACCACCTGGTCCGACGAGGACCTCGACGAGCTGCTCGCGCACCTCGGCGGCGCCCAGGGCTTCGTACGGGGAACGTTGCAGGACACCAGCAACGTGACGATGCTCGACGCCGGCTACAAGCACAACGTCATCCCGCAGCACGCCTCCGCGAACGTCGACTGCCGCTTCCTGCCCGGCCACCAGGACGACCTGATGGCGACCATCCGCGACCTCGCCGGCGAGCACGTCGACGTCGAGGTGCTGCACCAGGACATCGCGCTCGACGCGCCGTTCGAGGGCGACCTGGTCGAGGCCATGGTGGCGGCGCTGCGCACCGAGGACCCGGAGGCCGACGTGCTGCCCTACTGCCTGTCCGGCGGCACCGACAACAAGGCGCTGTCGCTGCTCGGCATCACCGGCTACGGGTTCGCGCCGCTGCGGCTGCCCGCCGACCTCGACTTCGCACCCATGTTCCACGGCATCGACGAGCGGGTCCCGGTGGAGTCGCTGCGCTTCGGCACCCGGGTGCTGCTGCGGCTGCTGCAGACCTGCTGAGGGGTCAGACCGACGCGCTCATCGACCGGCGCGGCCGGATGATGCGGCGGCGCAACCAGGTCCGCGTGCGCCCGCCCATGTAGGTGACGGTGCGCTCCAGCTCCCAGCGGCCGTACTCGGCGTGCTCCGTGAGCTGCCGCCGGATGTCGCCGCGCCCGACCTCTCTACCGAAGGAGAGGACGAGGTACTCGTACTCGACCATCGACACATTGTGCCCAACGACCGGTAGCGTCAGCACCATGAGCGCCGATCCGCGTGCCGCACTGAGCCAGCTCGTCGCCGCCTTCGAGCGCCACCTGGAGGCGAGCAGCACCCGGCACGGTGACGACGACCCCTCGGTCGTCGCCGCCTACGAGGACCTCGCCGACGCCTTCGAGGCGTACGACGGGGCGCTCTACGACGCGTACGGCGAGATGACCCCGCTCGACATCTACGGCGCCGACGACGACGGCGACGAGCCGGAGGATGACGAGCCGGACGACGACGCGGACGAGCAGGACGGCGACGCGGCGGCGGACGAGCTGGACGCCCACGACGACGAGGACGGCGACGGCGCCCAGCTCTACGCGGGGCTCGACGACGACATCGAGTTCGAGGACGAGACCGGCGACGCCCAGGACCCGCGCCGCCGCTGACCAGGGGGGCAGCGTCGCTCAGGTGTGGTCGACCGAGACCTCGTCGAGGGCGTGCACGATCTGCTCGGGCAGCTCGACGTCCTCGGCGTCGAGCAGCACCGCGAGCTGGGTGGGCGTGCGGGCGCCGAGGACCGGCGCCGCGACCCCGGGCCGGTCGCGGACCCACGCGAGGGCCACCACGGCCGGCGCCACGCCGAGGCCGTTGGCAGCGGTGTGCACGGCCTCGACCACGCCCCGGGTGTGGTCGCCGACGTGGTGCCCGGCGAACCGCGCGAACTCCTCCGACGCCAGGCGCGAGTCGGCCGAGACGGTGGTGCGGTAGCGACCGGCCAGCACGCCGCGCCCCAGCGGTGACCACGGCAGCAGCCCGAAGCCCAGGGCACCTGCGGCGTCGACCAGCTCGCGCTCCGGGGTGCGGGCGACCAGGCTGTACTCCACCGAGTTCGCGACCATCGGCACCCCGGATGCCGTGAGCAGCGACATCGTGCGCGCCGCCTGCCACCCGACGTGGTTGGAGACGCCCACGTAGCGCGCCCGGCCGGTCTCGACCGCCCAGACCAGGGCACCCACCGTCTCCTCGATCGGCGTGTGCTCGTCCCAGGTGTGCGCCAGCCAGACGTCGACGTGGTCGGTGCGCAGCCGGCGCAGCGAGGTGTCGAGCTGGTGCATCAGGGCCCGGCGCGAGCAGTCGACGACGCGGTTGCCGGTGGCCCGGCTGATGCCCGACTTCGTGACGAGCACCATCTCGTCGCGGTCGGGGCCCTCGAGGAGGGCGCCGAGCAGGTCCTCGGCCGCGCCACCGGCATAGCCGTGGGCGGTGTCGACCAGGGTGCCGCCGGCGGAGCGGAACGCGGCGAGCAGGTCGCGGGCGTCCTCCGGCGACGTGCGGGTGCCCCACGCCATCGTCCCCAGGCCGACCCGCGAGACGGCCAGGCCGGAGGTGCCGAGGCGGCGGGTCAGCATGGCGGCGACCCTATCGCCCGGCCCCCTCGCTACCGTGGGCGCCATGCGGCTGGCGATCTCCTGCGGTTACGCGGGCATGGGACTGGGAACGGACACCCTCGACCTCGTTCAGGAGGCGGAACGGCTCGGCTACGCGCAGGCCTGGGTGGCGGAGGCCTACGGGTCCGACGCCGTGACCGTGCTCGCCTGGCTCGCCGGGCAGACGACGAGCATCGGGCTCGGCTCGGGGGTGATGCAGATCCCGGCCCGCACACCGGCCATGACGGCGATGACCGCCGCCACCCTCGACACGCTGAGCGGGGGGCGCTTCCACCTGGGCCTCGGGGTGTCCGGCCCGCAGGTCAGCGAGGGGTGGCACGGGGTGCCCTTCGCGGCGCCACTGGCGCGCACCCGCGAGTACGTCGAGGTGGTGCGGATGGCGTTGCGCCGTGACAAGGTCGAGTACGCCGGGAAGCACTTCACCCTGCCGCTGCCCGATGGGCCGGGGAAGGCGCTGCGGCTCACCATCCGCCCGCCGCGCGCCGACCTGCCGATCTACCTCGCGGCGGTGGGGCCGCGCAACCTGCGCCTGGCCGGTGAGGTGGCCGACGGCTGGCTCGGCATCTTCCTGTCCCCGGAGCACTCCGCCGACCACCTGGCCGAGGTGCGGGCCGGTCGGGAGGCTGCGGGGGCCGGCACGCCGGCTGACCCGGTGGCCGGGTTCGACGTCGTGGCCTCGGTGCCGGTGGTGGTCACCGACGACCTCGAGGCGGCCCGGTCGGCGCTGGCCGACTACACCGCCCTCTACATCGGCGGGATGGGCAGCCGGGAGCAGAACTTCTACAACGCGCTGGCCCGCCGGATGGGCTTCGAGGAGGCGGCCGACACCATCCAGGACCTCTACTTGGACGGGCGCCCGCGCGATGCCGCGGCCGCGGTGCCCTTCGAGCTCATCGACGCCACCGCGCTGGTCGGACCCCCCGCCCGGATCGCCGATCGGATCGGCCGCTACGCGGATGCGGGGGTGACCACGCTGAGCGTGGCGCCGCACGCGGCGACGACCGCGGAGCGAGCCGCGGTGCTTCGCACGGTGGCCGATGCCGTGTCCTGACCCGCGCGGGTCAGGACCTAGGCTGTCGGCTCGTGCCCGTCGAACTCAGCTACCTCCAGGCCATCATCCTCGGCGTCGTGGAGGGGCTGACCGAGTTCCTCCCGATCAGCTCCACTGGGCACCTCACCATCGCGGAGCAGCTCCTCGGCCTGCCGGTCGACGACCCGGCGGTCACCGCGTACACGGCGATCATCCAGATCGGCGCGATCGTCGCGACCTTCATCTACTTCGGCGCAAAGATCGCCCGGCTGTTCATGGCGTGGGTGCGGGGGCTGCGCTCCGCCGAGGCGCGCACCGACAAGGACTACACGCTGGCCTGGGCGGTCATCGTCGGGTCGGTCCCGGTGGGCGTCGTCGGCTTCCTGGCGCGCGACTTCATCGAGAGCACGCTGCGCAGCCTGTGGGTGGTCGCGTTCGCCCTCATCCTGTGGAGCGCCGTGATCTGGGTGGCGGAGCAGCGCCACGACGTCCTCGAGAAGCGCGGCATCCAGCGTGGTGAGCACGACATCACCGTCATCGACGGCCTCGTCATCGGGCTCGTACAGGTCTTCTCGCTGATCCCGGGCGTCTCCCGCTCCGGCGCCACCATCTCGGCCGGGCTGATGCGCGGCATCAACCGGGTCACCGCCACCGAGCTGTCGTTCTTCATGGCGATCCCGGCCCTCACCGCCGCCGGGCTGTTCGAGGCGGCCAAGGGCAAGGACGAGCTCTCGACGCTCGGAGTCGGGCCGATGCTCGTCGGCATCGTGGTGGCGTTCGCGACGGCCTACGCCTCGATCGCCTGGTTGCTGCGCTTCGTGGCCAGCAACTCGCTGCGCCCGTTCATCTGGTACCGCATCGGCCTGGGCCTGCTGGTGATCGTCGCCCTCGTCGCGGGCTGGATCACCGCCACCTGAGGCGCCCGGCCGGCGTACGCGGGGGCTACAGCCAGCCGCTGCGCTGGAACGCCCGGTACAGCGCGCCGCAGATCGCGACCATCACGGCCACCACCACGAAGTAGCCGTAGTGGAACTCGCCGCCACCCAGGTGCACGCTCGCGTCCAGCTCGGGCATGTAGTCGAAGTTCATCCCGTAGATGCCGGCGATCATCGTCGGCACCGCCGCAATGGCGACCCAGGCCGAGATGCGCCGCATGTCGGTGTTCTGCTGCACCGTGATCTGGGCCAGGTGCGCGCCGAGCACGTCGGTGAGCAGCCGGTCGTACGACTCCACGTGGTCGATGACGGCCTGGAGGTGGTCGGAGACGTTGCGGAACTGCAGGCGCAGCTCGGGGTCGGTGACGTGCGGGCTCGCGTCCTCGTGCAGGGCCATGAGGGGGGCGGCCAGGGGCACCGTCGCCCGACGGAACTCGAGCACCTCGCGCTTGAGGCGGTAGATCGTCGATGAGTCCATGTCGGCGCCGGAGAAGACCGCGGTCTCGATGTCGTCGAGGTCGGCGGACACCTCGCCGTCGATGAGGGTGTAGTTGTCGACGACGCCGTCGACGATGCCGTGCAGCACGCCCATCGGCCCCAGGCGCAGCAGGCCCGGCTCGTCCTCGAGGCGGTGCCGCAGACCCGCCAGCGGGCTCGCCTCGCCACGCCGCACGGTGACGATGAAGTGGTCGCCGACGAAGCACATCAGCTCACCGGTCTCGATGTCGGAGGTCCGCTCCACGTACCGCAGGGGCTTGAGCACGACGAACACGCTGTTCTCGTAGAGCTCGACCTTGGCCCGTTGCCGGCCGTGGATGGCGTCCTCGACGGCCAGGGGGTGCAGCCGCAGCTCGGTGTTGACCTCGTCGAACTCGGCCTGGGTCGGGTTCTTCAGCCCGATCCACAAGAAGCTGCCCGGGGAGCCGCCGTCACGCAGGGCGTCGAGCTCGTCGCTGAGGTCGCCGCACGGACGCCGGGCGCCATCGACGTAGATGGCCTTGTCCACGATCACGAGCGCCATTGTGTCCCCGTCGGGCCACCGGATGACGCCACCCCCGGCTCGCGGCGCGCGCGCCGCGCCCTACAGTGGGCTCTCGTGGCCATCGTCCTGCTCCTGCGGCACGGGCACTCCACCGCAAACGCGCAGGGAGTGCTCGCCGGCTGGACCGAGGGCGTGGGGCTGACCGACGCGGGGCGTGAGCAGGCCGCCCGGGTGGCCGAGCGGCTCGCCCCGCTCACCATCGCGCGGGCCGTGTCGAGCCCGCTGCAGCGCTGTCTCGAGACGGCATCGGTGGCGCTGGCGGGCCACGACGTCGGTCGCGACGACCGGCTCGGCGAGTGCCACTACGGCGGCTGGACCGGCCGCTCGCTCGCCGACGCCGCGAAGGAGCCGCTCTGGCGGGTGGTGCAGGACGACCCCGGCGCCGCCACGTTCCCGCCGGACGACGTGTACGCCGCCGAGTCGCTGACGCAGATGGCGCAGCGCGTGGTCGGCGGAGTGCGAGCGCTCGACGCCGAGGTCGAGGCCGAGCACGGCAAGGATGCCGTGTGGGTGGCGGTCAGCCACGGCGACCCGATCAAGGCGGTCGTCGCCGAGGCCGTCGGCGCGGGACTGCCGGGCCTGCAGCGGGTGCGGGTCGACCCCGGGTCGCTGACGGCCGTGCACCTCACCGAGAACCGCATGGTGCTGCTCGCGAGCAACACGGTGCAGGGCGACCTGGCCCCCCTCGTGGCCCGCCCGGCGCACGCCCCGGCGGGCGACTCGGAGGTCGGCGGAGGGGCCGGCTGACCCGCGACGTTCCCTTGTTGCGAACGATGTGCAACAACGGGCCTTGTTGCGAATAATGTGCAACAAGCACCCCGACCGGCAAGGAGCAGCCCGTGCACGTGCCCGACGGATTCCTCGACGCCCCCACCTCGGTCGGCACGGCCGTCGTCTCCGCCGGCATGGTCGCGGCCTGCCTGGTGCGCTCGGCCCGGCACGAGCTGACCGACCGGTCGGCGCCACTGGCGGGGCTGGTCGCCGTGTTCGTCTTCGCCGCCCAGATGGTGACCTTCCCGATCGGGGCGGGCACCTCCGGGCACCTGCTCGGTGGGGTGCTGGCGGCCGTGCTCGTCGGTCCGGCCACGGCCACCCTGTGCCTCACCGTCGTCGTCACGGTGCAGGCGCTCCTCTTCGCCGACGGCGGGGTCAGCGCGCTCGGCACCAACGTGCTGCTGATGGGGGTGGTGGCCGTCTGGGTCGGCTACGGCGCCTTCCGGCTGGCGCTCCTCGTGCTGCCACGCCGGCTGTCCAGCGTCAGCGTGGCGGCCGGCACCGGGGCCTTCGTGAGCGTGCCGGCGGCGGCGCTGGCGTTCGTCGGCCTCTACGCCCTGGGGGGTGCCGCGCCCATCCCGCTGGCGCAGCTCGCCGCCTTCATGACCGGCTGGCACGTGCTCATCGGCCTCGGTGAGGCGGCCATCACCGTGCTCGCCGTCTCCACCGTCGTCGCGGCCCGGCCCGACCTCGTCCACGGCGCCCGCGGCCGCCTCCCGGCGCTCGAGCTGCGCACCCGAGAGCCCGTGGCGTGAGCACCCGTCGCCTCGTCCTGGCGGGCCTCGCGGTGAGTGCGTTCATCGCGGGTGTCGTCTCCTTCTACGCCTCCCGTCACCCTGACGGGCTCACCTACGTCGCGCAGTCGCTCGGCTTCGTCGACACCGGGCGCAGCTCGCCGACCGCCGGCTCACCGCTGGCGGGCTACACGGTGTCCGGCGTCGGCGACGCACGGCTGTCCGGTGGGCTGGCCGGCCTGGTCGGGCTCGCCGTGGTGGGGCTGCTCATGACCGGGCTCGTCCTCCTCCTGCGGCGCCGTGGGTCGCGGGGCGAGGACTGAGGTGGGCTCTGGTCCCTCGGCGCACCTGCACGTCGACGGCAGCACGGCCCTGCACCGGATGCCGGCGCACGCCAAGCTGGTGGGCCTGCTCGCCTTCGTGCTGCTCGTGGTGTCGGTGCCCCCGCAGGAGCACCTGGCGCTCCTCGGCCTGGTCCTCGTGGCCGCGGGCGTGCTGGCGAGCACCCGGGTACCGGTGCGGTTCCTGCTGCCCCGGCTCGCGGTGGAGCTGCCGTTCGTGGTGTTCGCGCTGCTGCTGCCGTTCGTCGCCGTGGGCCCCCAGGTCGCGCTCGGGCCGCTCACCGTCTCGCAGGCGGGCCTCGACGCCGCCGTCGCGCTGCTGCTCAAGGGCACCTGCGGTGTGCTCGTCGCCGTGGCGTTCGCCGTCACGACCCGCCCGCGCGACCTCGTGCGCGCCCTGCAGCACCTGCGGGTGCCCGACACGCTGGTCACCATCACCGCCTTCATGGTGCGCTACGTCGACGTCGTCGCCGACCAGCTGCGGCGGATGCGGGTCGCCCGCGCCTCCCGCGGCTTCACCGCCCGCTCGGTGCGGGCCTGGCCGGCGCTGGCCGCGAGCACCGGGGCGCTGTTCATCCGCAGCTACGAGCGCGGGGAGCGGGTGCACCTGGCGATGGTGAGCCGTGGCTGGTCGGGGCGGCTGCCGGTCACCGCACCCCTCGCCGCGTCGCCATCGCAGTGGCTGCTCGCGCTGGCACCCGCAGCCGTGGCGGCGGCGGTCACGTTGTGGGTTCGGGTCGGATGAGCGTTCCGGTCCTCGACCTGAGCGGCGTCGCCTACGCCTACCCCGGTGGGCACCAGGCGCTCTTCGGTGTCGACCTGCACGTGCACCCGGGGGAGCGGGTGGCCCTGCTCGGCCCCAACGGCGCCGGCAAGACGACGCTGGTGCTGCACCTCAACGGCATCCTCACGCCTGGTGCCGGCAGCGTGACCGTCTCGGGGCTGCCGGTCGTCGACGCGAACCTGCTCGAGGTGCGGCGCCGGGTCGGCATCGTCTTCCAGGACCCCGACGACCAGCTGTTCATGCCCACCGTGCGTGACGACGTGGCCTTCGGGCCGGCCAACCTGGGCCTGCGCGGCGCCGAGCTCGAGGCCCGGGTGGTCGAGGCGCTCGACCTCGTGGGGGTGGGCGACCTGGCCGACCGGGCGCCGCACCACCTGTCGTTCGGCCAACGGCGCCGGGTCGCCATCGCCACCGTGCTGGCCATGCGTCCGGAGATCCTCGTGCTCGACGAGCCGTCGTCGAACCTCGACCCGGCGTCGCGGCGGGAGCTGGCCGGCATCCTGCGCTCGCTCGACGTCACCGTGCTGATGGTCACCCACGACCTGCCCTACGCCGTCGAGCTGTGCGAGCGGGCGGTCGTGCTGTCGGAGGGCCTCGTCGTCGCGGACGGTCCCACCCGAGAGGTGCTCGGTGACGTGGACCTGATGGCCAGACACCGCCTGGAGCTGCCCGTCGGGTTCTCGATCTAGGGTGGTGCCCATGCCAGCAACCGTCTTCGACCCGCCCGAGCGATTCGTCGCCGGGACCGTCGGGCCGCCCGGCGGCCGCACCTTCTTCCTCCAGGCGAGCGGCGAGGGGCGGCTCGTGTCGGTCTCGCTCGAGAAGGTCCAGGTCAGCGTGCTCGCAGACCGGGTCAACGAGCTGCTCGACGCGCATGCCGAGGGCACCGCCACCGAGCCGCTCGGTGGTGGTGACGCCGAGCCCCTCGCGACCCCCATCGAGGACGAGTTCCGCGTCGACACCCTCGCCCTGGCGTGGGACCCCGTCCGCAACGTGCTCGTCATCGAGTGCCACGACGCCGACCCCGAGGAGGTCGACGAGGCCGACGAGGACAGCGTGCAGACCCTGCGGGTCGTGCTCAGCCCCGCAGCGGCCCGGGCCTTCGCCCGACGGTGCGGTGCGGTCGTGTCCGCCGGGCGCCCCTCCTGCCCGTTCTGCGGCCAGCCGCTGGACCCCACCGGCCACATCTGCCCCCGTGCCAACGGATACCGGCGCTGACGTCGTCGACCTCCTGACGAGCGGGGTCCTCACCCCGGTCGGCCGGATCGTCGACTCCTCCAACGGCGCACTGCTCTGCTCGGTCCAGGCCCCGGACCAGGATGCCGGCGCCGAGCCCGTGCTCGTCATCCACAAGCCGGAGGCCAGCGAGCGCCCGCTGTGGGACTACCCCGACGGCACCCTCGTGGCCCGTGAACGGGCCGCGTACCTCGTCAGCGCTGCCGGCGGCTTCGACGTCGTGCCACCCACCGTGCTGCGCAACGGCCCGCTCGGCCCCGGCTCGGTGCAGCTGTGGGTGGGGCCGGTCGACGGGGAGGCGGAGCCGCTGGTCGACGTGACGCCGGCGAGCCGGGTTCCCGACGGGTGGGTGGTCGTGCTCGAGGGCGAGTCGCCCGGTGGCCGGCCCGTGGTCGTGTCGCACAGCCCCGAGCCGGCGCTGCGCACCGTGGCGGTGTTCGACGCCGTGCTCAACAACTCCGACCGCAAGGGCAGCCACCTGCTGCGCGACGGCGAGGTCGTGCGGGGCTGCGACCACGGGGTCAGCCTGAGCGTGGAGCCCAAGCTGCGCACCGTGCTGTGGGGCTGGGCCGGCGAGCCCGTCCCCGACGCCGACCTGGGCCGGCTCGAGACGCTGCTCGACGCACTGGGGCGGGGGCTGGCCGACGAGCTGGCGACGCTGCTGACCCGCGCCGAGGTGCGGGCGCTGCGCCAGCGCACGGAGTCGCTGCTGCGCACGCGCCGGCACCCGGTGCCGCGACCGGGCTGGCCGGCGATACCGTGGCCGGCCCTGTAGCCGCGGCCGGGCCGGCCGGCGACACCGTGGCCGGCCCTGGACCGGCTGGCCCGTAGTCTTGCCCGGTGAAGTCGTGGCCCGCCCCGTTCGTTCCCGCCGTGCCCGGCCACGGTGACCCTCTCTCGCTCTTCGACACCCGCAGCCGCTCGCTGCGCCCGGTCGACGCCGGCCCGGTGGCCCGGCTCTACGTCTGCGGCATCACGCCCTACGACGCCACCCACCTCGGGCACGCGGCCACCTACGTCACGTTCGACCTCGTCGGCCGGGCCCTGCGCGATGCCGGCCACGAGGTGCACTACGTGCAGAACGTCACCGACGTCGACGACCCGCTGCTCGAGCGGGCCGCCCGCGACGGCCGCGACTGGCGCGAGCTGGCCACCGCCGAGATCGACCTCTTCCGCGAGGACATGACCGCGCTGGCCGTCGTGCCGCCGGACGCCCTGGTCGGCGTGGTGGAGTCGATGCCCGAGATCACCCGCGAGGTGCGCACCCTGCTCGCCGACGGGGTGGCCTACCGGCTGCCCGTGCCCGACGGCGAGTCCGCCGGCGACGACATCTACCTGGACCTGGGGCAGGCCCCCAGCTTCGGCTCGGTGTCGGGGTGGACCCGCGAGCAGATGGCGGCCGTGTTCGCCGACCGCGGCGGCGACCCCGACCGGGTCGGCAAGCGCGACCCCTTCGACCCGCTGCTGTGGCGCGCCGCGCGGGCGGGAGAACCGTGCTGGGACGACGAGGCGCTCGGCGCGGGCCGGCCCGGCTGGCACATCGAGTGCACCGCCATCTCGCTGGACCGGCTGGGGCACCCGCTCGACATCCAGGGCGGGGGCACCGACCTGGTCTTCCCGCACCACGAGATGAGCGCGGTGCAGTCCGCCGCCCTCACCCACGACGACACCTTCGCTCGGCACTACGTGCACCAGGCGATGGTCGGCTTCGAGGGAGCCAAGATGAGCAAGTCCCGCGGCAACCTCGTGCTCGTGTCGAAGCTGCGGGCCGACGGTGTCGACCCGATGGCCATCCGGCTGGTGCTGCTCGACCAGCACTACCGCACCGACTGGGACTACACCCCCGACCTGCTCGAGGCCGCGCAGGCGAGGCTCGGGCGGTGGCGCGAGGCGCTGTCGGTCAACCAGGGCGCCGAGGCCACCGCGACCATCGCGTCGGTGCGTTCGGCGATCGCCGCCGACCTCGACACCCGCGGTGCGTTGGCCGCCGTCGACGCGTGGGCCGAGCGCACCCTGGGCGGTCGGTGGGACGACGCCGCGGCGCCGGGGCTGGTCGCGCGCACCGTGGATGCCGTGCTCGGCGTCCGCCTCTGAGCGACGCCACCGGGCCACCGCTGCCGCCTCGCTGAGAAAGTGCTGAGCGAGCCACCCGCGCTCGGTGCTGATTCCGTACGAGGGGGCTTCGGGAGCGCGCTACGGTGGTCCTACTTGAACCGGAACTCCCGTACCCCCCTGCAACGGAAGCTCCGGCCAGGTGACCGAAGGTCCACGAGAGCCCGGCCAGACACCGGATTTCGTGGCCTTCGTGCTTTCTGCCCCGACCTGGCCTCGTGGCACGCAAACTGCTGTGCCACAACGCATCCACAGGTGCGTCGAGACGCTGAGAGCTCGCTGAGCGGAGCCGGTGACCGCACCTGCGACCGGTATCACACCGGAATCCGAAGGTCGCGGACCCCCCGCCACCCTGACAGTGCTTGATCCAGAGTCGCCGTCCCCCCTGCAGCGGAGGCTCTGACAGCCATGAAGGGCCCACGAACCCGACACCGGGTTCGCGGGCCCTTGCCGTTGGCGGGTCAGCCCTCGTCGGTGCCGCGCCGGCGCAGGTAGCGCTCGAACTCCTTGGCGATGGCGTCGCCGCTCGCCTCCGGCAGGTCGGCGGTGTCCTGGGCCTCCTCCAGGCTCTCGACGTACTCGGCGACCTCGGTGTCGGAGGCGGCCAGCTCGTTGATGCCGCGCTCCCACGCGTGCGAGTCCTCGTCGAGCTCGCCGTGCTCGATCGGGCCGTCGAGGAGGTCCTCGAGCCGGCTGACGAGCGCGAGGGTGGCCTTGGGCGACGGGCTGTGACCGGCGTAGTGCGGGACCGCCGCCCAGCAGGACACCGACGGCACGCCCACCTGTGTCGCGGCATCCGCGAGCACGCCGACGATGCCGGTGGGCCCCTCGTAGCTGCTCATCTCGAGGTCGTGGCGGTGCCGGGTGTCCTCGCTGTCGGAGGTCGCGGACACCGGGATGGGCCGGGAGTGCGCCACGTCGGCCATCAGTGCGCCGAGGGTCACCACCATCGACACGTCGGCGGCCTGCGCCAGCTCCATCAGCTCGATCGCGAAGGCCCGCCACCGGAATGACGGCTCGACGCCCTGCACCAGCACCACGTCGCGACCGAGGGAGGTGTCGGTGGCCACCAGGATGCGGGTGGTGCGCCAGCTGATCCGCCGCCGACCGTTCTCGAGCAGCACCCGGGGCCGGTTGACCTGGAAGTCGTAGTAGTCCTCGGGGTCGAGCGCGGCCACGACCTCGGCGTCCCAGATCTCGGCGAGGTGCTCGATGACCGCGCTCGCGGCCTCGCCGGCGTCGTTCCAGCCCTCGAAGGCGGCGATCATGACCGCGTCCTTCAGCTCGGGCAGGTCTTCGAGCTCGATCACTCGCGTCCTCCTGTCGTCAGGACACCACCCTACGGCTCACTAGGCTTGCGACCCATGAGCCTTCCCGCAGCCGTGCTCTGGGACATGGACGGCACCCTGGTCGACACCGAGCCCTACTGGATCGCCGCCGAGCACGCCATCGTCGCCGAGCACGGTGGCACCTGGAGCGACGAGTTCGCCCACCAGCTCGTCGGCAACGACCTGATGGTGTCCGCCGCCTTCATCCGCGAGCACAGCCCCATCACCTGGACGCCCGAGCGGATCGTCGACGAGCTGCTCGAGCGGGTGGTGGCAGAGGTGCGCGAGCACGTGCCGTGGCGCCCCGGCGCCCGTGAGCTGCTCGACGCGCTGCGGGAGCAGGGCGTGCCCAGTGCGCTCGTGACCATGTCGTGGCGCTCGCTCGCAGACGCCGTGGTCGACGCCCTGCCCGACGGCGCCTTCGCCGCGGTGGTGACCGGCGACGAGGTCTCGCACGGCAAGCCGCACCCCGAGCCCTACCGGGCGGCGGCCCGCCTGCTCGGCGTGTCGCCGCAGGACTGCGTCGCCATCGAGGACTCACCGACGGGGGTGCGCTCCGCCGTGGCGGCGGGTGTGCCCACCCTGGCGGTGCCACACGTCGTGGAGGTGCCCGAGATGGCCGGTGCGGTGCACGTCGACGGCCTGGCCGGCATCACCCCGGAACGGCTGGCCGAGCTGGCCGCCTCCGTGTCACTCCTCGGCGGGGTCGACGGCGCCTGAGCGGGCCGG
>JBJMHU010000083.1:0-3155 GCA_045807225.1 Ornithinibacter sp. | reverse complement strand
GTCTCGGGCATCGCCGCGGCGTGCGCCCAGGCCCGGGTCGCCCTGGTCGGCGGGGAGACCGCCGAGCACCCGGGGCTGCTCGAGCCCCACGAGTACGACGTCGCGGGCGCGGCCACCGGGGTCGTCGAGTACGCCGACGTGCTCGGCCCCCAGCGCGTGCTGCCGGGTGACGTCGTGCTCGGGCTCGCGAGCAGCGGCCTGCACTCCAACGGCTACTCGCTCGTGCGGAGGGTCGTCGCCCACGCCGGGTGGACCCTCGACCGGCACGTCGACGAGTTCGGCCGCACCCTCGGCGAGGAGCTGCTCGAGCCGACCCGCATCTACACCAGGCCCCTCCTCGAGCTCATCGCCGCCGACGAGGGCGACCCGCGCCTGCTCGCAGGCGGCCGCGATGCCGGACACGATGGCGGCGATCCGCTCGGGGACGACCTTGCCGGTGGCGATGTAGTCGGTCATGAACAACGGCTCGGCCCCGCAGACGACGATGTCGTCGACCACCATGCCCACCAGGTCGAAGCCGATCGTGTCGTGCCGGTCGAGCGCCTGGGCGATGGCGACCTTGGTGCCGACGCCGTCGGTGGAGGTGGCGAGCACGGGGTGGGCGAAGGACTTCAGCGCGCCGGCGTCGAACATGCCGGCGAAGCCGCCCAGCCCACCCAGCACCTCGGCGCGCGTGGCCCGTCGGACGCTGGCCTTCATCAGCTCGACCGCCCGGTCACCGGCCTCGACGTCGACGCCGGCGCCGGCATACGTGATGGACGTCGGCTGCTCGGTGTCGCTCACGCGGCGAAGCCTACCGAGGCCCACCCCGCCCGGATCCTCGGCCCAGCCCGGTCAGAGGGACTTGAGGATGTCCTCGACCCGGTCCTTGGCGTCGCCGAACAGCATCTGGGTGTTCTCCTTGAAGAACAGCGGGTTCTGCACGCCGGCGTAGCCGGTGGCCATCGACCGCTTGAACACGATGACGTTCTCGGCCTCCCAGACCCGGATGACCGGCATCCCGGCGATGGGTGAGGTGGGGTCCTCGGCGGCCGCCGGGTTGACCGTGTCGTTGGCGCCGATGACGAGCACGACGTCGACGTCCTTGAGGTCGTCGTTGACCTCGTCCATCTCGAGCACGATGTCGTAGGGCACCTTGGCCTCGGCGAGCAGCACGTTCATGTGTCCGGGCAGGCGCCCGGCGACCGGGTGGATCGCGAACCTGACGTCGATGCCGCGGTCCCGCAGCTTCTTGGTGAGCTCGGCCACCGGGTACTGGGCCTGCGCCACGGCCATGCCGTAGCCGGGGGTGATGACCACCGACCGCGAGCTGGTGAGCAGGTCGGCGGCGCCCTCCGAGGCGATCTCGCGGTGCTCGCCGTAGTCGACATCGGCGGAGATGGTGCCGCCCTCGACGCCGAACCCACCGGCGATGACCGAGATGAACGAGCGGTTCATCGCGCGGCACATGATGTAGCTCAGGTAGGCACCCGAGGAGCCGACGAGCGCGCCGGTGATGATGAGCAGGTCGTTGCCGAGCAGGAAGCCGGCCGCGGCCGCGGCCCAGCCGGAGTAGCTGTTCAGCATCGACACCACGACGGGCATGTCGCCGCCGCCGATCGAGGCGACCAGGTGCCAGCCGAGCGCCAGGGCGATGAGGGTGACGATGCCCAGCAGCGAGGACCGCAGGACCACGGCATCCTGGGGGACCAGCACGTAGACGACGGTGATCAGCAGGAACGCGCCGATGGCACCGAGGTTGATCCAGTTGTGCCCCGGCAGCATCAGCGGTGCGGACTTGATCCGGGCCGACAGCTTGAGGAAGGCCACGATCGAGCCGGTGAAGGTGACGGCGCCGATGAAGACACCGACCATGACCTCGACCGAGTGGATGCCCGGGTAGAGCGCCTTCTCGTAGGAGGAGTTCCAGCCCACCAGCACGGCGGCGAGGCCGACGAAGCTGTGCAGCATGGCGATCAGCTCGGGCATGCCGGTCATCTCGACCTTGCGCGCCCGGTCGAGGCCGATCGCGGCGCCGATGCCCATGGCGGCCAGGATCATGGCCAGCCCGAACCAGCCCGAGCCCTCGATGCCGACGGTGAACCCACCGGTCTCGGCGACCTTGACGCCGCCGGTCGCGGCCCAGATCGTGGCCACCAGGGCGATGGCCATGCCGATGATGCCGAACCGGTTGCCGGCGCGCGCGGACTCGTGCCGCGACAGCCCGGCCAGGGCGAGGATGAAGGCCAGTCCCGCGACGATGTAGGCGCCCTGCACCAGGGTGACGGGGAGCGTCATCGGGCCGGCTCCTCACGCTTGAACATCTCGAGCATTCGGGCGGTCACGCGGAACCCACCGAACACGTTGATGCTGGCCACCAGGATGCCGATGAACGCCAGCACCGAGACCGCGACCGAGCCGTGGCCGACCTGCAGGATGGCGCCGACGACGATGATGCCGCTGATCGCGTTGGTGACCGACATCAGCGGGGTGTGCAGCGCGTGGTGCACGTTGCCGATCACGTAGAAGCCCACGACGACCGCCAGGGCGAACACCGTCAGGTTGCCGATCAGCTGGTTCGGCGAGAAGGCGGCGGCCAGGAACAGCAGCAGCGCCGCGACGCCGACGACGGCCGCGGTCCGGGCGGGGGAGCGCGGCTCCCTCGGGGCGGGCGCGGGCGGGGCCGGGCGCGGTGCCGGCGCAGCAGCCGGTGCTGCGGACACCTGCACCGGCGGCGGGGGCCAGAGCAGCTCGCCGTCCCGCACCACGGTCATCGAGCGCTGGACGACGTCGTCGAGGTCGAGCACCAGCCGGCCGTCCTTGCCGGGGGTGAGCAGCTTGACCAGGTTGACCAGGTTCGTGCCGAACAGCTGCGAGGCCTGGCCCGGCAGCCGGCCGGGCAGGTCGGTGTAGCCGATGATCGTGACGCCGTTCGGGGTGACGACGACCTCGTCGGGCACCGAGCCGGCCACGTTGCCGCCCTGCGCGGCGGCCATGTCCACGACCACGCTGCCCGGCGCCATGCTGGCCACCATCTCCTCGGTGATCAGCCGCGGCACCGGGCGGCCGGGGATCAGCGCCGTGGTGATGACGATGTCGACCTCGCTGGCCTGCTCGGCGTACATCGCTGCGGCCCGCCGGTCGTAGTCCTCGCTGGTCACGCTCGCGTAGCCGGT
>JBJMHU010000082.1:0-24037 GCA_045807225.1 Ornithinibacter sp. | reverse complement strand
CCGGTCGGCTCGGGCATCGAGAAGTCGAAGTACGGCCCGGCGACGGGGTTGGCCCCGCCGAGGACGGCGGCCAGCTTGTCGGTCCAGCCCGCGTACCAGACCCAGCGGTCGATGGCGGCGTCGACGGCGGCGCGGGCCTTCGACGCCGACAGCCCCTCGCCGGCCGCGACCTCCTCGCAGAACTGGACGTGCCGGCCCTCCATCACCTCGGCCACCCGGTAGAGCACCTGGCCACGGTTGTAGGCGGTCATGCCCGACCACTTCGGGAAGGCGGCGCGGGCGGCCACGACGGCGTCCCGGGCGTCCTTGCGGGAGGCACGCGCCGCGTTGGCCAGGAAGTGGCCCTTGGTGTCGGTGACCTCGTAGGTGCGCCCGGACTCCGAGCGGGGGAAGGCCCCGTTGACGTAGAGCTTGTAGGTCTTGCGGACGGCGAGTCGGTCCGGCATCAGTGCGAAGCCCCCTTGAGGTAGCCGGTGAGCCCATGGCGGCCGCCCTCGCGGCCGTACCCGGACTGCTTGTAGCCGCCGAAGGGCGACGTCGGGTCGAACTTGTTGAACGTGTTCGCCCAGACCACGCCGGCCCGCAGCTGGTTCGCGATCTTGAGGATGCGCGAGCCCTTCTCGGTCCAGATGCCGGCCGACAGGCCGTAGGTCGTGTTGTTCGCCTTCGCCACGGCCTCGTCGGGCGTGCGGAAGGTGAGCACGGACAGGACCGGCCCGAAGACCTCGTCGCGGGCGATCCGGTGCGCGGGGGAGACCCCGGTGAACACCGTCGGCGGGAACCAGAATCCGCGCTCGGGCAGGTTGCACGCAGGCTGCCAGCGCTGCGCGCCCTCCGCCTCTCCGTAGTCGGACAGCTCCCGGATGCGGGCGAGCTGCTCAGCGGAGTTGATCGCGCCGATGTCGGTGTTCTTGTCCAGCGGGTCGCCGACGCGCAGGGTGCCGATCCGCCGTTGCAGCGAGGCGATGACCTCGTCGTGCACCGATTCCTGCACGAGCAGCCGGGAGCCCGCGCAGCAGACGTGACCCTGGTTGAAGAAGATGCCCTGCACGATGCCTTCGACGGCCTGGTCGATGGGGGCGTCGTCGAAGACGATGTTGGCCGCCTTGCCGCCGAGCTCGAGGGTCAGCGACTTGCGGGTCCCGGCCACCGCGCGGGCGATCGCCTTGCCGACCTCGGTCGAGCCGGTGAACGCCACCTTGTTCACGGCTGGATGCTCGACCAGCAACCGGCCGGTCTCGCCGGCACCCGTCACGATGTTGACCACGCCCGGGGGGAGGTCGGCCTGCCGGCAGACCTCGGCGAACAGCAGCGCGGTCAGCGGCGTCGTCTCGGCGGGCTTGAGGACGACGGTGTTACCGGCCGCCAGCGCCGGGGCGACCTTCCACGCCAGCATGAGCAGCGGGAAGTTCCACGGGATGACCTGACCGGCCACGCCCAGCGGGCGCGGGGCCGGCCCGAGGCCCGCGTGCTCGAGCTTGTCGGCCCAGCCCGCGTGGTAGAAGAAGTGCGCCGCGGCCAGCGGGACGTCGACGTCGCGGGACTCCCGGATCGGCTTGCCGTTGTCCAGCGTCTCCAGGACGGCGAACTCCCGGGCGCGCTCCTGCAGCAGCCGGGCGATCCGGAACAGGTACTTGCCGCGGTCGGCGGGGCGCATCGGGCCCCACACCCGGGTGAACGCGCGGCGGGCGGCGCGCACGGCGCGGTCGACGTCCTCGTCGCTGCCGGTGGCGACCTCGCTGAGCACCTCCTCGGTGGCCGGGTTGACCGTCTTGAACGGGGCGCCGCCGGTGGCCTCGACGAACCTGCCGCCGATGAAGAGGCCGTAGCTGCTCGCGATGTCGACGACGGCCCGGCTCTCGGGTGCCGGGGCGTACTCGAAGGGGGACATGGTTCTCGTTCCTCGATCCGTGGTGCTCGGTCGCGGTCGGTGGCGCGTCAGGTCAGTAGAGGCTGGGGGAGTCGTCGGCCACGTAGTCGCCACCGGAGTAGGCGCCGGTGCGCATCCGCTGCCGCTGCAGGATCAGGTCGTTGAGCAGGCTGGAGGCGCCGAAGCGGAACCAGTGGTTGTCGAGCCACTCCTCGCCGGCGACCTCGTTGACGCTCACCAGGAACTTGATCGCGTCCTTGCTGGTGCGGATGCCGCCCGCGGGCTTCACGCCGACCTGCTCGCCGGTCGTCTCGCGCCAGTCGCGCACGGCCTCGAGCATCACGAGCGTGACGGGCAGCGTCGCGGCGGGGGAGATCTTGCCCGTGGAGGTCTTGATGAAGTCGCCGCCGCCCAGCATCGACAGCCACGAGGCGCGGCGCACGTTGTCGTAGGTGACCAGCTCGCCGGTCTCCATGATCACCTTGAGCCGGGCGCTGCCGCAGGCCGCCTTCACCTCGGCGATCTGCGAGAACACCGTGAGGTAGTCGCCCGCGAGGAAGGCTCCGCGGTCGATGACCATGTCGATCTCGTCGGCCCCGGCGTTCACGGCATCCGTGACGTCGGCCAGCTTGACGGGCAGGCTCGCGCGGCCGCTCGGGAAGGCGGTGGCGACGGCGGCGATCTTGACGCCGCTGCTGCCCAACGCCTGCCGGGCCGTGGCGACCATGTCGCCGTAGACGCAGACGGCGGCGGGCCGGGGCGTGGTCATGTCCGTGGGGTCGGGCACCAGCGCCTTGGCGGCCAGCCCGCGAACCTTGCCGGGGGTGTCGGCACCCTCGAGGGTGGTGAGGTCGATCATCGAGATGGCGGTGTCGATGGCCCACGCCTTGCTGGTGGTCTTGATCGATCGGGTGCCCAGGGCCGCGGCCCTGGCCTCGCAGCCGACCTGGTCGACACCGGGCAGGCCGTGCAGCCAGCTGGTGAGGGCCCGGTTCGTCAGGCGGGACACGCCGAGCAGGTCGCGCGCGCGCTCGGTGGGGTCGACGACGGTGGCGGTGCTCACCGGGCGAGTCTACGGGCGTGCGGCAGCCGTGGGCACCGTCGAGCGGGCAGCACCCGACGACCCGCCGGGCCGCGTGCCGTCACTTCTCGCCACGTCGCGGCTCTCGTAGTGGACCGGCCTCACCCCCAGTCGTCGGGTGGAGTGAACTGGCTGGCCGTGAGCACCGCGCCCTGGGGGTCGCGGATCACGGCCTCCCGGGTCCAGCCGGTGGTGCGGGTGCTCACCACCGCGCCGCCGAGCGACTCGGCCCGGGTGGCCGTGACATCACGGTCGGCCACGGTGACCACGACGAACCAGCCGGGCGCCTCGTCCCCTGCGGGCAGGAGCGAGCCGATGACGTCGGCGAACCCCTCGGGCGCCGCCGCCTGCCGGCTGCGGATGTCGGGGTCGACCGTGGCCTCGAGGTGGTCGCCGTAGCCGGGGACGCTGATTGCCGTGGCCCACCCCTGGTCGGTGAACCGCCAGCCGAGCAGCTCGCCGTAGAAGCGCTGGGCGGCACCGGGGTCGGCTACCCGCAGGTTGCTGAAGTTCCACGCGCCGGGGGTGTTGACGAGCTGGGCACCCTTGCGTCGCCGCGCCTGCCAGAGCCGGATCTCGCAGCCCGCGGGGTCGAGCAACGTGGCGCCGCGTCCGCCCGGGCCGGCATCCGCCGCGGGTGCCACGACCGTGGCGCCCAGCGACACCGCCCGCTCCACCGCGGCGTCGGCGTCATCCACCGCGACGTAGGTGTTCCAGCGGGAGGCGCCGGTCTGGACGTCCGGCGCCTCGGCCAGCGCGGCGACATCCTGGCCGTCGAGGGTGGCGATGACATAGCGCGCGGGCGCCTCCGGCGGGGTGGCGACGGTGAAGTCCCAGCCGAGCAGGCCGCCGTAGAACTCCTGGGCGGCCTCGATGTCGGGCTGCTCGGTGTCGATCCAGCAGGTGACTCCGTGCGGGTAGGTGCGTTCCATCCGTCCACGCTACGACCGCCCACCGACGCCACCACCCTCGCCACGGCCGGGGTGCACCGCCCGTGCTCGATCGGTCACAGCCGCCCTGCCGACAAGGGATGCCCGCCCGTGCGCACATCGACCAATAGGTCAGGTTTGCCCCGCAGACCCGTGGGACGACATCGACCTATTGGTCGAAGATGTCCCAGAGCGGGTGCCCGGGGCTTCAGGGGGCCGTGGCCGCCTCGAGGTCGGCGCGGATGCCGGCCAGCCGGGTCGCCGCGCGCTCGCGGGCACTGCGCAGGTCGTCACCCACGACCGGCTCGACCACCTCGAGGTAGACCTTGAGCTTGGGCTCGGTGCCGGAGGGCCGCACGATGACGCGCGAGTCGTCGGCGAGGAAGTAGCGCAGCCCCTCGGTGGGGGGCAGGCCGCCGTCTCCCTGCGCCAGGTCGTCGGCCCGTGCGACGGGAACGCCGCCGACGACGGTCAGCGGCGTCGAGCGCAGGCGGCCCATGATCTCGCCGATCAGGGACAGGTCCTCGACCCTCAGCGAGAACGAGTCGGTGGCGTGGACGCCGTGCTCTCGGGCGAGGTCGTCGAGCCGGTCGACGAGCGAGCGGCCCTGCGTCTTCAGGGTCGCCACCAGCTCGGCGATCATCAGTGCCGCGGAGACGCCGTCCTTGTCACGCACCCTGTCGGGGTCGACGCAGTAGCCCAGTGCCTCCTCGTAGCCGTAGCGCAGCCCCGGCACCCGGCCGATCCACTTGAACCCGGTCAGCGTCTCCTCGTGCCGCACCCCGGCGGCCCGGCACATCGCGGCGAGCAGCCGCGACGACACGATGGAGTTGGCGAACACGCATTCTGCCGAGTCGGGCAGCACCCCACCGGCAGGGCCACGGGACAGCACGTGCGAGCCGAGCAGCGCCCCCACCTCGTCCCCGCGCAGCATCCGCCACCCGCCCGGCCCCGGCACCGCAACCGCACACCGGTCGGCATCGGGGTCGTTGGCGATGACGACGTCGGGATTGGTCTGCTCGGCGAGCTCCAGGGCGGCATCCATCGCCCCCGGCTCCTCCGGGTTGGGGAAGGAGACGGTGGGAAACATCGGGTCGGGCTCCGCCTGAGAAGCCACCGGGATGGGCGCTGCAAAGCCGGCCGCGAGGAACGCCTGGCGCACCGTCTCGGACCCCACACCGTGCAGCGCGGTGTGCACCACGGTGACCTCGCGCGGGCTGTCGGGCAGCACGACGGTGCGCACGTCGTCGAGGTAGGCGTCGAGCACCGAGTCGTCGAGGGTGTGCCAGCCGTCGTCGGCCAGCGCCACCGACGCCACCGACGGCACGGCGGCGATCTCGGCGGCGATGAGGGCGTCGACCGGCGGCACGATCTGCGAGCCGTCGCCGACGTAGACCTTGTAGCCGTTGTCCTCGGGCGGGTTGTGGGAGGCGGTGACCATGACCCCGGCATCCGCACCGAGGTGCCGGATCGCGTAGGCGAGCACCGGGGTCGGCAGCGGGTGCGGCAGCACCGACGCCTCACCGCCCATCCCCACGACCACCGCGCAGGTGTCGTGCGCGAACACGTCGGAGTTGGTGCGGGCGTCGAAGCCCACCACGACGAAGGGGTTGGGGTCGAGCGTCTTCAGGTATGCCGTGAGCCCGGCCGCCGCTCGGATCACGACGGCGCGGTTCATCCGGTTGGGGCCGCCGCCCAGGCGCCCGCGCAAGCCCGCGGTGCCGAACTCGAGCAGGCCCGCCATCGCGTCGGCGAGCTCGGTGGCGGCGTCCTCGTCCCCCGCCTCCGCGGCGGCGGCGAGCCCCTCCAGCTCGGCGCGGGTCACGGCATCCGGGTCGTCGGCGGCCCAGGCGCGGGCGGCGGCGAGCAGGTCGGCGAGCGGTGCGGCGGCGGCATCCGGCATGGCGGGCCTCAGATCCGGCCGACGACGGCGGCGAGGAGACGACCGCACCGGTCGGCGGCGTCTCGGCCGGCCTCGAGCACCTCGTCGTGGTTGAGCGGCGTCGTCGAGATGCCGGCGGCCGGGTTGGTGACCAGTGAGATGCCGAGCACCTCGAGCCCGCTCTGCCGGGCGGCGATCGCCTCGAGCGAGGTCGACATGCCGACCAGGTCGCCGCCGAGGACGCCGGCCATCCGCACCTCGGCCGGCGTCTCGTAGTGCGGGCCGCGGAACTGCACGTAGACGCCCTCGTCGAGGCTGGGGTCGATCTCCGTGGCGATCGCCCGCAGCCGGGGGGAGTAGACGTCGGTGAGGTCGACGAAGTTCGCGCCCTCGATGGGTGAGGCCGCGGTGAGGTTGATGTGGTCGGAGATCAGCACCGGTGTGCCGGGCGTCCACTGGGGGCGCAGGCCCCCGCAGCCGTTGGTGATGACGACGGTGCGGCACCCGGCAGCGGCAGCGGTGCGGATGCCGTGCACGACTGCCCGCACCCCGCGCCCCTCGTAGTAGTGGGTGCGGGTGCCGTAGACCAGGGCTCGGCGGCCGGTGTCGCCGATGGCCACCGAGCGCATGACGCCCGAGTGGCCGGCGACGGCCGCCTTGCCGAAGCCGGGGACGTCGGTGTTGTCGATCGTGGCGAGGGTCTCGCCGATGAGGTCGCCGGTCTGGCCCCAGCCCGACCCCAGCACCAGGGCCACGTCGTGCCGCTCGACGCCGGTGCGCTCGCGGATGACGGCGGCAGCCGCCTCGGCGACCGCGAACGGGTCGGTGGCGGGGTCTGACAGGTCGTGGGCGGCAACGGTGTCGGTCACGCAGCGCAGCGTAGCGAGGCGGCCGGATGCCGGGCCACGGGTGGGTGCCCGGCCCCGCTCCGCAGTCGAGGTGAAACCCCGACCCCACAGGTCAGCCCATCACCTCGAACCGCGGGAAATGGCTCTGGCTCGAGGTGGAACCCGGACACGCAAGGTCAGCCGTTCGCCTCCAGTCGCACGGAAGGGCGGCCCGGTCCGAGCGCGCGGAGGGCCCGGCACCCACGCCTCGGGCGAGAAGGTTGTCGAAACTTTGTCGAGGGAAGTGCATCCAGCGGAAGGCCTGCTGCGGAAGAAGGGGTGTCAGACCACCCCGTACTTTGGAAAGGACCTCCCGCCATGCGACGCATCCTCCCCGTGGCCGCCGTCATCGCCCTCGCCATCACCACCGCGGCCTGCGGCAGCGACGACGCCGACACCGCCGCCAGCAGCGCGGCACCGGCCACCACCTCCGCCGCTCCCTCGCCCTCGCCCTCGGCGAGCGAGTCGATGGCCACCGCCGACATCGTCGACACCGCCGTCGCGGCCGGCGACTTCACGACCCTGGCCGCCGCACTGACCGCGTCCGGCCTCGTCGACACCCTCAAGGGCACCGGGCCGTTCACGGTCTTCGCCCCGACCGACGACGCGTTCGCCAAGCTGCCCGCGGGCACGGTCGACACCCTCCTGAAGGACCCCAAGGGTGACCTCACCCAGATCCTGACCTACCACGTGGTGCCCGGGAAGGTGATGGCCGCCGACGTCGTCAAGCTCGACGGTCAGAAGGTCAAGACCGTGCAGGGCGGGGAGCTCACCGTCGGGGTCGAGGGCGAGAAGGTCACCCTCACCGACGCGGCCGGCAACACCGTCAACGTCACGACGGTCGACGTCCCGGCGAGCAACGGCGTCATCCATGTCATCGACGGCGTGCTGATGCCCAAGTGACCTGAGCCGCGCAGGGGCGCCGTACTCCCTCACTGCTCGCGCCTCCTCCAACCCCAGCACTTCGTGCGGCGTGCACACGGTTTCGCAGCCTCCGGGCGACGGACACCGTGCGCACGTCGCACGAAGTGCGTTCGAGGTGGGCAGGCGCCGGCGAAAGTGCCGAGGACCGAGGAACCTGCCGGGGTCAGGGCGCGACCGCGAGGGCCGCGTCGCCGCGCGGCGAGAGGCTCACCGGGTCGCCCGGCGTGAACCCGGTGACCTCGGTGTTGGGCACCTGCACGGTGACCAGCGTGCCGTCGGGGATGCGGACGATCACCCGCCCATGGCCGCCCAGGAAGCTGGCACTGACCACGGATGCCGCGCCGTCGGCCGCGTGCTCGACGTGCACCCCCTCGGGGCGCACCAGGACCAGTGCCTCCGGCCCGGAGGCGGAGCCCGGTAGCAGCGGGACACTGCCGCCGAGCAGGTGCGCCGTGCCACCCTCGACCCGAGCCCGCACGCGGTTGGTCAGGCCCACGAAGTCGGCGACGAAGGGTGTCTGTGGGGCGCTGTAGAGCTCGGCCGGCGGGGCGAGCTGCTCGAGCCGACCGACCGACATCACGCCGACCCGGTCGGCCACGGCGAGCGCCTCCTCCTGGTCGTGGGTGACGAACAGGGTGGTGGTGCCGACCTCGAGCTGGATGCGGCGGATCTCGTCGCGCAGCTGGGTGCGCACCTTGGCGTCGAGTGCCGACAGCGGCTCGTCGAGCAGCAGCACCTGCGGCTCGATGGCCAGAGCCCGGGCCAGGGCCACCCGCTGCTGCTGGCCGCCGGAGAGCTGGTGGGCGTACTTGTCCGCGTGCTCGTCGAGCCCCACGAGGTCGAGCATCTCGGCCGTGCGGGCCCGCCGCGTGGCGCGGTCACGGCCGCGCAGCTCGAGGCCGAACTCGACGTTCTGCCGGGCCGTCATGTGAGGGAAGAGGCTGTACGCCTGGAACACCATCCCCATGTCGCGCTTGTTCGCCGGAACCGAGGTCAGGTCGCGGCCGCCGACCTCGACGGTGCCGGAGTCGGGGTCCTCGAGCCCGGCCAGGCAGCGCAGGGCGGTGGTCTTGCCGCAGCCGGACGGGCCGAGCAGGGCGACGAACTCGCCGGGCTCGAGGTGCAGGGTGAGCCCGTCGAGGGCCGCCACCCCGCCGTACACGCGGTGCAGGTCGGTGAGGCGCACGGCGGTGCCGCGGCTGGTCTGGGTCATGCGGCGGCATCCTTGCTGTCGGCGCGGGAACGTCGGAGTCGGGCGAACGGCGAGCTGCCGGCGGTGCTGCCGACGAAGGACATCGCGAACAGGACCGCGAAGGCGAAGGCCAGCGCGAGCAGCCCCACCGCCACGGAGATCTTCGCGTCGGACTTGCCGAGCTCGTACATCGCCACCTGGAGGTTCTTCTTGCTGAACAGGCTGGCGATGGTGAACTCGCCGAGCACCAGCGCCACCGAGAGGAACGAGGCCGAGAGCACCGACGAGCGCAGGTTGGGCAGCACGATGCGGCGCATCACGGTGAACCACGACGCCCCGAGCGAGCGGGCCGCCTCGGACAGGGTGCGCACGTCGATGGCGCGCAGCCCGGCATCCAGCGACCGGTAGGCGTAGGGGAGCACGAGCACGACGTAGACGAAGGAGAGCAGCAGCGTGGAGGACCCGAAGAAGTAGTAGACCCAGGCGTAGACCGGCGCCAGACCCACGACGAGCACGATCGCCGGCACGGTGAGCGGCAGCAGGCAGATGAACTCGACGGTGCGCGACAGGCCGGGCAGCCGCAGGCGCACCCAGGTCATCGTCGGGACGAGGATGACGAGCATCACCAGCGGGGTGACGATCGCCAGCCCCAGCGAGGCCAGGAAGCCCTCGCGCAGCGCCGGGTAGTCGGTCGTGATCTTCCCGACGTCGACGAGGGTGGTCCAGGTGTCGGCGGTGTGGCCGTTGCCCCCCGGGCCCTGGGTGGTGAACTCGAGGGCGCCGAGCAGCGGCAGCAGGAAGAAGGTGACGGCCAGCGTGATCGCACCCCACCGGAAGGCGGTCTGACGGCGCAGGTAGGCGGCGCGCTGCCCACTCATCGCGGCATCCAGCGGCTGGCGCGCCGGTCGAGGAACACGTACGCGGTCATCACCAGCGCGACGACGACGATCATCGCCAGGGCCATCGCCTTGCCGACGTTCTCCTGGCCGAGGATGACCTCGGAGCTCAGCGTGCCGGCGATCTGCAGCGGCAGCAGCGGGGTGCCCTGCGAGATGAGCGCCTTGGCCGTGGCGTACGCCGAGAAGGCGTTGGTGAACAGCAGCAGCATCGCGCCGACGAACGAGGGCAGCAGGATGGGGCCCGCGACCCGGCGCCAGAACGTCCAGGTCGTCCCGCCGAGAGTCTCGGTCGCCTCACGCCACTGCGGGCGCAGCCCCTCGACGGCCGGCAGGAAGACGATGACCATGAGCGGGATCTGGAAGTAGAGGTAGACCAGCATCAGGCCCTTGTTCCAGCCGTAGAGCCAGAACCCGGTGCCGGTGTCGACGCCGATGCCGTTGAGCCAGGCGGTGATCAGGCCGGTCGCGCCGAAGGATGCGACGAACGCGAAGGCGAGTGCGACACCGCCGAACTGGGCCAGCACGCCGCACAGCGAGGTGACGAACCGCTTGGTGACGCTGCTCGCCCTCGCGGTGCTCACGGCGTAGGCGAGGATGCCGCCGATCACCGCTCCGGCGAACGCCGTGACCGCCGACAGCACCACCGAGTTGCGCAGTGCCCGGAGCACGGCGGGCGAGCTGAGCGCCTGGACGTTGGCCAGGGTGAAGCCGCCGCTCCCGTCGAGGAACGCGCCGAGCAGCACCACGAGGGTCGGGATCAACAGGAAGACCGTCGTGTAGGCGAAGAAGGGGACGACGCCGAGGAGGGCACTCGACGGGCGACGCCTGCCGAGTGCCCTCCCACGCGAACCGTCAGCCAACGGCGTTGGCCCAGTTGGCGGCGAGGTAGGTCTTGCCCGACTCCGCGTCGGCCTGGGTCGGGACGATCGGAACACCCTCGACGGGCGGCAGGGCGGCCGCGGCGCCCTCGTCGAGGGAGCCCGCCTTCTTCATGGCGTCGAAGCGGACCGGTCGTGCACCTCCCACGAGCCAGAGGTTCTGCCCGATGTCGGCGTAGAGGAACTCCTGCCACAGCCGCGCGGCCGCCGGGTGCGGGGCGTCCGCGTTGACCGCCTGGGCGTAGTACCCGGCGATGACGGCCTCCTTGGGCACGAACACCTTCCAGGTCGGGAGCTTCTCGGTCTGGGCGGCGTTGAGGTAGTCCCAGTCGATGACGACCGGCGTCTGGCCCGACTCGATGGTGGCCGGGGTCGGGTCGACCGGCAGGAAGTTGCCCGCCTTGTTCAGCTGGCTGAAGTAGTCGACGCCCTTGGTGAGGTCACCGACGGTGCCGCCGTTGGCGACCGAGGCCATCTGCACACCAGCGAACGCGGCGCCCGCTTCCGTCGGGTTGCCGTTCAGGGCGACCTTGCCCTTGTAGGCGGGCTTGAGCAGGTCGGCCATGCTGGTGGGGGCCGGCACCTTGGCCGAGTCGTAGCCCACGCTCATGTAGCCGCCGTAGTCGTTGACCCACTTGCCGTCGGCGTCCTTCAGGTCGGCACCGATGTCATCCCAGGTCGCCACCTTGTAGGGAGCGAACATGGCGGTGTTCGCGAGGGCCACCGCCGCACCGAGGTCGAACACGTCCGGAGCGCCCGACTGGCCCTTGAGGCGCTGGGCGGTCGAGATCTCGTCGGCGCTGCTCGCGTCCGGCTGGTCGCTCGTCACCTTGATGTCGGGGTACTGCGCCTGGAAGCCCTTGAGGATCTCGCCGTAGTTGGCCCAGTCCGGCGGGAGGGCGATGACGTTGAGCGCGCCCTCCTTGTTGGCGGCGGCGACGAGCGCGTCCATTCCGCCGAAACCCTGGGCGGAGGTGGAGGTCTTGGCGTCGGCGGCGCCCGACGAGCCGGATGCCGCGGGCGTTGCGGCATCATCGCTGGGCGGGGAACAGGCCACCACGGTCGCGGCCGCGAAGCCGACCATGGCGAGGGCGCCTGCGCGCCGGGTAAAGGAGCTGGTCATGCTGACCTCCGGTCATAGGCGGTGCCGGGAGCCTCGTGGTCGAAGCCCCCTCGCACTCTAGGGATGCGCGGGTGAGGAGGGCTCACCCGCGGCGGGTGTCCCCCCGGATACGACCCGCGCGTCACCCCGGCCGCGCAGTGGTTGGATGGGCGTCGTGAACGCGCGGTCGAGCAGAGTCGTCATCCTCGGTGGCGGGCCCGGTGGCTACGAGGCCGCCCTGGTGGGCGCACACCTGGGGGCCGAGGTCACCGTGGTCGAGCGCGACGGGCTGGGCGGGGCCGCCGTGCTCACCGACTGTGTCCCCAGCAAGACCTTGATCTCGACCGCCGACTACATGAGCGACTTCGAGACCGCCCACGAGCTCGGGGTGCACCTCGAGGACGCCGAGGGCGACGAGGTCGCGGATGCCGTGGCCGACCTGCGCGAGGTCAACACCCGGGTGCTCGACCTGGCCGCCGCCCAGAGCGACGACATCGCCACCCGGCTCGCCGAGGTGGGCGTGCGGGTGCTCACCGGGCTGGCGGTGCTCACCTCGGCCAGCACCGTGGGGGTCGAGACGGCCGACGGGGTGCAGGAGCTCGAGGCCGACGTGGTGCTCGTCTCCACCGGCGCCACCCCCCGCGTCATGGACACCGCCCGCCCCGACGGGAAGCGGATCCTCACCTGGCAGCAGATCTACGACCTCGACACGCTGCCCGAAAGGCTCGTCGTCGTCGGCTCCGGCGTCACCGGTGCCGAGCTCGCCCAGGCCTACCTGGGCCTCGGCTCCGAGGTCGTGCTCGTCTCCTCGCGTGACCGGGTGCTGCCCGGCGAGGACCCCGACGCCGCACAGGTCATCGAGGACGTCTTCACCAAGCGAGGCATGGAGGTACTCGGACGCTCGCGGATGGCGTCCGTCGAGCGCACCGCCGACGGTGTCGTCGTGCGCCTCGAGGACGGCCGCGAGGTGCTGGGCTCGCACGCCCTGCTCGCCGTCGGGTCCGTGCCGCAGACCCGCGGCATCGGCCTCGAGGACATCGGGGTCGAGCTCACGGCATCCGGGCACGTCGCGGTCGACCGCGTGTCGCGCACCTCGGTGCGCGGCGTCTACGCGGCCGGCGACTGCACCGGTGTGCTGCCGCTGGCCTCGGTTGCGGCGATGCAGGGCCGCATCGCGATGTCGCACGCCCTCGGGGACGCCGTGGCACCGCTGAACCTGCGGGTCGTGTCGGCCAACATCTTCACCGACCCCGAGATCGCCACCGTCGGGGTGTCGCAGAAGGACGTCGACGACGAGGTCGTCGACGCCGAGGTGCTCATGCTCCCGCTGTCGCGCAACCCGCGCGCCAAGATGCTCGGTATCGAGGACGGCTTCGTGAAGCTGTTCGCGCAGAAGGGGTCCGGCGCCGTCATCGGCGGGGTGGTCGTCGCACCTCGGGCCTCCGAGCTGATCTTCCCGGTCACCCTGGCCGTGCAGCACCGGCTCAACGTCGACCAGGTGGCGTCCACCTTCACCGTCTACCCGTCGCTGTCCGGCTCGATCGCCGAGGCGGCGCGTCGCCTGCACGCAACGGACTGACCGCCGCGGCCGATTCCGGGCCCTGGTGGGCGACGATGTAACCCTGTCCCGCTGAGCTGCACAGGAGCGCACCCATGAAGATGATCCGGATGGCCGTGCTGGTGGCCGCCGCCACGGTGGCCGCGACCAAGGCCAAGGAGTTCGCACGCGACAACCCCGACCAGGCGTCACGCACGCTCGACCAGGTGGAGTCCTTCGTGAGCGGGAAGGCCGGCCCGAAGTACGCGGACAAGGTGGGCAAGGGCGGGGCGGCGCTTCGCTCGAGCCTGGGCCTGCCCGTTGCCTCGTCGGGCGGAACGGCCGAGCCGCCGGTCTCGGAGTCGGCGCCGGGGGCTCCCACCGGTTTCGACCCCTCCATCTGACCCCGGCGCCGGGAGGACCGGCGTGCCGAGGCCCCAGGTTCGGGGCTCGGCGCGTGCGGCGGGGCAGGATGGGTGGCCTGAGCACCCCTGCCCCGAGGAGCCGACCGTGAAGAAGGTTCGAGCCGCCGCGCTCATCGCCGTGGTCACCACGGTGGTGAGCACGGCCCGCGACTACGCCCGCGACAACCCCGACCAGGCGGGCGAGACCCTCGACCAGGTGGAGCGGTTCGTGCGCGGCAAGCTGGCTGCGCAGCACGGGGCGTACGTCGACAAGGTGAGCGCCGGGCTTCGGCAGGGGCTCGGGCTACCGGCGCGAGGCGACCGCGAGGCGGGGACACCACGTGACGCCGGTGCACCCCACGACACCGGTGCGCCGCTGACCGACCCCGATCCGGAGGCGGTCGAGCCGCGCGCTCCGCGGGGGGTTGGCGACCCGGTGGCCCCGAACCCCTCTCCGGGCACCAGTGACGACCCCCAGCCACGCCGGTGGGATGACGACCCGGCGCCGCTGACGCCGGGGGAGCGACCCCGCCGCTGAGCGACCCCGCCACTGGGCCCCGCTGAACCGGCGCCCCTGTGCGGCGGCCGTGCCGCGCGGCCGACCCGGCATCCGGCTGATCGGTGCGTCAGCGCGGAACTGGGGCCACGGTGTCGCGGGTTACCGTGGCAGACCGTCACCACGGACCGACGAAAGGACCTCCCGATGGCCAAGATCACCTCGAAGGCCCTCATCGCCATGGCTGGAACGGCCGCGGCCAAGGCCCGCGACTACGCGAACAAGAACCCGCACCAGGTCGAGCAGGCGCTCGCCAAGGTGCAGGGCGGGGTCAGCCGCCGCACCAACGGCAAGTACGACAGCCACCTCGCCAAGGGCTCGACGGCGCTGCGCAAGGGGCTCGGGATGCCGGAGGGCCCGCGATGAGCGAGCAGCCCACCCCCGGCGCGCCCTCCCAGCCGCCCGACCACGTGCCCACCACCCCTGACCCCGCCGGCCCGATGCCGCCCACGCCCGTCCCCGACCCCGGGAGCCCGCCCGGACCGGGCCCCGACGTGCCGGCCCCGAACCCGCTGCCCTCGTCGCCCGACGACCCGCAGCCGGGGCGCGGTCCTGCCGAGCCGGGTCCGATGACGCCGGGGGAGCCGACGCCCCCGCTCTGAGCCATTGGACGCGGCTCCGGCCGGCCACTGCCGCTCACCGGGGCCGGTGCGATGCGCGAACTCCTCGCATGGGACGATGAATCCGTCGAAAGGCGGGTCACTCGCATGGACTGTGCAGCCCTACTCCTGGAAAACCGGTCGAGCATCGTCGACGAGAGCTACACGGTTCTCGAGCGCTCGCACGTGCACCACTACGAGGCTGCCGGTGAGGAGTTCACCCGGGCGCGGCTCGAGGGCCTGTTCGACCTCGTCGTGACGGCGATCGGCAACCGCGACCTCTCGGGCGTCAGTTCCTATGCCGTCCAGGTCGCCGAGGAACGCTTCGCGGCGGGCTTCGACATCAGCGAGGTGCAGGCGGCGTTCAACGCCCTCGAGGAGGCGATGTGGCGGCAGATCGTCGCCCACGCCGCGCCCGAGGACCTCGCCCAGGAAACCGGCATGCTCAACACCGTTCTCGGCTTCGGCAAGGACGTGCTGGCGCGCACGTACGTGTCACTGGCCTCGCGGCGCCACGTGCGCTCGCTCGACCTCACCGCCATGTTCGCCGGCACCCAGGCGCGTCCCGAGCAGACCGAGCACATCGTCTAGACCGGCTCAGGGCTTGCGGGCCACGGTCACGAACTCGTTGTACTTGAACACCTTTCCGACCGGCCGGGGGAACGGGAAGGAGTAGGCGCGCACCACCGTCAGCCCGTGGTGCTCGACGTGAGCCCGAGTGACCTCGCGATCGACCCAGCGGATGTGGGTCTCGTCGGAGCGGAAGCCCACCTCCTGCGGGGTGATGAAGACGACCTGTCCCCCCGGGCGCACGAAGGGGAGGTACTGCGCGACGATGTCGTCGGCCACCTGCTGGCTGACGTGCTCGAGGAGGTGTGCGCACAGCATCGCGTCGAAGCTCTCCGGCTGCCCCTGCGCTCCCTCGAAGAACTCCCGCGTCGTGAACGCCGTCAGCCCGAGCTCGCGGCAGTAGGCGATGGAGTGGGCATTGTGGTCGACTCCCACTGCACCCGGGCCGAGGTTCTTCAGGTTCCGGCCGATCCCGCAGCCGACGTCGAGCGTGCGGCCGAGGTTGAGCCGCCTCAGGTTCCAGCGGTAGGGGCGCTGGACGTCGAGCAGCTGCTTCCACCTGGCGGTCTCGAGCCGGGTCAGCCGCTGGGCGTACTCTGACCCGGCAGTGGCCTCGCCCGATGAGCCGGTGTCGTCGTGGTCCTTCATGCAGGCCATTGTGTCGGTCCGCAAGCCAGGCCTGGCGCCGGGGTCAGGCCCCGCTGCGAGCATGGTGTGAGCCCGGGATCTTCCCGCGGCGTGGCGATCCGGCACCGCACCACCACCGTTGACGCTGTCAAGGCGCGCCCAGCAGCGTGGATGTGGGCGCGTGACACCACCAGCGCTGATCCCGGAGCTTCGCCTCATCCACCGGACACGCCGGAAAGCCCATCAGTCACCTTCGTGACACCCCTAGGCGTCCTTGATCTCGCAGAGCACGGCGCCGTTGGACACCGTGGCGCCGACCTCGGCCGACAGCCCGGCCACCGTGCCCGCCTTGTGGGCGGTGATCGGCTGCTCCATCTTCATCGCCTCGAGCACGACGACCAGGTCGCCCAGGGCGACGGTCGCGCCCTCCTCGACGGCGATCTTGACGATGGTGCCCTGCATCGGAGCGGTCAGCGAGTCGCCGGATGCCGCGGAGCCCGCCTTCGCGGCGCCCGAGCGCCGGGGCGCCTTCTTCTTGGCGCCGCCGCCGGAGCCGTTCCCGAGCGAGAGGCCACCGGGCAGCGAGACCTCGAGCCGCTTGCCGCCGACCTCCACGACGACGGTCTGGCGCTCCTCGCCCTCGGCCGCGTCGGCCGAGCCACCGGCATGCGCGGGGATGTCGTTGACGAACTCGGTCTCGATCCAGCGGGTGTGGATGGTGAACTTCTCGTCCGGGTCGGCCGGGGCGAAGGCCAGGTCGGAGACCACCTTGCGGTGGAACGGCGTGACGGTGGGCATGCCCTCGATGACGAGCTCGGCCAGGGCGCGGCGCGACCGTTCCAGCGCCTGCTGGCGGGTGCGGCCGGTGACGACCAGCTTGGCGATCATCGAGTCGAACGCGCCGGCGACGGTGTCGCCCTCGAGCAGGCCGGAGTCCCAGCGCACGCCCGGGCCCTGGGGGACGTGCATCGTCGTGACGGTGCCCGGCGCGGGCAGGAAGCCGCGGCCGGCATCCTCGCCGTTGATGCGGAACTCGATGGAGTGCGCGTGCGGCTCGGGGTCGGGGTAGTCGAGGGACTCGCCGTCGGCGATGCGGAACTGCTCGCGCACCAGGTCGATGCCGGTGACCTCCTCGGAGACCGGGTGCTCCACCTGGAGGCGGGTGTTGACCTCGAGGAAGGAGATGTCGCCCTGGGGGCCGACGAGGAACTCGCAGGTTCCGGCGCCGACGTAGCCGGCCCGGCGGAGGATCTCCTTCGACGCCCGGAGCAGCTCGGTGTGCTGCTCGTCGGTGATGAAGGGGGCGGGCGCCTCCTCGACGAGCTTCTGGTTGCGCCGCTGCAGCGAGCAGTCGCGGGTGGAGACGACGACGACGTTGCCGTGCTGGTCGGCCAGGCACTGGGTCTCGACGTGGCGCGGGTGGTCGAGGAAGCGCTCGACGAAGCACTCGCCACGGCCGAAGGCCGTGACGGCCTCGCGCACCGCCGACTCGAACAGCTCGGGGATCTCCTCGATGCTTCGGGCGACCTTCAGACCGCGCCCACCGCCGCCGTAGGCCGCCTTGATGGCGACCGGCAGGCCGTGCTGCCGGGCGAAGGCGACGACCTCGTCGGGCCCCTCGACCGGGTTGGCAGTGCCCGGCACGAGCGGTGCGTTGGCGGCAAGCGCGATGTGCCGCGCCTTGACCTTGTCACCGAGGCTGTCGATGGCCTCGGGCCCGGGGCCGATCCAGACCAGGCCGGCGTCGATGACCTTCTGGGCGAAGCCGGCGTTCTCGGCGAGGAAGCCGTAGCCCGGGTGCACCGCGTCGGCACCGGCCTCGTGGGCGACCTCGATCAGCGTGTCCTGCAGGAGGTACGAGTCGGCCGGGGTGGACCCGCCCAGGGCGTACGCCTCGTCGGCGACCTTGACGTGGAGCGCGTCGCGGTCGGGCTCGGCGTAGACGGCGACGGACCCGATGCCGTGGTCCGCGCAGGCGCGGGCGATGCGTACCGCGATCTCACCACGGTTGGCGATGAGGACTTTGCTGATGGCCATGGCTCGGACTCTATCGGTACTGCGCGGCCCTCACCCGGGCGGTCGGGCGCCGCGCGGGCACCGGTGTGACGCAGGAGACGGGCGGCTGTCTCACACGCCGAGCGTCGTTGCCAGCCGGCCGAGCAGCTCGCCCAGCTGCGCCCGCTCGGTGGGGTCCAGACCGGCCAGCAGCCGGGCCTCGTTGACGACGTGCTCGTCCATCGCCGCGTCGATCACCCGGCGCCCCTTGCGGGTGAGGACCACTCGGGTCGAGCGCAGGTCGGAGGCGCTGGGCCGCCGCTCGACGAGACCCTGGGCGGCGAGCCGGTCGACCCGCTTGGTGACCGCGCCGGACGACACCATGGTGCGCCTGCCGAGCTCGCCCGGGCTGAGGCCGTACGGGGCGCCCTGGCGGCGCAGGGTGGCGAGCACGTCGAACTCGCCCTCCCCGAGCCCGTGCCGCTCGTAGACCGCGACCAGCTCGGCGGTCAGCGCCGCGGCGATGCGGTGGATTCGCCCGATGACGAGGATGGGGGAGGTGTCGAGCTCGGGGCGTTCGGCCCGCCACTGCTCGACGACGGTCGCGGCGTGGTCCATACCGTCGACTTTATCTTCCATGGAAGATAAAGTCTCTTCCATGGAAGATAAAACGCCTAGCATCGCCACGATCGCCCTGACCGCGGGGGCGCCCGTGGTGTGGGGCTCCACGTATGCCGTGACGCAGCTCTGGCTGCCACCGGACCGTCCGTTGTTCGCCGCCACCGCCCGGGTGCTGCCCGCGGGCCTGCTGCTCCTGCTCTGGGTGCGGCGCCTCCCGCGCGGTCGGTGGTGGGGGCGCTCGCTCGTGCTGGGGGGCCTGAACCACGGGCTGTTCTTCGGCCTGCTCTACCTCGCCGCCTTCCGGCTGCCGAGCGGGCTGGCGTCCACGCTCACCGCCCTGTCGCCATTGGTGGTCATGGGCGCTGCCTTCCTCGTCCTCGGTGAGCGGCAGGCCCGGATCACCCTCGTCGCGGCGCTCGTCGGGGTCGCGGGCGTCGTGACCCTGGTCTGGCAGAACGACCGGGCCGGCACGGTAGACGCCGTGGGCGTCGCCGCCGCGCTCGGGGCCGTCGCCTCGTCGGCCCTTGGCTTCGTGCTCGTCAAGCGCTGGTCGCCGCCCGACGACGTGCTCGTGACCACGTCGTGGCAGCTGGTCGCCGGTGGGCTGCTGCTCCTGCCGGTGGCCGCCGTGGGGGAAGGGGCCCCGCCGGCCCTTGACCGGTCAGCCGTGGCAGCGCTGCTGTACCTCGGGCTGGTCGGCTCGGCGCTGGCCTACGTGCTGTGGTTCCGCGGGCTCACCCGGATGGATGCCGGCGCCGTGGCCGTCGTGGGCCTGGTCAACCCCGTGGTCGGCACCGCGCTCGGCGTGCTGGTGCTCGCCGAGCCGTTCGGGCCCGTCCACCTCGGCGCGGTGGCGATCACCCTCGGCAGCGTGCTGGTGGCGCAGGCGCCCGTGCGCCGGCGGCTGTCCGGCATCCTGCCCGTGGCGCGGGCGGCGCGCACCCGGCATCCGGCACGCGCACTCGCCGGTGAGCGGGCCGGCTCACAGCCGGCCACAGGCCCTAGCGTTGGCCCATGCCCCACGTGACGACCACTGACCTCACCACGCCCACCGGCCCGGTGCCGATTCCCACCGTCGGCTTCGGCGTGTGGCAGGTGCCCGACGACCAGGTCGACGCGGCCGTGCTCGCGGCGCTGGATGCCGGCTACCGGCACGTCGACACCGCGCGGCTCTACGGCAACGAGGCCGGGGTGGGGCGAGCCCTGGCCGCGAGCGACGTGCGCCGCGACGACGTCTTCGTCACGACCAAGGTCTGGAACGACGACCACGGGCGCGAGCGCACGCTCGCGGCGTTCGATGCCTCGATGGGCCGCCTCGGGCTCGAGGTGCTCGACCTGTTCCTCATCCACTGGCCGGCGCCCGGCCAGGACCGCTTCGTCGAGACCTGGCAGGCGCTGCGCGAGCTGCGCGACGACGGGCGGGTTCGCGCCATCGGGGTCTGCAACTTCCACGCGCCGCACCTGCAGCGGCTGTTCGACGCCACGGGGGAGTGGCCCACCATCAACCAGGTCGAGCTGCACCCCTACCTGCAGCAGTCGCAACTGCGCGGGTTCCACGCGGAGCACGGCATCGTCACGGAGTCGTGGAGCCCGTTGGCGTCGGGCAAGCGGGTGCTCGACGACCCCGTCATCGCCGCGATCGCCCAGCGGCACGGCGCCACGCCGGCGCAGGTCGTCATCGCCTGGCACCTGGCGCTCGGGCTCGTCGTGCTGCCCAAGTCGGTGACCCCCTCACGCATCGTCGAGAACCTCGCGGCAACCGATCTCGTGCTCACCGACGAGGACCTCGCTGACATCGCCGGCCTCGACCAGGGCTTCCGCACCGGTCCGAACCCCGACGAGTTCGGCTGATCCACGCGGTGGCATCGCACCTTCCCGATGACCTGGTCCCACCCGTGGAGGGCTTCCACCGCGACCGGCTGACCTGGCTGCTCTACGCCATGCTGGCCTGGTTCGCCTACCTCCAGGCGGTGCCCGGGCTGGTCGTCCCCCGGCTGCGGGACGAGCTGGGCTTCAGCTACTCCGTCGGCGGGCTGCACGTCGCGGCGTTCGCGGCCGGCAGCGCGGTGGCGGGTGCCGTGTCGGCTCGCCTGGAGCGGGCCGTCGGCCGCGGCATGCTGCTGTGGTCGGCGGCTGCCGTGATGGCGACCGGGGCCGGCCTGCTCACCGTGGCGGGTGCGGTGCCGGCGACGATCGGGTCGATCGCCCTGATGGGCGCGGGCGGTGGCATGCTGCTGGCCACGGTGCAGGCCGGGTTGTCCGAGCACCACGGCGAGCAGCGAGGGGTCGCCCTGACCGAGGCCAACGTCGCCGCCGCCGCGTCCTACCTCCTGCTCGCCGGGGTGCTGCTCGCCGTCGGAGCGCTCGGCCTCGGCTGGCGGGCGGCGCTGTTGCTGGCGCTGCTGGTGCCGGTGCTGGCCTTCCTGAGCAACCGGCGGACCCGCATCGATGCCGCCGCGCCATCGGACGCCGCCGTTCCACGAGGTCGCCTGCCGGGCGTGTTCTGGGTCGCGGCCGTCATGCTCATGTGTGCGGTGGCGGCGGAGTGGTGCGTCACGGCATGGGGCGCGACGTTCGTGCAGCAGGCGGCCGCGTCGACCCCTGACGCCGCCGTAGCGGTCATGGCCGGCTACTTCGTCGGGGTCCTCGCCGGGCGCGTGCTGGGCAGCGGCCTGACCCGCCGCTACGACCCTGCGGTGCTCCTCGGGGTGGCCCTGGGTGTGGCCCTGCTGGGGTTCGCGCTCCTGTGGCCGTCGACCGGACCCGTGCAGGCGGCCGCCGGCCTGACCCTGCTCGGGGTGGGAATCGGCAACCTGTTCCCGATGGGGGTGTCCGTGGCGGTGGGGCTCGCCCCCGGCCGGTCGGCCACCGCCAGCGGGCGGGTCGTCGTGGTGACCGCGGTCGCCATCCTCCTCGCGCCCCTGACCGTCGGCACCCTCGCCGACGCGACGTCGCTCAAGGCGGCGCTCGTGGTGGTGCCCGTCCTGGTCTGCCTCGCCGCCGTGGCGCTCGGGGTGGTGGTCCGGGCGCGCGCGTCCGCCGCCGTGACGGCATCCGCGCCGTGAGGTCTGCAGGAGCGATCGGGGCGTCGAGGCGGAGGCGCACTCGACCGGTGCCGACTCTTGAGGCGCTGACGGTGCGTCGGTGGCGCTGGAGCGCCGGTCACCTTCTGGCGTCGCGGGGTGGCAGCTCGCCCGACCCGCGCTCGACCAGCCGGGTCGGCAGCACGGTGTCGACGACCGATGCGCGCGGCTCGGCGAGCCGGCGCTCGAGGTGGTCGAACGCCGCGTGCGCGAGCGCCGTGGGGCGCTGGTCGACCACGGTGGTGGGGGGCGTCATCAGCTCGGCGAGCGGGAAGTCACCGAACACCACGACGGCGACGTCGAGGCGGTCGAGGCGCTTGAGGGCACGCAGCACACCGATGCCGACGAGCGGGGTCGACGCGAACACGGCGGTCGGGCCGTCGGCCCGTGCCAGCATCGACAGCGCCAGGGGGTAGGCGGCCTCGCTGTCCCAGCACCGGGTCTCGACCAGCTCGGGCTCGAGCGCCAGGCCGGCGTCCGCGAGCGCGTCGGTGTAGCCGGACAGCCGGTCCTGCACGGTGGTGAACTCCTCGGTCTCGCCGAGGAAGGCGATGCGGGTGTGCCCGTGGGCGATCAGGTGGCGCACGGCATCCTGGGCGCCCTCGTGGTCGGTGACGCGCACGACGTCCTTGTCGTCGATGCCGCAGCGGCGGTCGATGACGACGACCGGGATGCCGTCGGGCAGCATGGCCCGCGCTGCGTCGTCGTCGCCGAAGGGTGCCACGAGCAGGGCGGCCACGCCGCGCCGCACCAGCCGCTCGACCTGGGTCCTGGCGCGCCCCTCGTCCATGCCGGTGGAGGCGACGAGCACGTCCATGCCCATGTCCATCGCGCGCTGCTCCATCACCGCGACGACCTCCGCGAAGAACGGGTCGTTGAGCGAGTCGACCACGACGCCGATGGTCGGGAGCCGACCGCCGCCGAGCCGTTGCGCCGCAGGGTTGGGGTGGTAGTCGAGCGCCGCGATGGCGGCCTGCACCGCGGCGACCGTCTCGGCACGCACGCCCGTCTCGCCGTTGATGACCCGTGACACGGTCTTGATCGAGAAGCCCGACTCCCGCGCGACGTCGTAGATGGTGGGGTGCTTCACGGGCCCACGACCTCCTCGGGACGGCACTGTCGTCGGGTGCACACACTCTTGTGGTGGGTGACGGCGCGCGGCTACCGTAGGGCCTCATGACAGCGCTGTCAATGCCGCCCGTACCCACCGCCGAGACCGTCGGCCTGCACCGCCGCCTGGCCCGGATCACCGACGAGGCCGGGCTGGTCCGCACCATCGCGATCGACCACCCCGACAACTACCTGCTGCTCTTCGACGACGACCTCAGCAAGGTCTCGTTCGAGGAGGTGGTGGAGTCCAAGCTCGAGATGATCGCCGAGCTGTCCCGGCACGCGACGTCGGTGCTGGCCGACCCGGTCTACTGCTTCGGGCAGGGCATCGTGAGCCGGGCCCTGCCCGGTGACGTCGGCGTCATCTCCGGGGTCGAGGACCTCTACTACACGCCGGACACGAGCCCGGTGGGGTTCGACACCGAGCTGCGGCTCAGGGAGGGCTGGGGGCCGGCGAAGCTCTCGGCGCTCGGAGCGGATGCCGCCAAGCTCGTCGTCTTCCACCGCGAGGACGGTGACCCCGCGCAGGTCTCCCACCAGCACGACGTGGTGGCCGAGGTGGCGGCCGAGTGCCACGCCGTGGGGCTGCCGCTCATCGTCGAACCGCTGTGGTTCCCGGTGGCCGGCGAGTCGATGGACGACCCTGCCGTGCGCGAGCGGCGGCGGAGCAGCGTCATCGGCTCGGCACGCAGCTTCCACGACGTCGGGGCCGACATCATGAAGGTCGAGTTCCCGGTGCTCGACCTCACCGACCTCGACGCCGCCCACCAGGCCTGCGCCGACCTCGACGGGGCGGTCGACGGCCCGTGGGTGCTGCTCAGCGCGGGAGTCACCTTCGAGGGGTTCCGCACGCAGGTAGACGTCGCGGCCGACCACGGCTGCAGCGGCTTCATGGCGGGCCGCGCCATCTGGGGTGACGCCGTGGGCCGGATGGATGCGGGGCAGCGGGCGGCCGGCGCGGCCCTGGCGGCGCGCCGCCTCGACGAGCTGGCGGAGGTGCTGCGCGGTCGTGGCGCCCCCGCCTGGACGCCGGTGCCGCTCGCTGAGGCCGCGTCAGTGGTGGGCCCGACCTGGTACCGCACCTACGACCCGAGTGGCTCCAGCACGTCGTGAGCCGGGGGTATGACCGGCCTGCCGCAGGCCGCGGCGGGCGGGTGACAACGGGCGTGGCCGGTGCCAGAGTGGCTGGCGGACGTTCGAGTGACGGACCGTCGTCCCTCCCTCGTCCAGTAGGCAATTCTCCTGTCCCACCCCCGCCCCTCGCTCTTGTCATCGGAGACGTGCGCCGGTT
>JBJMHU010000081.1:0-2565 GCA_045807225.1 Ornithinibacter sp. | reverse complement strand
CGTGGGCGGCCTGCACCAGTCGATGTTCTACGTCGGCGCCCGCACGGTCCCCGAGCTCAAGGCGAAGGGCCGCTTCATCCGGATCACGACCGCGGGGCTGCGCGAGTCGCACCCGCACGACATCACCGGCATCGTCGAGGCGCCGAACTACTCCGGCTGAGCCGTTCCGGCTGGGACGACATCGACCTATTGGTCGATGTTGTCCCGGGCCACGATGGCGTCGCGGTAGGACGGCAGGGCCACGCCGCCGTCCGCCGTGCGGTCGACCGAGGTGGCGGCCAGCACGGCCCGCACGATCGCCAGCGACACGCAGTCGGCGGCCGCCGTCTGCAGCTCGACCTCGTCGATCCCGGTGACGGCCGGCCGCGCGCCGGTCGCCAGGGCGAACACCGTGTCGCCGTCGTAGGCGGTGTGCACCGGCGACAGCGCGCGCGCGAAACCGTCGTGGGCCACGCCGGCGAGCTTCTGGCACCCCGCCTTGGCCAGCGTCACGTCCGTCGCCACCACGGCCAGGGTCGTGGCGGTGCCCGCCCGCAGCCGCTCGGCCTCCTCGGCGCGGGCCGCCCAGTGGGCAGCCGCGCGCGCGGGATCCGGCGCGGGCAGGGTCTCGTCCGGCGCCAGGTGCGCCGCGAACATCCGCCCGTCGGCGCCGAACGCCGCGCCGACCGCGTTGACGACGACGAGCGCCCCCACCGAGGCTCCCGAGCCGAGCACCGCGGATGCCGTTCCCACCCCGCCGCGCAGGCCGCCGGTCCGCGCCCCGGTGCCGGCGCCCACGCAACCCTGGGCCACCGGCCCCCCGGCCGCAGCGCGATAGGCCGCCGCACCGTCGGCCGGCCCGGGGGAGTGGAGCCAGGAGCCCCCACGGCCCAGGTCGAACAGGATCGCCGCCGGCACGATCGGCACCCGCTCGTGCGGCTCCGGCCCGACCGGCCAGCCGCCGCCGGCCCCGTACGCAGCCTCGGCCACCCCGTCGGCGGCCGACAGCCCGAAGGCACTGCCACCGGCGAGCACGACCGCGTCGACGGCGGTGACCAGGTTGCGCGGGTCGAGCAGGTCGCTCTCACGGGTGCCCGGCCCGCCCCCGCGCACGTCGACGCCACCGACGGTCCCCGGGGGCGGGACGACCACGGTCACCCCGGTGAGCCAGCCCGGCTCGTCCCGCGTGGTGTGGCCGACGAGCACGCCGCCGACGTCGGTGATGGCGCCATGGGGTCCGGGGTGCACGGGCCCAGCATGACGGATGCCGGTCCCGCGGGTGCGGGACCGGCATCCGGTCTGGGGCGTGAGGGCCTCAGTGCAGCATCACCGTCGACGCGACCTCGTCGGCGGACGCGTCGTCGAGCAGGTGCGACTCCTCGCGCTTGCGCGGAAGGAAGTACGCGGGGATGAGGGTGAGCGACAGGAGGATGGCGGCCACCCAGAAGGTGTTGGCGAACGCCACGGCCATCGCCTCGTGCACGGCGGCCAGCAGCGCCTCCTGACCCTTGGCGAGCAGCGCGGCGACGTCGGGGAACTTCGCCGCGATGGCGCCGATCTGCGCGGGGTCCTTGACGCCGGCCGTGGCCGCCTTGAACGCCGAGGACGCGGCCAGCAGCGGGTCGTTCTTGAGCCCGTTGGTGAGCACGACCGACATGATCGCCACACCGATCGACGAGGCCACCTGCTGGCTGATGTTGAGCAGCGTGGAGCCGCGGGCGACATCGTGCGACTTCAGCGTCTTCAGCGCCGAGGTCATCAACGGCATCATCGTGGCGCCCATGCCCATGCCCATGACGAACAGGACCGGGAGGATGAAGGTGTAGGGCGTGGTCGCGGTGATCTGGGTCAGGGCGAACATGCCGCCGATGATGGCCACCAGCCCGAACGGCACGATGCGGCCGACCGGGAGCCTGTCGGTGAGGGCACCGGCGATGGGCATCGTGATCATCGCGCCCAGGCCCTGGACGGCCATCAGCCAGCCGGCCTGCAGCGGGGTCTCGCCGCGCACCTGCTGGAAGTAGGTGGGCACGAGGAGGAGCCCGCCGAAGAAGGCCGCGGCGAACAGGAACATGGTCAACACCGAGACCGTGAGGTTGCGGTTGCGGAAAAGCCGCAGGTCGAGCAGCGGGTGCTTCGGCTTGAAGCTCCAGAACACGACGGCGACGATCATGAGGAGCCCGAGGGTGCCCGGGATGAGCACCTTCGGCGCGAAGAAGGTGCCCTCGCCGGGGATCGACGAGATGCCATAGAGGAACAGCGCGAGACCGGGCGACATCAGGGCCGCGCCGACCCAGTCGAACGACTCGCTCGGGTGCGGGCGGTCGGACGCCAGCACGAACCAGGCGTAGGTGATCGCGATGATGCCGATCGGCACGTTGATCAGGAAGATCCAGTGCCAGGAGTAGTTGTCGATCAGGTAGCCGCCGAGGATGGGGCCGAAGATCGGGCCGAGCAGCATCGGCACACCGAGGATCGCCATCAGGCGCCCCATCCGGGCCGGGCCGGCCGAGCGGGTCATGATCGTCATGCCGAGCGGCATGAGCATGCCGCCGCCGAGGCCCTGCAGGGCACGGAAGCCGATCA
>JBJMHU010000080.1:0-19946 GCA_045807225.1 Ornithinibacter sp. | reverse complement strand
GAACGGACCCGGAAGCACGGCGCCCGGCAGCGCGACGACGACCGAGTCGCCCACGTCGAAGTTGTGCGCACCACAGACGATGCCCCGAGGGGCTCCACCGGGCTCGTTGTGCTCAGGCCCGACCTCCACCCGGCACCAGTTGATGGTCTTGCCGTTCTTCTGCTCCTCAGGAGTCCGCTCGACCACGAGCCCGACGACGAGCGGACCAGACACGGCCGCGGGGAGGATCGCCTCCTCCTCCAGCCCGACGCGGACCAGGTCTGCAGCCAGCTTCTCGGCGGTGAGGTCCGCCGGGATCTCGACGTGCTCGGCGAGCCACGTCACAGGGATGCGCGGCATCAGATCTCCGTCCCGAACTGGGTGGAGAAGCGGATGTCGCCCTCCACCATGTCGTGCATGTCCGCGATCCCGTGCCGCAGCATCAAGGTGCGCTCGATCCCCATCCCGAACGCGAAGCCCGAGTAGACGTCCGGGTCGATGCCGCAGGCGCGCAGCACGTTGGGGTTGACCATGCCGCAGCCGCCCCACTCGATCCAGCCGGTGCCCTTGCAGGTGCGGCACTCGGGGTCGGTGCCCCGGCAGACGAAGCAGCGCAGGTCCATCTCGGCGCTCGGCTCCGTGAAGGGGAAGAACGACGGGCGCAGGCGGGTGGTGATGCCGTCGCCGAAGAGCTCGGCCGCGAGCCGGTCGAGCGTGCCCTTGAGGTGGGCCATGGTGATGCCCTCGTCGACCGCGAGCCCCTCGACCTGGTGGAAGGCGGGCATGTGCGTCGCGTCGAGCTCGTCGGTGCGGAACACCCGCCCGATCGCCGCGACGTAGACCGGCACCCCGCGCTCGAGCAGGGTGCGCGCCTGAACCGGCGAGGTGTGGGTGCGCAGCACCAGGCCGCCCTCGGGCGGGTCGACGTAGAAGGTGTCCTGCATCTGTCGCGCCGGGTGGTCGGCGTCGAAGTTGAGGGCGTCGAAGTTGAACCACTCGGCCTCGATCTCGGGCCCCTCGGCGATCTCCCAGCCCATGCCGACGAACAGGTCGGCGATGCGCTGGCTCATCAGCTCGATCGGGTGGCGGCGGCCGAGGGGGCGGCGGCCGGTCGGCAGGGTGACGTCGACGGCCTCCTCGGTGAGGATGCGCTCGTCACGCTCGGCCTCGAGCTCGGCCTGCCGCGCGGTGAAGGCCTGCGCGACCCGGCCACGGGCCGCGCCGACCCGCTTGCCGGCCTCGGCCTTGGCGCTCGGCGGCAGCGCGCCGATCTCGCGGTTGGCCAGGGCCAGGGCGCTCTTGTCGCCCTGGTGGGCGCTGCGGGCGGCCTTCAGCTCGTCGAGGGTGGTGGCGGCCGCGGCGGCCGCAAGGGCCTCGGCGACGGCGGCGTCGACCGCCTTGGGGTCGAGCACGGCGACCTCCACGGGGTCGTAGCTCGTGTTGGGTCCAGACATGGTGTCCACTTCGGGCGGGGGTGGGGCGCGCCCGAGTCTAGGCGGGAGGGCGCGCGGGGGTCGGCGGGAGTCTGGCCCCCGGGCTGCGGTGGGCACGGCTGCGACGACGCGGATGCCGTGCCGCGGCCGGCGCTCAGATCGCGCGGCGGACCGGGCCCGAGGGCCCGGTAAATCGGCGCGCAGCCACAGTCACCCGTTCAGCCTAGCGCCGCCCGCCCCCTCGGTCACACCGGTATCGCCGACGCCGACGTCGAGGCGGTAGGTCACTGCGGCGCCGGCTGACGGCGAGTCCTGGCGGTCTGCCGCGCGCGCTGGGTGGCGACACCTGCCACGGCGACCAGCAGGCCCACCAGGGCGACGACCAGGAACCCCGCGGGCGGTCCGCCACGGTCGACGGCGAACCCGGCGATCGGGGCTCCCAGGGCACCGCCGGTCGTGAGGAACGAGCCGTGCCAGCCCATCGCCTCACCCCGCACCGCGGCGGGCACCAGCCGGCTGGCCTGGTCGACGCTCGCGGTGATGGTGGGCGCGCAGAGCAGCCCGGCCAGGAACCCTAGTGCCGCCAGGCCCCACACCGACCCGGCCAGCGCCATCGGCGCGGTGGCCAGCGCCAGGCCGCCGAGCAGCCAGAAGGGCGAGATCGAGCGAGCCATGGCGCCGTAGAGCAGCCCACCCACGAGGGAGCCCAGTCCCCACAGGGCGAGCACGACGCCGATCTGCGCCACCGCGTCGAGCTCGCGCATCGTGGCCACGATGCCGATGTCCGACCCCGACAGCACCAGCGTCGACGCCGTCGCGGCGAGGCACACGGCCAGGAACGGCAGCCGGAACCAGGAGCGCACCGGCACCCGCACCAGGTCGCCCACCTGCACCTCACCCTCGCCGCGCAGCGGCGGGTCGACCACCCAGATCAGCACTCCGCCGAGCACCGCCAGCATCTGGGTGGCGAACAGCACCCACGACGTCGACCACTGGGCGGCGGCCCACACGGCGATGGCCGGCGCGATCATGAACGACAGCTCGATGGCGGCGGAGTCCAGCGAGATGGCGGTGCGCCGGTCGGTCTCGTCCACCGACGCGATCACCGCCTGCCGGGTGATCGAGAAGGTGGGGATGACGAACAGCCCCGCCACCACGGCCAGCACGAGCAGCGGCCAGTAGCCGACGAAGGGGGCGATGCTCCAGCACACCACCGCCACGAGCAGCGACGGCAGCACGACCCGGCGCAGGCCCAGCCGGTCGAGCAGCCGGCCGCGCCAGGGGCCGCTCACCGCGATGGCGACCGTGGCCGCGGCCGCCAGCGCACCGGCGGCGGCGTACGAGTAGCCCAGGGTGGTGACGACGTGCACGGTGATGAGCACGCCACTGGCGAAGACGGGTCCGCGCACCAGCGTGCCGAGCACCAGGATGGTCCGCAGCCGTCGGCTGGCGAGAGCGCGCCGGTAGGGCGCGAGCGAGACGGCAGACACTGCTTCACTCTCGCACGCGGCAGGGGTGCGACGGGGGTCAGTCCCCGTCGGGGAAGGTGGCCCGCATCAGGGCGCCCCCGCCTGGCGCCTCCTCGGCCGTCACGGTGCCACCGTGGGCCTCGACCAGCCCGCGCACGAGGTACAGGCCCAGGCCCGTGCCGCTCTTGGCCCCGCCCTGCCAGAACCGCGAGAACACCAGCTCGCGGTGCTGGGGGGCGATGCCGTCGCCGTCGTCGGACACGATGAGGTCGACGGCCGGCGCGTCGCCGAGCACCGACCGCCGGGCGGCCAGGCGCACTGTTCCGCGGCCGTGGCGCACGGCGTTCTCGACGAGGTTGGCGACCACCTGCTCGAGCCGGTCGGGGTCGGCCCACAGCGGGCCGAGGTCGTCGGGCACGTCGACCACGAACCCGTCGCGCTCGGCACCGGCGGCCACCCGGCGCTCGACCTGGGCCTCGAGGCGCGGGAGCAGCTCGAGGGGCTGAGCATGCACGGTGAGCCGGCCCGCGTTGATCCGGGAGGCGTCGAGCAGCTCGGTGATCAGCCGGGTGACCCGGTCGGCATCGGCCTCGATCGTCTCGAGCATGAGCCGCTTCTGGTCGTCGGTGAACCGGTCCCAGTTGCGCAGCAGGGTCGAGGAGAACCCCTTGACGCCGGTGAGTGGGGAGCGCAGCTCGTGGGCGACGGTGGTGAGCAGGGCGGCGCTCTCGGCCTCGGCCCGCCGGCGCCCCTCGGCGTCGCGCAGCCCCACGACCACGGCACGCACCTCGGCGCCGACCCCGTCGCGCACGTACTTCGCGGTGACCAGCAGCTCGCGGCCGGACGGCAGCACGAGCAGACGCTCGCGGTGGCCGGTGCGCGTGAGCAGGCCGTGCCAGGGGTCGGTGATCTCCCACCAGGACTGTCCCTCGAGGTCCTGCAGCGGCAGCGCCTCACGGATGTCGCGCCCCACCACGTCGGCCCGGACGATGCCGGTGATCTGCTCGGCCCGGGTGTTCATGAACCGCACGGTCGCGTCGGGACCCACGGCGGCCATCAGGCCGTCCGGGATGAACTCCAACCCGTTGACGGCCAGCTCGTCGGGTACCCGGTACGGCTGCGGCATGTCGCGCACGCTACCGGGCGGGTGGCGTGGCGGCCTGCTGGCCCGCCGGGGCGGCCTGCTGGCCCGCCGAGGCGTAGAGGCAGACGGTGGCGGCCATCGCGAGGTTGAGCGACTCGGCGCGGCCGTGGATCGGCACCCGCACCACGTCGTCACAGGCCTCGCGAACCTCCGGGTCCAGCCCCCATGCCTCGTTCCCCATCACCCAGCAGTGCGGGCCGGTGAGGTCGGCGTCGGGCAGCAGGGTGGTACCGGCGCCGTCGGCGGCGTACGTGCGGATGCCCTTGTCGCGCAGCCGCTCCAAGGTCGCCACCACGTCCACGCCGGTGACCACGGGCAGGTGGAACAGCGACCCGGCCGTCGAGCGAACCACCTTGGACGAGTGGACGTCGACCGAGGCCGCGCTCACGAGCACGGCATCCGCTCCGGCCGCGTCGGCACCCCGGATGACGGTGCCCGCGTTGCCGGGGTCGCGCACGTGGGTGAGCAGCACGAGGAGGCGCGGCCCGGCATCCAGCACGGTGGCGAGGTCGACGGTGACGGTGTCGACGACGGCGAGCACCCCCTGCGGGGCGTCGGTCTCGGCCATGGCGGCGAGCACCTCGGGCGTCACCTCGTGCACGTGCACGCCGGCGGCGCGGGCGGGCTCGACGATGTCGGCGGCGTAGCGGGTGAGGGCCTCGGTGGTGACGTAGACGTCGCGGACGCGCGACCCGGCATACCGCACCGCCTCGCGAACGCCCTGGGGTCCCTCGACGGCGAAGCGGCCGGTGCGCTCTCGCACCGGCCGCTTCGACAGCGCCCGCACCGACCGCACCCGGTCGGCCCGGGGGTTGGTCAGCATCGGCAGCTGGTTCAGGCGGAGGCCTTGGCCGGCTCGCGGGCCGGCTGGTTCGCCCTCGAGATCTCGACGAGCGCGGTGAACGCGGCCTCGTCGTTGACCGCGAGCTCGGCGAGCATGCGACGGTCGACCTCGATCTCGGCGGCCTTGAGGCCCTGGATGAACCGGTTGTAGGTCATGCCGTTCGCGCGGGCCGCGGCGTTGATCCGCTGGATCCACAGGCGACGGAAGTCACCCTTGCGGGCCCGGCGGTCGCGGTAGGAGTAACCCAGGCTGTGCTGGACCTGCTCCTTGGCCTTGCGGTAGAGCCGCGAACGCTGCCCGCGGTAACCGCTGGCCCGCTCGAGGACGACCCGGCGCTTCTTCTGGGCGTTGACTGCCCGCTTCACGCGTGCCACGTGAGTACTCCTTGGTGTGTAGCGAAATCTGGGGGTGGATCGGCGTCAGCGGCCGAGAAGCTTCTTGACCTTCTTGAGGTCGTTCTTCGACACGAGGATGTCCATGCTGAGGGCGCGGGCCTTCTGCGGGGTCTTCTCGTGGAACTTGTGGACGTGACCGGCCTGCTCGCGCATGACCTTGCCGCTGCCGGTCACCCGGAAGCGCTTCTTCGCGCCGCTGTGCGTCTTGTTCTTCGGCATGGTGCCGATCTCCTTGTGTGTGGTTCGGTGGTGCTGACGTTCGGGGGTCTGGTCAGGCCGGAGCCTGGGGGCCGTTCTCGACCTGGATGCCGTCGGCGTCGATCAGGTCGTGCAGCTCCTCGGCCTCGGCCGCCTCGCGCAGCTGAGCGGTCTCGTGCAGCTCGGCCTCGTGGCTGGCGCCGTGGCCGGACTCGTCACGCCTGCGCCGCTGCTCGGCCATGGCCTGCGCCTTCTTCTTGGTCGGCGCGATCACCATGACCATGTTGCGGCCGTCCTGCTTGGGGGCCGACTCGACGGTGCCGAGCTCGAGGACGTCCTCGGCCAGGCGCTGGAGCAGGCGGAACCCGAGCTCGGGGCGGGACTGCTCCCGACCGCGGAACATGATCGTCACCTTGACCTTGTCGCCACCCTTGAGGAAGCGCTCGACGTGGCCCTTCTTGGTGCCGTAGTCGTGCGGGTCGATCTTCGGGCGGAGCTTGATCTCCTTGATGACCGTGTTGACCTGGTTCTTGCGTGCTTCGCGTGCCTTCATGGCGGCTTCGTACTTGTACTTGCCGAAGTCCATGAGCTTGGCGACCGGCGGCTTCGCCATCGGTGCCACCTCGACGAGGTCGAGATCCGCCTCGGCGGCGAGGCGCAGTGCGTCCTCGACGCGGACGATGCCGACCTGCTCGCCGTTCGGGCCGACCAACCGCACCTCGGGAACCCGGATGCGGTCGTTGATGCGTGGCTCGCTGATGTGCTTCTCCGTTCATCACGTCAATGTCGTGACCCGCGAGCACGAGAAAGGCTCCTCGTGCCACGTGCGCGAGGAGCCCTTGGTTGTCCGTTCCGCACCGACCCGCCGTGGATGCCGTCGCCACGCCCGTGCGGGCGTCAGCACGACATCGCGTCGCGGACCTGTTCGGACCCGGCGACTCGAGAGTCGACGCGGGTGGAAGCTGGGCTTCTCTTGCACACCGCCGGTGAGGGCGGTCGGTCAATCCGCAAGGCTACCAGCGCGACGTCATCCCCCGAAATCGGTCAGCGCAGGCGGAAGGCCAGGCCGTCGATCCGGGCCCGCAGCTCGCCGTCGGTGGCCATCCGCTCCCCCACCCGGGTGGCGACGTCGCGCACCTGCTCGGGCGTGAGGCCGGGCCGCAGCTCCAGCACCACGCCGAGCACGCCCTCGCCCGGCGGGTTGCCCTCCTCCACCTCGGATGCCGTGACGTCGCCCTCGTCGCGAAGGGCTGCGGCCACGCTGCGGGCGACGAAGGGATCGGTGTGCGGCGGCTGCCACGGCCGCTGCTGGGCGAGCGCCCAGACCATCGAGGGTCGCAGCACGCGCGTGGCCGGCCCGGCGACGTCGACGACGATGACGTCGCACCCCTCGGCCACGGCGGCCTGGCCGGCCCGGGCCGGGGTGACCGGCACGGGGCGGGCGGTGGGGTCCCACGCGGAGAGGGCGGCGGTGCCCGTGAAGACCGGCAGGGCGCGCTGGCCGTCGGGCGAGACCAGGGTGACCGCGGCCATGTCGACCGCCTTGTCGACGGCGTGCTCGCCGGTGGTGTCGGCCTCGGTGAGGTCGGCGACGATGGGGACCACGAACCGGCCGGCCTCGACGGCCCGCATCAGGGCGACGTCGTCACCCGGTGCGGCGAGGGCGGCCACCAGGGCGGGGTCGGCGGCGCCGGTGTCGGTCTCGAAGCCGCTCGGGGAGAGGTCGCGACCCGCCCACGGCACCTGGGCGGAGTCGGTGGGGCCGGGCCCGTCGCCGCCACGCTGCTCGTGGTGGTGCTCGCTCACGGGCGCCCCGCCGCGTCGAGCGCCTCGGGCAGCGTGAACGCGCCCCGGTAGAGCGCGGAGCCGATGATCGCGCCCTCCACGCCGTCGCCCACCAGGCCGCGGATGGCGACGACGTCGGCGAGCGTCGACACCCCCCCGGACGCCACGACCGGGCGGTCGGTGCGAGCGCAGACCTCGCGCAGCAGCGCGAGGTTCGGGCCCTGCAGCATCCCGTCCTTGGCCACGTCGGTGACGACGTAGCGGGCGCACCCCTCGGCATCGAGCCGGGCCAGGGTCTCCCACAGGTCGCCACCCTCGCGGGTCCAGCCGCGGGCGGCGAGCGTCGTGCCGCGCACGTCGAGGCCGACCGCCACCCGGTCGCCGTGCTCGGCGATGGCACGCGCCGTCCAGTCGGGGTCCTCCAGCGCCGCCGTGCCGAGGTTGACCCGGCGGCAGCCCGTGGCCAGCGCCCGTTCGAGCGTCTCGGCGTCACGGATGCCGCCGCTCATCTCGACCCGGATGTCGAGCGTGCCCACGATGCGGGCCAGCAGCTCGGCGTTGGAGCCGCGCCCGAAGGCGGCGTCGAGGTCGACGAGGTGCAGCCACTCGGCGCCCTGCTCCTGCCAGGCCAGCGCCGCCTCGACCGGGTCGCCGAACTCCCCACCCGTGCCGGCCACGCCCTGCACGAGCTGCACGGCCCGCCCCTCGACGACGTCGACGGCGGGCAGCAGCTCCAGGCGGGGCTCGGACGCGGTCTGGCTCACGGGTGGGTCCTCCGGGGGTCGCGGTCTGCGGGAGTCGGGTCCTCAGCTGGTCGCCGAGGCAGCCGTTCCAGCACCGACTCGGGTCGAGGACCAGTCTGCCGCTCAGGGCAGCGACCCGGTCACCCGGTCCACCATCCCCACTGGGGACAGCCAGCAGGTCAGAGGGAGCGGACCCAGTTGCGCAGCAGCGCCAGCCCCGCCTCACCGGACTTCTCCGGGTGGAACTGGGTCGCCGACAGCGGACCGTTCTCGACCGCCGCCACGAACCGCTCGCCGTGGGTGGCCCACGTGACCCGGGGCTCGACGGCCGCGAACGGCCCCTCTGACGTCCCCAGCCGCCAGTCGTGCGCGGCGTAGGAGTGCACGAAGTAGAACCGTTCGCCGCCGATGCCGTCGAACAGCACCGAGCGGGGCGCCGGCTCGACCGTCGACCAGCCCATGTGCGGCACGACCGGGGCGAGCAGCCGCGAGACGGTGCCCGGCCACTCCCCGACCCCCTCGACCGGTGACTCACTGGGCTCGGTCGACCCCTCGAACATCACCTGCATGCCGACGCAGACCCCGAGCACCGGCCGGCCGCCGGCGAGCCGCAGGTCGATGAGCTTCGGCCCGTCGGCGGCGGCCAGGCCCGCCATGCACGCGTGGAAGTTGCCGACGCCGGGCACGAACAGGCCGTCGGCGGCCAGCGCGGCATCCGGGTCGGCGGTGAGCGTGACGTCGGCACCGACGTGCTCCAGCGCTCGCACGGCACTGCGGATGTTGCCGCTGCCGTAGTCGAGGACGACGACGGAGGGGCTCACCGGCGGCCCCCGGAGTCGTCGGCGGTCTCGGACCGGTGGCTGGCCTCGTCGGCCATCAGCCGGTCGAAGGCGAGGATGCCGCGCGCCGACGGCTCGACGTCGCTGGCCCCCGCGGCGTCGCCTCGCACGAGGAGGTCGCGCCCGGGCAGGCCGAGCAGGCCGAGCACGGTGACCAGCAGGTCGAGCGGGGCCCCCTGCCCCGAGCGCAGCACGTCGGCGAGAGCCTCTTCACGCACCCGCCCGTGTGCACCGGCGGCGGCGAGCAGCATCGGCAGTGGGAGCCGGGGCAGCATCGGCGTGGCGACCACGCCGCGTCGCGGCTCCCAGACCAGCCAGTGGATGGGAGCGCGGGGCCCGGTCGGCTGCACGGTGACGGCGGCCCGGCCGTGCACGTCGAACAGGCCGATCGTCGGGCGGGCCCGCCACGGGGCCGGGCGGGCGGCCAGCACCTCGAGGCCGATGTCGTAGGGGGCCGCGCTGTGGGCCCGGTCGTCCGCCAGGGTGACGCCGGTCCACGTGCCGAGCGGGGCGACCGTGACCGACACCAGGCCCCGTCGCAGCCACCGGGTGACCGCGGCAGGTGACCGCCGCACGAGCACCAGCCCGTGCCCGTCGTCGGACCGCACCTGACCGGCCACGGGCTAGAGCGCACCCTTCGCGCTCGGGATCCCCTCGACACGCGCGTCGCGCGCCACGGCCGCCCGCAGGGCCCGCGCCAGCGCCTTGAACTGGGCCTCGACCACGTGGTGCGGGTCGCGGCCGGCGAGCACGCGCACGTGCAGGGCGATGTGGGCGTGGAAGGCGAACGACTCGAGCACGTGCCGGGTCAGCGAGCCGACGTAGCTGCCGCCGATGACGACGTACTCCTGGCCGGGCGGCTCGCCCTCGTGCACGACGTAGGGGCGCCCGGCGACGTCGACGACCGCCAGCACGAGCGCCTCGTCGAGCGGAACGGTGGCGTCACCGAAGCGGGCGATGCCGCTCTTGTCGCCCAGCGCCTCGCGCACCGCCTGGCCCAGCACGATGGCGACGTCCTCGACGGTGTGGTGGGCGTCGACGTGGGTGTCGCCGTCGGCGCGAACGGTGAGGTCGATGAGCGAGTGCTTGGCCAGCGACAGGAGCATGTGGTCGTAGAACGGCACGCCGGTGCTGACCTCACCGCGGCCGGTGCCGTCGAGGTCGACGGCCACCTCGACGGTGCTCTCGGACGTCGCCCGGCGCACGGTGGCCGTGCGGGGGGCTGCGGCGCTGCTCACGGGACGGCTCCTGTGCGGTGGGTGGGGGCGAGGTCGGCGAGCGCCTCGAGGAACCGGGAGGTCTCCTGCGGAGTCCCGGCCGTGACACGAAGATAGTGGGCGATGCCCACGTCCCGGACGAGGACGCCCCGCTCGAGCAGCGCCGACCACGTCGTGGGCGCGTCGGCGAGGCCACCGAACAGCACGAAGTTGGCGTCACTGGGCACCGGGTCCAGGCCGAGCCCGGCCACCCCGGCGACGATCCGGTCGCGCTGGGCCTTGATCACGTCGACCGTCTCGAGCATCAGGTCGGCGTGGGCCAGCGCGGCCGACGCGACCGCCTGCGTCTGGGTCGAGAGGTGGTACGGCATCCGCACGAGGCGCAGCGCGTCGACGAGCACCGGGTCGGCGGCGAGGTAGCCCAGCCGCCCCCCGGCGAGCGCGAACGCCTTGCTCATCGTGCGCGTCACCACCAGCCGCGGCCGCCCCGCGAGCAGGGTGAGCGCGCTCGGCGTGCCGGGCCGCGCGAACTCGGCGTACGCCTCGTCGACGACCACCAGTGCCCCGGATGCCGCCTCGTGCACCGCCTCGACGACGTCGAGGTCGAGGGCGGTGCCGGTGGGGTTGTTGGGCGAGCAGAGGAAGACGACATCGGGCCGGTGACGCTCCACCTGCTCGACGGCGGATGCCGGGTCGAGGTCGAACGCCCCCCCGCCGGTCACGCCGCGCATCCCGTCGACCCACGCGGTGCCGGTCGTCGTGGTGATGATCGGGTGCATGGAGTAGGCGGGGGTGAAGCCGAGCGCGGTGCGGCCCGGGCCGCCGAACGCCTGGAGCAGGTGCAGCAGAACCTCGTTCGAGCCGTTGCCGGCCCAGACCTGGTCGGCCGCCACCGGCGTGCCGCTGCGCGACAGGTAGGCCGCGAGCCCCTCGCGCAGGGCGGTGAACTCACGGTCGGGGTAGCGGTTCAACCCGGCCGCGACCACCGCCACGGCCTCGGTGATGGCGGCCACGACCACCGGCGGCACGGCATACGAGTTCTCGTTGGTGTTGAGCGCGACCGGCACGTCGAGCTGCGGTGCGCCGTAGGCGGTGCGCCCCCGGAGGTCGGGGCGCAGCATCGCCTCGATCGCCGTGCGGGAGTCCATGAGCGGGGAGTCTAGGGGCGCGGCGTCAGGACGCCGGGTCGATCTCGGGGTGGCGTGCGAGCACGGCCTCACCGTGGGCCGGGAGGTCCTCGGCGCGGGCCAGGGTGACCACGTGCGCGCCCACCTCACGCAGGGCGCCGGCCGAGTAGGTGACGACGTGGATGCCGCGCAGGAACGACTGCACCGACAGGCCGCTGCTGTGGCAGGCGCAGCCGCCGGTGGGCAGCACGTGGTTGGAGCCGGCCGCGTAGTCGCCCAGGCTCACCGGCGACCAGGGGCCGACGAAGACCGCTCCGGCGTTGCGCACCCGCGCCGCGACGGCCTGGGCGTCGCGGGTCTGGATCTCGAGGTGCTCGGCCGCGTAGGCGTTGACCAGGTCGAGCCCGGCGTCGACGTCGTCGACCAGCACGATGGCCGACTGGCTGCCGGCCAACGCCTGGCCCACCCGCTCGGTGTGCTTGGTGGCGGCGACCCGGCGCACGAGCGCGGCCTCGACGGCATCCGCGAGCTCGGCCGAGTCGGTGACCAGCACCGCGGCGGCGAGCGGGTCGTGCTCGGCCTGGGAGACGAGGTCGGAGGCGACGTGCTCGGCATCCGCGCTGTCGTCGGCGAGCACCGCGATCTCGGTGGGCCCGGCCTCGGCGTCGATGCCGATGACCCCCTTGAGCAAGCGCTTCGCGGCGGCCACGTAGATGTTGCCGGGGCCGGTGACCAGGCTGACCGGGTCGCAGACGTCGGCGCCGTCCTCGACGCCGTAGGCGAAGGCAGCCACCGCCTGGGCGCCGCCCATGGCCCACACCTCGTCGACCTCGAGCAGCGCGCAGGCGGCCAGGATGGTCGGGTGCGGCCAGCCGCCGAAGTCGGCCTGCGGCGGGCTCGCGACGGCCAGGCTCGGCACCCCCGCGAGCTGGGCGGGCACGACGTTCATCACGACGCTGCTCGGGTAGACCGCCAACCCTCCGGGCACGTAGAGGCCCACGCGGTCGACGGGCACCCAACGCTCGGTGACGGTGCCGCCCTCGGTGACGACCGTCGTGGTGTCGGTGCGGCGCTGGTCGGCGTGCACGAGGCGGGCGCGGCGGATGGACTCGACGAGGGCGGCCCGGACGGCCGGGTCGAGGGTCTCGAGGGCCTCGGCGATGACGTCGGCGGGCACCTTGAGGCGCGGCGGCGCGACCCCGTCGAACCGCTCCGCCGCGGCGTAGAGCGCGGAGGCGCCCTCCTCGCGCACGGCGGCGACGATGGGGCGAACGGCATCGAGCGCGGTCTCGACATCGAACTCGGCCCGGGGCAGTGCGGCGCGCAGCTCGCGCAGGGTCAGATGGGTGCCCCGCAGGTCGACGCGGGGGATCACACCGGTGGAGGTCGTGCCGGGAGTGCCGAGAGCCATGCCGCCAAGTCTAGGTTTCGCCTCCGGCCGGGCCGGATGCCGCCCGCTGGGCGGTCGCCCCGGCGATCACCTCGCTGCCGGGTCCGGTGAGGGGCACCATGGACCGATGGCAGGTCCACCCGCAGCCGCGAAGCAGTTCAACAAGGTCGCCCTCGTGCTGGCCGGGCGCCGGTTCATGCCGGTCTGGGCCGCCCTGCACCACCGCGGCCGTCGCAGCGGCAAGGAGTACGTCGTGCCGATCGCGGTCATCCCGACCGACACCACCTTCCTCATCGCGCTGCCCTGGGGGCGAGGCACCGACTGGGTGCGCAACGTGCGGGCTGCCGGCGAGTGCACGATCCGGTGGAAGGGTGTCGACTACGCCTGCAGCGAACCGGAGTTCGTCGACCAGGACGTCGCACGCCCGGCGGCGCACGGGCTCACCGGGTTCATGCTGCGGCGAGGGGACTTCCCCAACGGCTTCATCCGGCTGACCCGTCGCTCCCTGGGCTGACGGCCGCCGGCCGGCCGACGACCATCGACCGGAGGAGCGCGGGAGCGAACGTGCCTGCGGTCTGCTGGTCGAGCTCGGCGCCCAGCCCGTCGAGCACCGCCGTGAAGAACAGCCGGGCGGAGGCGGCGAAGACCACGTCGGCGACATCGGCATCGTCCAGCCCGGAAGCGCGCAGGGCGTCGACGTCGTCCTGACCGACCGAGGAGGCGTCGGCGGCCACCTTCGTCGCGAAGGCGTAGACCGCGCGGTCCTGCTCGGAGAGGGCCGCACCGTCCGGGTGCTCGGCGATCGCCTCCATCGTTGCCTCGTCGGCGCAGACGTCCCGCAGGAAGGCCGAGTGCGCCGCCGTGCAGTAGGTCGACCGTCGCGCTCGCGCGGCGGCGATGGTGGCGATCTCGAAGCGGCGCCGGTCCATGCCGCCCCGCACGGCGAGGTTCAGCGCGTTCCAGGCCGCCGCCACGTCCGGCCTGGTGGAGAACGCCGGCGCATAGTTGGGCAGGAACCCCCAGGCCGCTCGCTGGCCCGCGTAGTACTCGGCGACGTCACCCGTCGCGACGTCCTCGTCGACACCTGAGATGAACATCTCGCCATTCTCGCCGTGTGCACCGGCGCGGAACAGTACCTGGCAGCGTCAGGAGTCGTAGAGCTCGGCCTCATGGGCCGCGCGGGCCCGCCGGGCGACCCGCCGGTAGCGCTCGGCGAGCTCCTGCCCCGAGCCACCCGGCAGGCCGAGGATGCGGGCGATGCCGTCGGCGTCACGCGGGTCGGTGGGCAGGGCGTCGAGCGCCTTGTTCCGGAACAGCACGCCGGCGTTGCGCATCGACGAGGCCAACCGCCACGCGGCGGCGAGGTCGGCGGCGTGCTCGGGCCGCACCAGGCCCAGCCGCTCCGCGGCCCCGAGCGCGCCCAGCGTCGAGGTGGTGCGCAGCTCGGGGTGCTGGTGGGCGTGCTTCAGCTGCACGAGCTGCACCACCCACTCGACGTCCGACAGGCCGCCGTGGCCGAGCTTGAAGTGCGTCTTGCGGTCGCCACCTCGCGGCAGCCGCTCGGCCTCCATCCGGGCCTTGAGCGTGCGGATCTCGCGCACCTTGCCCTCGTCGAGCCCGGCTGACGGCCAGCGGATGGGGGCGATCAGCGCCAGGTACCGCTCGGCGAGTCCCGGGTCGCCGGCGACCGGCGCGGCCCGCAGCAGGGCCTGCGCCTCCCACACGAGCGACCAGCGGCCGTAGTACTGGCGGAACGACTCCAGCGAGCGCACGAGGGGGCCGCCCTTGCCCTCGGGCCGCAGCGAGGCGTCGACGTCGAGGTTGGGGTCGGGCCCCCGGAGCCCGAGCAGCCGGATCAGCTCCTTGACCACCTCGAGCGCCTGGGTCTGGGCCGCCGCCTCGTCGGCTCCCTCGACCGGCTCGTGCACGAACACCACGTCGGCGTCCGAGCCGTAGCCCTGCTCGCCCCCACCGAGCCGCCCCATGCCCACGACGAGCAGCCGGGTGAGCGCCGGGGCGCCGGTGCGCTCCTCGAGGTCGCCCAGGCACACCTCGAGGGACACCTCGAGCAGGGCCGCCGTGAGGTCGGTCATCGCCGCGCCCAGCGCCTCGAGGGTCAGCGCACCGGTGAGGTCGGCCACGGCCACCCGGAACAGCTCCGAGCGCCGGATGGTGCGGGCTGCGAGCACGGCGGAGGCGGGGTCGTCCTTGCGACCGGCCGCCGACCGCATCCGACGGAGCACGTCCTCGCGCGAGCGCGGCATCAGGCCGGAGGAGTCGCCGAGGAACTGCACGCACTCGGGCGCCTGCTCGAGCAGGTCGGCGGCGAACCGGCTGCGAGCCAGGGTGTGCGCCAGGCGCTCGGCAGCCGACCCCTCGTCGCGCAGCAGCCGTAGGTACCAGTGCGTCGAGCCCAGCTCGTCGCTGATCTTGCGGAAGGCGAGCAGCCCGGCATCCGGGTCGGCCTCGTCGGCGAACCACCCGAGCATCACCGGCAACAGCTGGCGCTGGATGGCCGCTCGCCGGCTGATGCCGTCCGTGAGCGCCTCCAGGTGACGCAGCGCGCCGCGGGGGTCGCGGAAACCCAACGCGGACAAGCGTTCCCGGGCCGCCTCCGGGGTGAGTCGCACGTCGGAGTCGGACAGCCGGGCCACGGCCGAGAGCAGGGGCCGGTAGAAGATGCGCTCGTGCAGGCGGCGCACCTCGCGCTGCTGGGCGCGCCACTGGGTGACGACCGCCTCGGCCGGCGAGGAGCGGTGCCCCAGAGCCCGACCCAGCCGGCGCAGGTCGCTCTCGGCGGTGGGCATGAGGTGGGTGCGCCGCAGCCGGAACAGCTGGATGCGGTGCTCCAGGGTGCGCAGCAGCCGGTATGCCGTGGCGAGCGTCGCGGCATCGTCGCGCCCCACGTAGCCCCCGGCGGACAGGGCGGCGAGCCCGTCGAGGGTGGTCCCGGTGCGCAGCGACTCGTCGGCCCGGCCGTGCACCAGCTGGAGCAGCTGCACCGAGAACTCGACGTCGCGCAGCCCGCCGGGGCCGAGCTTGAGCTGGCGGTCGGCCTCCGCCGGTGGGATGTGCTGCTCGACCCGCCGCCGCATCGCCTGCACGTCGTCGACGAAGTTCTCGCGGGCCGATGCCTGCCACACCATCGGCTGCACGGCCTCGCAGTACGCCTGTCCCACACCGGGATCGCCGGCGATGGGGCGGGCCTTGAGCAGCGCCTGGAACTCCCACGTCTTGGCCCAGCGCTCGTAGTAGGCGCGGTGGCTGGCCACGGTGCGTACCAGCGGACCGTTCTTGCCCTCGGGGCGCAGCGCCGGGTCGACCTGCCACAGCGAGCCGGCCGGGGTCGACGCCGAGCAGATCCGCATCAGGCGGGTCGCGAGGTCGGTGGCGACGGCCGTCGACTCATCCTCCGGCACCCCCTCGGCCGGTTCGGCCGCGAAGATGACGTCGACGTCGGAGATGTAGTTCAGCTCGCACCCGCCGGTCTTGCCCATCGCGATGACCGCGAGGCGGGTGCGGTCGGCATCCGGCCCCACCTCCTCACGCGCGATGGCGAGCGCCGCCTCGAGGGCGGCCTGCGCGAGGTCGGCCAGCGCGGCCGCCGTCTCGGGGAGCCCGGCCGCCGGGTCCGCTGAGGTGACGTCGAGGGCCGCGATGCCGAGCAGCTGTTCGCGGTATGCCGTGCGCAGCACGTCGACAGCAGGCACCGGTCCCGGCGTGGTCACGGCCGTCACCAGCCGGCGCACCCGCTCGTCCACGTCGAGCACGGTCGCCTCCGTGACCGCCGACCAGTGCTCGGGGTGGGCGCACAGGTGGTCGCCGAGCGCCGCCGAGCTGCCGAGCACCGCGAGCAGGCGATGTCGTGCGGGCCCGGGGGTGCCCATCGCCGTGGTGACCGGACCACGCAGCCCGGGCTCGCGGGCGACCGCCTCCATGAACCGCACGAGCCCCAGCAGGGCGCCGTCCGGGTCGCTGACCTCGGCGAGCGCCGCGGCCAGCCCGTGCGCCTCGATGTGCTCGCGGCTGTGGATGAGGGCGGCGAGTGCCGGGTCGTCGAGCAGGCCCTTGGCCCGGGCCGGGTCCGCGAACCCGAGCCGGGCGATGGCGACCGGGACCGACCCCGGCCCGCGCGAGCTCACCAGTGGCCGCCGGTCACAGCCGCGGCAGGTAGCGCTCGAGCTCGAAGGGGGTCACCTGGTTGCGGTAGTCCTCCCACTCGGCCCGCTTGTTGCGCAGGAAGAACTCGAAGGTGTGCTCGCCCAGGGTCTCGGCCACGAGCTCGCTGCCCTCCATGATGGCGATCGCCTCGCTGAGGCTGGAGGGCAGCGGCTTGATGCCCATGGCCTTGCGCTCGGCGTCGGTGAGGCTCCACACGTCGTCCTCGGTCTCGGGCGGCAGCTCGTATCCCTCCTCGATGCCCTTCAGCCCCGCCGCGACGAGTACGGCGAAAGAGAGGTAGGGGTTGCACGCGCTGTCCAGGCTGCGCACCTCGACGCGGCTGCTGTTGCCCTTGGTCGGCTTGTACATCGGCACCCGCACCATCGCCGAGCGGTTGTTGTGCCCCCAGGTGAGGTGCGCGGGCGCCTCTCCCCCGCCCCAGAGGCGCTTGTAGGAGTTGACCCACTGGTTGGTGACGGCGGTGATCTCCGCCCCGTGGTGCAGCAGCCCGGCGATGAACCGGCGGGCGGTCCTCGACAGCTGGTAGGGCGCGCCCGGCTCGTGGAAGGCGTTGGTGTCGCCCTCGAACAGCGAGAGGTGGGTGTGCATGCCCGAGCCGGGGTGCTCGGCGAAGGGCTTGGGCATGAACGAGGCGTAGATGCCCTGCTCGAGGGCCACCTCCTTGATGACGGCCCGGAAGGTCATGATGTTGTCTGCGGTCGAGAGCGCGTCGGCGTAGCGCAGGTCGATCTCGTTCTGGCCCGGCGCCCCCTCGTGGTGGCTGAACTCCACCGAGATGCCCATCGTCTCGAGCATGGAGATGGCCGCCCGGCGGAAGTCGTGGCTGGTGCCCTGGGGCACGTGGTCGAAGTAGCCGGACTGGTCGATCGGCTCGGGGCGTTGCCCGGGGGCCCAGCCGTTCTTGAGGAGGAAGAACTCGATCTCGGGGTGGGTGTAGAAGGTGAACCCCTGGTCGGAGGCCTTGGTCAGCGCTCGCTGCAGCACGTGCCGGGGATCGGCCACGCTGGGGGTGCCGTCGGGAAGGGTCAGGTCGCAGAACATCCGGGCGGTGCCAGGGCTCTCACCGCGCCAGGGCAGCACCTGGAAGGTGCCGGGGTCGGGCTGCGCGAGCATGTCCGCCTCGTAGACCCGGGCGAACCCCTCGATGACCGAGCCGTCGAAGCCGATGCCCTCGGCGAAGGCACCCTCGAGCTCGGCGGGTGCGATGGCGACCGACTTCAGGGTTCCGAGGACGTCGGTGAACCAGAGCCGCACGAAGCGGATGTCGCGCTCTTCGATGGTGCGCAGGACGAACTCCTGTTGACGGTCCATGTGTCGATCCTGCCGCACCCGTGTTTCCTGGGGGTAACCGCGACCGGGGCGGGAGACGACGGTGCCCCCGAGGAGGCCAGCTCCTCGGGGGCACCGTCGCGGTGCTGCAGCTCAGGTCAGCGGAAGCGGACCTTCACCTGCAGCTCGTCGCCGCCGTCCGAGGTCTTCGAGACGGTCATCGACGTGCCGGAACCGGCCACCTTGGTGGAGTTCCACGGGTTCTTCGCGGACCAGTAGCGGTCCTTGACCGAGTCGTCGAACGTCGGGATGCCGGGGCTGGACGGCACGACCGCCGCGACACTGTTGCGGTGGAAGGTCACCGCGTCGGTGGCCTCCTGCCCGAAGGTGGCGTCGAAGGGCTGGCGACGGTTGCCGAGCAGGAAGCCGCCCGGGAAGGTCACCGGCGCGGGCCGCGCGTCGACGGGCAGCACCTCGCCACCGCCCGGGTGGGCGGAGGTGTTGTTGTCGGTGAACTCGCCGTTGGCGTACGAGACCAGCAGGCCGTTCTGGTACGGGAAGCGCTCGACCCAGTCGGGCCGCGTGTTGCCGTAGCCGAAGTTGTAGGGCCCGGTCTTCAGCGTCTGGTCGTAGCCGCTGTAGACGCGGTTCTCGGCCAGGTACATGTCCTGCACGGTGCGCGAGGTGGTGCCGTTGATGATGCTGAACCCCTTCGCGGTCCACGCACCTGCACCGGCCTCGACGTCGTCCGTGGTGGTGGCGCCACCGAGGGTCACGGCGATGTCGTCGAGGAACGCCTCGCTCGCCACGCCGCCGTCGGTCGCCACGCGGAAGCGGAACTGGATGTTCTGCCCGGCGTAGGCCGACAGGTCCCAGGTCTTCTGCTGCCACGGGAAGATGCCGTTGACGGCCGCACCGACCTGGGTCCAGCTGGTGCCACCGTTGGTCGACACCTCGGCGTAGAGGTAGTCGTAGTCGACCTCCAGGCCACCCTGCACCCAGGCGCTCACCGAGCCGGCGGTCTGGCCGGTGAGGTCGATGCTGCGGCTCAGCGTCGCGTTGAGGTTGTCACCCAGACCGCTCCACCACTCGGCGGTCCCCGAGTGGGGGGCGTTGTGCTCGGTCGTGACCGTGCGGTCGGGCAGCGGGACGACGATCGCCTGGGCAGCGGACTTGCTGGCCTTGTCGGCCGGGCCGAGCTTGACCGTCGTGTCGGTGCCGTAGGGCACCGTCTTGTGGTCGAGCCAGCCGAGCTGCAGCTTCTCCCACGCACCCATGTAGCCGGGCGTGGTGCCGATCGAGTCGGTGCCGTGGTTGAGCCACGAGCCACCGCTCATCAGGGTCCAGAAGCCGGTGCCGTTGTCCCCACCGGCGGTGTCGTACAGGTCGGGCAGGCCGAGGTCGTGGCCGAACTCGTGCGCGAACACGCCGAGGCCGCCGTTCTCGGGCTCGGTGGTGTAGTCACCGATCCAGATGCCCGTGTTCCCGATCTGGGTGCCGCCGGCCAGGTTCTCGGCGGGGCCGGTGCGCCCGGCTCCGTTGGAGTAGGCGTACCAGCGGTGCGACCAGATGGCGTCCTCGCCCTGAGCGCCCCCACCGGCCTCCTCGCCCTCTCCGGCGTGGATCGCCTGGAAGTGGTCGATGTAGCCGTCGGGCTCGTTGAAGACGCCGTCGCCGTCGCCGTCGTAGCGGTCCACCTTGTCGAACTGCGCCAGGTAGGTCTTGATCTCGGCGTCGCTCTTACCGGCCGCCTTCTGGGCGTCGTACCAGGCGTTGCCCGTGTCCTTGATGAAGGGCCAGTACACCTGGCTGTCCGAGAACTTGTTCGACCCGTAGCGCGCCTCGTTGTAGGGCACCTTGACCCAGTCCGAGACGTCGCCCTTGGCCAGGAAGCGCCCGTTGCTCTGCTTGAGGTAGAAGTCCTTGAAGGAC
>JBJMHU010000079.1:0-11211 GCA_045807225.1 Ornithinibacter sp. | reverse complement strand
AGGCCGACGTCGAGCCCGTTGGCCATCGCCACCGCGGAGTCGACGTCCTCGTAGCGCACGATCGGCAGCGCGGGGCCGAACTGCTCCTCGGCCACCAGGGGGTTGTCGTCGTCCACGTCGGCCACGAGCGTGGCCGGGTAGAAGTACCCCGGGGCGTCGGGGTCGGGGTCGCCGCCGACCAGGATCCTGGCGCCGGCCTCGCGGGCGGCGTCGACCAGGCGGGCGACGACCTCGTACTGGGCGCGGTTCTGCAGCGGGCCGAGCACGTTGGTCTCGTCCAGCCCCCGGCCCATCGGCATGGCGCGCGCCACCTCGACGAGGGCCGCGCAGACGGCGTCGTAGACGTCGGTGTGCACGTACAGGCGCTTGAGGGCCGCGCACGTCTGGCCGGTGTTGATGAACGCGCCCCAGAACAGGTCCTCGGCGATGGCACGCGGGTCGACGTCGGGCAGCACGATGCCGGCGTCGTTGCCGCCCAGCTCGAGGGTCAGCCGCTTCACGGTGTCGGCCGAGCTGCGGATGATGGCCTGCCCGGTGGCGGTGGAGCCGGTGAACATGAGCTTGTCGACGTCGGGGTGGCCGGACAGCCGCGCACCCACCTCCCGGCCGCCGGCCACCGCGGTGAGCACGTCGGCGGGCAGCACGCTGCCCAGCACCTGCACCAGGGCCAGGACGCTCAGCGGGGTGTACTCCGAGGGCTTGACCACCACGGTGTTGCCCATGCGCAGGGCGGGGGTGACCTGCCAGACGGTGATCATCATCGGCCAGTTCCACGGCCCGATCGCGCCCACCACGCCGACCGGCCGGTAGTGCAGCTCGGCGTGGGCGTCCGCGTCGTCGAGGACGGTCCCGCCCGGCAGCTCGGTCGCCGCCGTGGCGCGCAGCCAGGCGGCACAGGCGCCGACCTCGAACCGGGCGTTGGGGCCGTTGAGCGGCTTGCCCTGCTCCCGGGAGAGCAGCTCGGCGAGCGGCTCGGCCGCCGTCTCGACCGCGTCCGCCGCGCGCAGCAGGAGGTCGACGCGGTCGGCGTCGCTGCGGGCGGCCCAGGCGCGCTGCGCGGCGCGGGCGCATGCGACGGCGCGGTCGAGGTCCTCGGCGGACCGGTCCGCGACCCGGCCGACGACCTCGCCGGTGGCCGGGTCGAGGACCTCGCGGCCGCCGGGGTCGCTGACCGCGACCAGCAGGCTCTCGTACGTCGGGGTGTCCGGCGTGGTGGTCACGGGCTCGGTCACGGTGGGGGTGGTCATGCGTCGGCCTTCCGGGGTGGTGGACGGTGCGGTGTGCTGGGGAACTGCGGTGGGGGAGCCGACCGGGGTCGGTGCGGTCACCGCGCCGGCTCGATGCGGCCGGTGACCTCGCCCAGGGCGATCCGGGCGCGGTCCGGGCCGGGCGCGGTCGCCGTGAGGGTGACCTCGTCGCCGTCCTCGAGGAACGTGCGCGTCGACCCGTCGGACAGGGTCAGCGGCTCCTTCCCGCCCCAGGAGAGCTCGATGAACGAGCCGCGCTGGTCCCTCGCCGGGCCGGAGACGGTGCCCGAGGCGAACAGGTCGCCGGTGCGCAGGCTGGCGCCGTTGACGGTCATGTGCGCCAGCTGCTGGGCCGGCGTCCAGTACATGAGGCCGAACGGCGGGCAGGACACGAGCTCGCCGTTGAGGCGGACCTCGATCGCGATGTCGAGCCCCCACGCCTCGGCGCCGGTGTCGTCGAGGTAGGGCAGCAGGGGCACGTCCCGCGCGGGCGGCCGCACCCGCGCGGCCTCCAGCGCGGCCAGCGGGACGACCCAGGGGGAGACGGAGGTGAGGAAGGACTTGCCGAGGAAGGGGCCCAGCGGCACGTACTCCCAGGACTGCAGGTCGCGGGCGGACCAGTCGTTGACCAGGCACACGCCGAAGACGTGGTCGGCGAGGTCGGTCACCGGGACCGGGGTGCCGAGCTCGGACGGCGTGCCGACGACGAACCCGACCTCGGCCTCGATGTCCAGCCGCTGCGAGGGCCCGAACGTGGGTGCGTCGTCCGTCGGCGCCTTCCGCTGCCCGGAGGGCCGTACGACGGGGGTCCCGGAGACGGCCACGGTGCCGGCGCGGCCGTGGTAGCCGATGGGCAGGTGCTTCCAGTTCGGGGTCAGCGGCTCGGAGTCCGGGCGGAACATCCGGCCGAGGTTCTCGGCGTGGTGGCGGGAGCTGTAGAAATCGACGTAGTCGGCGACCTCGACCGGCAGGTGCAGCGTCACCTCCGACCGCGGCACGAGGTGCGGCTCGACGGTGCCCCGGTGGGTGTCGTCGGTGACCCATTCCGTGAGCTGCGCGCGCAGGTCCGCCCAGGCCTGCGGCCCGCGGGCCATGAAGGCGTTGAGCGAGCCGCTGGCGTGCACGTCGTCCCCGGTGGCGGCGGCCAGGTCGAGCACCGAGTCGCCGATCGCGACGCCGGTGCGCGGCGGGGTGCCGGGTGTGGAGAAGACGCCGTAGGGCAGGTTGTCCGGCCCGTAGCCGGTGCCGGCGGGGAGGTCCAGCCAGGTCGAGGTCACGCGGGGATCCGTTCCGGGGAGGGCAGCAGCCCCGAGCGCACGAGGTCGTCGACCGGCTCGAGCACGCTGCAGGTGCCGAAGGAGGTGAAGGCGGCCCGGGCGCGGGCGGCGCGCTCGGGGGTCCAGCTGCGCAGCGCCGCGACGACGTGCCCGGCGTCGGTGTCGCGGAGGTGCTCGACGGCGGTGCCGGCGGGCGCGCCGGCGGTGAGCGCCGAGACGGCCAGGAGCACGTTGAGGAACCCGTGGTGGGCGAACCCGGTGACCGGGTCGGTGTGCCGGACGGCGGAGTGCAGCCCGGCGGTGCACTTGAGGGCCACCTCCCGCGCGACACAGGCGGCCAGGGTCGCGGCGAGCTCCTCCGGCGAGGGGAACAGCGCGGCGCGCAGGCCGCCGGTGCGCAGCTTGGCGCGGTGGCGGGTCCCGGCCAGGACGTCGAGCACCTCGTCCCGCGCAGGGGTGGGGGGCAGCTCGACCGCCGCCGGCACATCGGCGGGCAGGACGTCGTCGAGGACCCCGACCGCCTCGCGGGCCGCCGCCGCGTCGGTGGCCACCGGGACCTCGACCCCGGCCAGGACGAGGCCCGGGGAGCGGGTGACCCGGGCTGTGGCGGCCGGCAGGTCGCCGGCCGCCGCGATCAGCGAGACGTCGACCGGGGCTGCGGCGTCCCCCGAGGTGTCCCCGAGGTGCGCCACGAGCTCGTCCAGGCGGGCGGCCGGGACGACGAGCGGCCCGACCAGGTCGCCCAGCCGCGCCCGCAGCTCGCGGTGCGCCGGGACGGCGGCGGCCATGGGCGCGTCCCCCGGCGGGAACAGCGCCGCGTCGTCGAACAGGCCGGTGAACAGCGACCTCATGCCGAGGGACCCCGCCCGGACCAGGTCCAGGCGTACTTGCCGTCGTCGACGGCGATGCCGGCCTCGCCGAGGTCCAGCGGCCGGAAGGTGTCGACCATGACGGCGAGCTCGTCGAAGTACTCCGCGCCGAGGGAGCGCTCCACGGCCCCGGGCTGCGGGCCGTGGCTGTGCCCGCCGGGGTGCACCGAGATCGAGCCCCGCCCGATGCCCGAGCACTTGCGCGCTTCGTAGTCGCCGTCGACGTAGAACATGATCTCGTCGCTGTCGACGTTGGAGTGGTAGTAGGGCACCGGGATGGACAGTGGGTGGTAGTCGACCTTGCGCGGCACGAAGTTGCAGACCACGAAGTTCCAGCCCTCGAACACCTGGTGGGCCGGCGGCGGCTGGTGGATGCGGCCGGTGATCGGCTCGTAGTCGGCCACGTTGAAGACGTAGGGGTAGAGGCAGCCGTCCCAGCCGACGACGTCGAGCGGGTGGAAGGGCAGCACGTGCACCGTGCCGACGATGCCGCCGCTGCTCGCGGGGCCAGTCCCGCGGTGCTTGATGAAGACCTCGGTCTCGGCGCCCGGCTCCTCGCCCACGTCCTCGGCGAGCAGCGGGCCCTGCGGCACGCGCAGGTCGCGCTCGCAGTAGGGGCTGTGCTCGAGGAGCTGGCCGTACTTGCTGAGGTAGCGCTTCGGCGGCGAGATGTGGCTGTTGCCCTCGATGCAGATGGTGCGCAACGGGTCCTTGGTCGAGCGCCTGGGCAGCCAGCGGTGCGTGGTGGCTCTGGGGATGATCACGTAGTCGCCCTCCCCGACCTCGAACGCGCCGAAGACCGTCTCGACCCGGGCCCGGCCACGCTCGACGTAGACGCACTCGTCGCCGATGCCGTTGCGGTACCACGGGCTCGGGGCGCCCGCCACGGCATACGACAGCCGCACGTCGCCGTTGCCGAGCAGCAGCCGGCGGCCCGTCACCACGTCGGTGTCCTTGACGGCCCTGGGCGGGAACAGGTCGTGCGGCGTGAGGTGTCGGGGCAGCAGGGGGTGGTTGGCGGTGGTGCCGAGGTCACCGACGGTCCACTCGCGGTACTCGGCCACGGTCGAGGGGATGTTGCGGTGGTAGAGCAGGCTGGAGTCGCTGCTGAAGCCCTCCTCGCCCATGAGCTCCTCGTAGTAGAGCTCACCGACCTTGCCCCGCCCGGCCGGCCTGCGGTGCTGGGTGTGCCGCTTCGGGGGAATGCTGCCCATCGCCTGGTAGTGCGCCACTGCTGCTGTCCACCTCGTCGTGGTCGGGTCGGGGCTGCCCCCGCGTGCGTGTCCGAGCAGGGTATGCCGGGAGGCAGGTCGGTGGCATCCCTGCGCCTGCACGACGGCACAACTGCCAGGACTGACCAGCGCGGGGCCGGTGCGACCTGACAGAGTGCCCAGTGCGCGGGTCTCGCCGGCGTGCCGGTGTCAGCACGTGTCGGCAGAATGGTCGGTATGACGTGGTGGGTGCCGGTGCTGTCCTTCATCGGGGCCCTGGCCGGCGCCGGGGCGGCCGGCTGGGTGGCCCTGCGCGGTCAGACCCAGGACGCCCGGGGCGAGTGGCGGCGGCGGCTCGACGCGGCGATCGACCTCGTCACCGCCGACACCCCGGTCGAGCGGCAGATCGGCGACGAGCTGCTCGCCGACCTCATCGAGTCCGACCTGGGCAGCGAGGAGGACCGCACCCTGGCCCGGCGGATCGCCCGCATCCGGCTCGGTGAGCAGCTCGGCGAGCGCGCCCGCGGTGCGCCGGCGGTGGACCTCGCGGTGCTCCCGGGTGACAATGGTGGCGACGGCGTGCAGCAGCAGGAGGAGGAGCAGTGACGGCAGCGACCCAGCCCAACGGCGTGGTGCGGCTCCCCTCGTCCACCGTGCGCCTGGCCCGAGCCCTGGTCCGCGACGCCAAGCGGCGCGGCACCCGCGAGAACCCCCGCGTCGAGGACGTCGCGAACACCCGCCTGCCCGACGACGCCACCGGCTGACCACCCCGGCCCTGCCTGCCGCCACACCGGACGCCCCGGGGGTGGTGCCAGCCGGTAGCGTGCGGGCATGCCCCCGGTGACGACGACGGACGCCTCGGCCGCCCCCTCCGGCATCCCGCTCCTGCACCGTCTGGTCGACGACGCGTCGGTGTTCCCGCCCGGCAACGCCTCCTTGGCCGATGCCGTGCGCGGCCACGCGGTGCACCGCAGCGCCTGGTACGCCGGCTGCGTCGGACCGCTGCTCGTGCCCGCGGCCTCGGTCGCCGACCTCGTGCAGGTGCTCGACGCCCCGGATGCCGTCGCCTCCCCCACCGCCGACCAGCCCCTCGAGGTGGTGCTCATCGCCCGTCCCGGCGCCGCCCCCGGCACGACGACCGCCGCCCTCGACGCGCTCAGCGGTGAGCATCGCGTGCGGGTCGTCGGGGCCGAGCTGGCCTGGCAGGAGGGCTGGCGCGACCTCGGGCTCGGTGACCTGGCCCTGGCCCTCGAGGTGCCGCGGGGTGACGACTCCGCCGTGGCGGTCGCCGACGTGCACACCGCCCGTGGCGAGGGGCGCCGCGTGGTCGCCAAGTTCCGCACCGGTCCGACGCCCACCTGGCCCTGGCCCGACGAGGCAGGGCTGGGTGGCTTCATCGGGCTGTGCGCCCAGCTGGGGGTGCCGTTCAAGCTGACCGGCGGGCTGCACCACGCCGTGCGCGGCCGGTACGCCGTCGACGGCATCCCCGAGGAGAACCACGGCGTGCTCGACGTCCTGGTGGCCACCTCGGCCGCCCTCGCCGGGGCCAGCGCCCAGGAGCTGGCCGCCCTGCTCGCCCTGCGCGACGTGACCGCCCTGGCCGACCTCGTCGCCGCCTGGCCCGACGCCACCGCCCTGGCCGTGCGCGAGGCGTTCACCGCCTACGGCTGCTGCACCGTCACCGACCCGGTCGGCGAGCTCGCCGACCTCGGCCTGCTCCCCCGACCCTGACCCACCGCACCGGCATCCGACCGGATCACGACCGACCGAAGGACCCGCGATGACCTGGCTCGACCTGCCCGCCGACCACCCCTACGGCATCGCGAACCTGCCCTACGGCGTCTTCTCGAGCGCCGGCACGCAGCCGCGCGTCGGCGTGCGGGTCGGCGACCACGTGCTCGACGTGGGCGCCTGCGCCGAGGAGGCCGGCATGGAGTCGGGGGCCGTCTGGCTCGCGCCGTCGCTCAACCCGTTCCTCGCCGAGGGGCGCCAGGCGTGGGCCGCGGCCCGCAGCTGGCTCACCGAGCAGCTCACCGTCGAGGCCCACCGCGACGTCGTGGAGGCCCACCTGGTGCCGGTCGGCGAGGTCACCATGCACCTGCCCGTCGAGGTGGCCGACTACGTCGACTTCTACGCCAGCGAGCACCACGCCACCAACGTCGGGCGCATCTTCCGCCCGGACTCCGAGCCGCTCACCCCCAACTGGAAGCACCTGCCGATCGGCTACCACGGCCGCTCCGGCACCATCGTCGTGTCGGGCACCGACATCGTCCGGCCGAGCGGGCAGCGCAAGCCCCCGGCCGAGCCGCAGCCGGTGTTCGGGCCGTCGCTGCGCCTCGACATCGAGGCCGAGCTGGGGTTCGTGGTCGGCGGCGCCACCCGCCTGGGCGAGCCGGTGTCGCTGGCGGATGCGGACGAGCACCTCTTCGGGGTCGTCCTCCTCAACGACTGGTCGGCACGCGACCTGCAGGCCTGGGAGTACGTGCCGCTCGGGCCCTTCCTCGGCAAGTCGTTCGCCACGTCGATCTCGCCGTGGGTGGTCACCACCGAGGCCCTGCGGGCCGCCCGGGTGCCGCTGCCCGGCCAGGACCCCGAGCCGCTCCCCTACCTGCGCGGCGAGCCGACCGACGACGGGGCGGGCTCGGCCTACGGCCTCGACGTGCACCTCGAGGTCGACTGGAACGGCACGGTGGTCTCGCGGCCGGAGTTCCGCGACCTGTACTGGTCGCCGGCGCAGATGGTGGCGCACATGACGGTGAACGGGGCCACCCTGCGCGACGGCGACCTGTTCGGGTCGGGCACGATCTCGGGCCCGCAGAAGGAGACTCGGGGCTGCTTCCTCGAGCTCACCTGGAGCGGCACCGAGCCGGTGACCCTCGACGACGGCAGCTCGCGCACCTTCCTCGAGGACGGGGACACGGTCACCCTGCGGGCCACCGCGCCCGGGCCGGACGGTGCCGTCATCGGACTGGGCGAGTGCGTCGGCAGGGTGCTCCCCGCCCGCTGAGGCTGCCGTGCGCGTCAGCGCTGCGAGCTGCGCAGCACCACCACGGTGTCGGCCACCTTGTCGTGCAGGGCCTGTCGCTTGGGGTCCCAGAGAAGCCAGGCCGGGTCGAGGGCGCGCAGCAGGGGGGCGAAGAGCCCCAGCAGCGGCACCAGGCTGAGCACGGTGGTGCCGATGTCGATGAGCTGGCGCTTGAGGGCGTCGACCACCGTGAGCTTGCCCGGGGCGGCCACCCGCCGCACCACGGTGCCGACCACCATCTTCCCCGGGGTGGCGCCCCGGGTGGTCAGGAAGATCGTCTGGTAGGCGAGCGACACCAGCACGCTGATCACCGCGATCGGCAGTGACACCGCCAGGATCTGCTCGGTGAACGCCGTCTGGTCGGGCTGCGCAGCCCCCGACTCGGCCGCCGCCTGCACCTGCTGCAGGTAGTCCGACATCGCCGAGAAGACCGAGCCGAGCCACGGGATGGCCAGCACCACCGTGATCGCGGTGATCACGATGATGTCGAGGATCCGGCCGACCAGCCGTCGCCACCACTCGGCGAGGACGGCGCCGTCGGGCAGCACGTCGCTGCGAGCCGTGGGCCAGCCCTGCTGGTAGGGGTTGTGCCCGGCCGGCGGCATTCCACCGCCCTGCCACTGGCCCTGACCCTGCTGTCCCTGCTGGGAAGGCTGCCCCCATGCTCCGGGGTTGCCGGCGCGGCCGGGGATGACGCCCGGGGTGGCCCGTCCGATGGTCGAGGCGTCGGCCGTCGGTGAGCGTCGCGTGGTGGTGTGCGAGGTCCAGACGACGCCGTCGAAGTAGCGCAGCAGCAAGGGGTCGTGCTCGTCCTCGTACCAGCCGGGTCCAGTGGGGCGCTCGCTCATGTCGACAGGGTCTCACGTCGTCCGGTCCGATCCCCCACCACGGCGGAGCACCGACCCGCGTTCCGTCAAGGACAAGGCATCGATGTTGCGCACCAAGCCGGTCGAGGACGTGTTGGCCCAGATGGACGGCTCGGACGATGACTCCACGCGCCCCTCGGTGCCGCAGCGGGGCGAGGAGAAGCCGCCCGTACGGCGCCTCAATCCGCCCCGGTCTCGGTCGCGGCCGTCGCCGGGCGTCTGGTCATCCTCGTCGACCTCGTCGCCAGGGGCCGGATCGGCTTCTCGCCGGGCCGCGATGGGCTGCTCCCCCAGTCGGTTGCCAAGGTGCACCCTCGCTTCGGCACCCCCTACCTCATCACGATCGCCACCGTCGTGCTCGTGATGCTGCTCGCCGGCTTCGTGCCGCTCGCGGCGCATCGGTTGACCTGGCCGGGCGAGGAGCGCAGCATCGGCAGATGGCGATGCGCATGGGTGAGCACCTGATGGGCCTGCTGCAGCAGCTGCGGTACGAGCCGGTGACCCGGCGGATACGGGCCTCCCTCGACGGCGTGCCGGTGCTCGACACCACGGATGCCGTGCTGGTCTGGGAGCCACGCCGGGTGGTGCCGATGTATGCCGTGCCACCGGGCGACGTGCACGCGAGCCTGGTGCCGTGCGCCGCCCCCGAGGTGCCCGACCGGCTGCCACCGGTGCTCGGGCCGGTCAACTTCGGGTGGCACCACACCCCGGGCCGGTCCTTCGACGTCGTCGTCGGCGACCGCACCCTGCCGGCGGGGGCCTTCGTGCCCGACGATCCCGACCTCGGCGGTCGGGTCGTCCTGGACTGGGAGCCGCTGCACTGGGTCGAGGAGGCGCACCCGGTGGTGGGCCACCCGCACGACCCGTTCAAGCGGATCGACCTGCTGCCCAGTGAGCGGCACGTCGTCGTGCGCCTCGACGGGGTCGTCCTCGCCGACACGCGTGGCGCGATCGCGCTGCACGAGACGCACATCCCGGTGCGCTGGTACCTCCCCCACGACGACGTCGTCACCGACCTGTTCGTCGGCAGCCCGTCGACCACGACCTGCGCCTACAAGGGCCACGCCGCGTACGTCTCACTGCGGCCGGATGCCGTGCCCGGCCTGGTTGAGGAGGCGAGCCACGACATCGCCTGGACCTACCCCCATCCACTCGACGAGGTCGCGGCCATCCGGGGCATGTTCTGCTTCTACTCCGAACGCACCGACCTCGAGCTCGACGGTGTGGCGGTGCCGCGGCCGGTCACCCTGTGGTCCTCGCCCCGCGACCAGGAGCGTTCCTGAAGGACCCGGCACCCAGGCCCGCGGCGAGGGCGAGCACCTGCACGGCCACGGCATCCGGGTCGACCAAGTGGTGCAGGTGCAGTGCGCCGTCGAGCACCGTGGTCGGCCAGCCGTGCTCCCGCGCGAACGCGGTCTCCGGCGCGTAGGTGTCACCGAACGCGAGGTAGGCCTGCGACCATCCCGCCCAGTCGGCTGGGGCGCCGAGGCGAGAGCGGAAGTAGGACAACGGCATCCGTTGCTCGTGCTCGCGAAGGTCGACCAGCGCAGCGGCATCCGGCAGCACCTCCGCGACGTCCTCCTCCGGCCACCAGCGGGTCCACGGCGGGAGGAGGCCGTCGTCGTCGGCCAGGTCGGCGAGGTGCTCGAGCATGGCGGGCGGCGCCATCGGCACCTCGTCGCCCTCTTCCGGGGGCAGCGCGGCGTCGATGTGCACGGCCGGGATGCCGGGTGCCGCCAGCGCGGCGTAGCGCCCGCCGTTGCTGTGCGTCAGCACCAGGTCCGGCCGCTCCATCGCGACCGAGCTCCGGAACGCCTCCAGCACGGACCGCGCCTCGGGCGGGGACCCGGGGAACGCAGCGACCCCCACCGAGCCCTCCGCGCCCTCGAGCGCCCGCAGTCTTGCGCCGAGCGCCTCGAGGAAGGGCGCGGCACTCAACCGCGGCAACAGCGGGCTCGGCAGCAACAGGACGCGTGTCACCGCTCCACGCTACGCGTTGCCCCGGAGGGGATTCCGGGGGCGGAGCCCCCCAACGGTCAGAGGTTGCCGCGCAGGTCCTGCTCGCGCTCGATCGACTCGAACAGCGCCTTGAAGTTGCCCTTGCCGAAGCCGAGCGAACCGTGCCGCTCGATGATCTCGAAGAAGACGGTGGGGCGGTCGCCGAGCGGCTTGGTGAAGATCTGCAGCAGGTAGCCGTCCTCGTCGCGGTCGACGAGGATCTTGCGGGCCTTGAGCTCCTCGACGGGCACCCGCACCTCGCCGATCCGGGCGCGCAGCTCGGGGTCGTCGTAGTAGGCGTCGGGGGTGTCGAGGAACTCGACGCCCTCCTTGCGCAGCTCGTCGACGGTGCGCAGGATGTCGTTGGTGGCGAGCGCGAGGTGCTGGGCACCGGGGCCGGCGTAGAACTCGAGGTACTCGTCGATCTGGCTCTTGCGGGCGGCGATGGCGGGCTCGTTGAGGGGGAACTTCACCCGGTGGTTGCCGTTGGCGACGACCTTGCTCATCAGCGCGGAGTAGTCGGTGGCGATGTCGTCACCGATGAACTCGGCCATGTTCGTGAAGCCCATCACCTTGTTGTAGAACTCCACCCACTCGTCCATCTTGCCGAGCTCGACGTTGCCGACCACGTGGTCGAGAGCCTGGAAGAGCCGCTTCGGCTGCCCCGGCTTGCGGGTGATCGTCGACGACCTGGCCACGAAGCCCGGGAGGTGCGGAC
>JBJMHU010000078.1:0-13619 GCA_045807225.1 Ornithinibacter sp. | reverse complement strand
TGGCGGCCTTCGAGGTCACGGCGGTCGACATCACCGGAAACGTCGTCGGCACCCCCGGCAACGCGGCACACACCGAGTGCATCAAGGAGTCGCTGGACAACAAGTGCATCTACGGCAAGTTCGTCAAGGACCTCGTCCCGGTCGGCTCGATCGACACCTCGGGCACCGCGACGAACTACGGCATCGTCAACATCCAGTCGGTCGGGTGAGCACCGCTCACCCTGCCCACGACGAAGGAACCACAGCACCATGGGTCGTCGCATCCTCGCCATCGTCGCCGCAGCAGTCATCGCGCTGGTCGGCGCGCTCCTCGTGCTGGTGTACGCCAAGAGCGCCGACAGCCGTGCCGTGGCCGCGGCCAGCCCCCGGACCGTCTACATCAGCACCAAGGCGGTGCCGGCCGGCACGTCACTCAAGGAGGCCGTACGCCTCGGTGACGTCGAGCCGACGACCGTCGCTGCCGCTTCGCTGCCCACGGGGGCTCTCACGGCGGTCGACGACGAGAACAGCGCCCTGCTGGCCCTCACGGACATCGCCCCCGGGCAGTACGTGCTCGCGGCCGCGTTCGGCGAGACCCCCGTCGGTGAGAAGGCCATCGTCGTGCCGCCGGGGATGCTCGCCATGTCGGTGCAGCTCAGCGACCCCGCCCGGGTCGGCACGTTCGTCACTCCCGGCAGCAACCTGACGGTCTTCGCCACGTACAAGATGAAGAAGCTCGGGGACAGCAAGGCCGTCGAGCAGTTCAACCAAGCCGAGATCCACGGCACGTCGGTGCTGCTCGACAACGTCAAGGTCATCGCGATGGGCACCGACCCGCTCGTCGGCGGTGGCCAGGCCACGCCGGACGACGAGGAGAAGTCGACCTCGAGCGATGACCAGGAACCGAGCTTCCTGGTGACGCTGGCGGTCACGCCGCAGCAGGCCACCACCCTCGCCCATGGTGTCTCGCAGTACGACCTGTACGCCGGCCTGCGAGGGGCCGAGGCCAAGGTCGACCCACGCCTGTCCACATCGGACCTCACCGTCATGGGGGCGACCACCCCGTGAACATCCTCTGGGACGCCGACCCGAGCGCGATCGAGAAGTACCGCTTCGCGCTGGGCGAGTCGACGCAACCCTTCGACTCGGCGGCCGCCGTGGCGAGGGCGCTCCACGAGAGCGAGGCGATCGAGCAGGTGGTCATCGGCCCTGAGGTCCCGCTCGACAGCGCCTGCGAGCTGGCCGAGGCGGCTCGGCTCGACCGACCGGCGCTCGGCGTCATCCTGCTCCGCCACCGCGTCGACGTGGTGAGCCTGAGCAGCGCGCTGCGCAGCGGGGTGCGCGAGGTCGTCGCGGCGGAGGAGACGACCGCCCTCTCCGACGCCCTGCGCAGGAGCAGCGACCTCACCGCCCGGCTGGTCGGGCAGCAGCCGGGGGGTGGCAAGGAGGGACACGTCGTCACGGTGTTCTCCGCGAAGGGCGGCGTGGGCAAGACCACCCTGTCGACCAACCTTGCGGTGCACTTCGCGATGCGCGGGCTGCGGACCCTGCTCATCGACCTCGACCTGGCCTTCGGAGACGTCGCCATCAGTCTGCAGCTGGTCCCCACCCGGTCGGTCCACGACGCGATCTCCATGGGTGGTCGCCTCGACGAGAAGGGGCTGGAGTCACTGGTCACCGTGCACCCCTCGACCGGCCTGGAGGTGGTCTGTGCTCCCACCAACCCGGCGGACGCCGACCGCATCCCGGTGAGCGTCGTCAGCGAGCTGATCAAGGTGGCCCGTCGTACCTACGACTACGTCGTCGTGGACACCCCGCCGTCGTTCACCGAGCACGTGCTCACTGCCTGCGACCTCAGCGACGCGCTCGTGCTCATCGCCACCCTCGACATCCCGGCCGTGAAGAACCTCCGGGTGGCCCTCGACACCCTCGACATGCTCGGCAGCCCGAAGGAGGCCCGGGTGATCGTCCTGAACCGGGCCGACTCCAAGGTCGGTCTGCGCGCAGAGGACGTGGTCACCGCGATCAAGCTGCCGATCGCGATCAACATCCCGAGCTCCATGACCGTGCCCGCCTCCGTCAACCGTGGCGTCGCGATCGTCCAGCACGACCCTCGCGACGTCGTGAGCCTGGCCATCAAGGAGCTGGCCGACGTGCACATCCGCTCGCGGTTCGAGGACCTGCCGGCCAACGGCCGCGCGGCGGTCCACGGGCGGCGACGCAGCCTGTTCGGAGGGCGGCGATGAATCTCGCCGAGCGTCTCGACTCTGCTCGGCGAGCCACCGTGACCGACGTGGCAGCCCGTCCGGGCGGTGCACCGGGAGCCGCGGCCGGCCGCCGGCGCGGCCTCGACCCGTTCTCGGAGGTCAAGGGCAGGGTCCACCAGGCGCTCATCGAGACGCTCGGCCCCAGGCTGTACGACCCGCACCTGCCCGAGGCCGAGCTGGCCGCTCAGGTGCGCAGCACCCTGCAGCAGACGATCGACGCCGAGCAGTCGCCGCTGTCACACGACGACCGCACCCGCATCGCGCAGGAGGTCTCCGACGAGATCCTGGGACACGGGCCGCTGGAGCCCCTGCTGCGCGACCCCGAGGTCTCCGAGATCATGGTCAACGGGGCGAGCTCGATCTACGTCGAGCGGTCCGGGAAGCTCTACCCGGTCGACGCGCACTTCACCGGCGAGCCGCACCTGCGCCGGGTGATCGACAAGATCGTCGGCCGCGTGGGTCGCCGCATCGACGAGGCGAGCCCCCTCGTCGACGCTCGTCTGCCCGACGGCTCGCGCGTCAACGCGGTGATCGCGCCGATCGCCCTCGACGGCGCGATGCTCACCATCCGCAAGTTCTCGCAGGACCCCTTCACCGACGCTGACCTGATCGCCTTCGGCACCTTCACGCCGCCGGTGCGCGACTTCCTGCGAGCCTGCGTCCTGGGGCGCCGCAACATCGTCATCTCGGGGGGCACCGGCTCGGGAAAGACCACGACCCTCAACGTCATCTCGTCGTACATCCCCGACGACGAGCGCATCGTGACCATCGAGGACGCGGCCGAGCTACAGCTGCGCCAGGACCACGTGCTGCGGCTGGAGTCACGCCCGGCCAACATCGAGGGTCGGGGCAAGATCGAGATCCGCGACCTGGTGAAGAACTCCCTGCGGATGCGGCCCGACCGCATCGTCGTCGGTGAGGTGCGCGACGGTGCCGCCCTCGACATGCTCCAGGCGATGAACACCGGCCACGACGGCTCGATCACCACCGTGCACGCCAACACCCCACGCGACTCCCTCTCCCGCCTCGAGACCATGGTGCTGATGGCCGGTGTCGACCTGCCGGTGCGGGCGATCCGCGAGCAGGTGTCGGGGGCGCTCGACCTGATCGTGCAGCAGGCGCGCCTCAAGGACGGCTCCCGCCGGATCACGGCGATCACCGAGGTGATCGGCATGGAGGGTGACATCGTGACCCTCCAGGACCTGTTCACCTTCGACTTCAGCGCCGGCCGCGACGAGAAGGGGCGGTTCCGGGGTGTCCTGGTCAGCACGGGGCTGCGGCCGGCCTTCACGCAGGACCTCGCCGACATGGGCGTCGAGCTGCCCCTGTCCCTGTTCAACTTCCGGTCGCGATGACCAGCCCCCTGGCCCGGGTGCTCCGCCGAGGCGCGCTCGCCGCGGCGGTGGGGGCGGTGGCCCTGGTCGGCGCGATGGCGCCGGCGACGGCGGAGGACGTCGGGGTCAGCCTGAGCGACGTGCGCAGCAGCGGCTCCACCGTCTCCTCGACCCTCATCCTGCGGACCGGCGACGCTGCGGTCGACCCGGGCAGCATTCGGGCGACCCTGGCAGGCACGCCGGCCCCGGTGAAGGTGTCCGCGGTGCCGTCGAAGCCGCCCTCGACGATGCTCGTCATCGACACCAGCGGCTCCATGGGGGCGGCGGGCATGGCGACCGTGCGCGAGTCGGTCAAGGAGTTCCTCGCCGCCGTGCCGAAGGACGTGTTGGTCGGTGTGGTCTCCTTCGCCAACACCTCCGGTGTCGACGTCGCCCCGACGACGGATCGTGCCGAGGTGCAGTCCGCGGTGAACGGCCTCCGGTCACGGGGAGAGACGTCGTTGTACTCCGGCATCCAGGATGCCGTGAAGGCGCTGGGAACCGCGGGCGAGCGCAGCATCGTGCTGCTGAGTGACGGCGGAGACACCGTGGCGAGTCTCGACGGCGGCCAGGTCAGGGAGGTGGCGCAGCGCCAGGCTGCCCTCAACGCGCTGGCCCGGGGCAAGGTTCGCGCAGAGGTCGTGGCGTTCAACAGCCCGGAGAGCAACGCGTCGGTGCTGAAGGCGTTCGCCAAGGGCGGAGGGGGCTCCGTGGCCGCTGCCGACAACAAGCAGGCCGCGGCGCGGGCCTTCCAGGCGGCCGCCCGGGCGCTCGACTCCCAGGTCACCCTGGAGGTCACCCGACCCCCGGGCATCGCGGGCGACCAGCAGCTCGTCGTCCAGGGGAGCAGCGGGGGCAAGCCGTTCACCGCCACCACCGCCGTCGACCTCACCGAGGCCGGCCCGGGGGTCGGGCCGACCCCCTCCCGCACCACCCTGGCGGGTCCTCAGCTGAACCCGGCTCCGCTGAAGGGGACCACGTTCTCGTGGATGCTTCCCGGGGCGCTGCTGGCACTCGTCCTGGGCGCGTTCCTCATCGTGGCGCTCACGATGCTCCCCGCCCGGCAGGGTGGCCGGCGGGCGCGCGTCAGTGCCATCGAGGGCTATGCCCTCGGCGCCACCCCGCAGCCCCAGTCCGAGGAGACCGGCAGCAGCGCGATCAGCCAGCAGCTGGTGCAGCTCGGTGACCGCGTGATGGAGGGTCGCGAGTCGACCACCAGGACGATGGCGCTGCTCGACCGCGCGGACCTGCCGTGGCGAGCCGGTGAGTGGCTCGTGCTGCGACTGGTCGCCGTGGTCGTCGGCACCGCACTGGGGTACTTCCTCCTGCGCGACAAGGTGCCTCTGCTCGGTCTCGTGCTGGGCCTGGTCCTGGGCATCGTCCTTCCCGCGGCCGCACTGCGCTTCCTGGCCAAGCGCCGTGCCAAGCGCTTCGAGTCCGTCCTGCCCGACGTGATGATGCTGACCGCGACCAGCCTGGCGAGCGGCTTCAGCCTGATGCAGGCCCTGGATGCCGTGGCCAAGGACGCCCCCGAGCCCGCCGCCAAGGAGTTCTCCCGCGCGCTGGCGCTGACCCGGATCGGCGCGGACGTGAGCGACGCGCTGGAGCAGATGGCGGCACGGATGGACAGCGCCAACATGCGCTGGGCGACGATGGCCATCCGCATCCAGCGCGAGGTGGGTGGCAACCTCGCCGAGACCCTGCGCACCACCGCGGCCACCCTGCGCGAACGCGAGATGCTCAAGCGCCAGGTGACCGCGCTGTCGGCCGAGGGGCGGCTGTCGGCCTACATCCTCATCGTGATGCCCGTCGCGCTGCTGCTGTACAGCATGTGGCGCAACTACGACTACGTCTCCCTGCTCTGGACCACACCCATGGGCCTCGTGATGTCCGTCGGCGGCATCGTCGCGATGGTGGCTGGCATCTTCTGGATGCGCAAAGTCGTGCAGATCGAGGTGTGATCGTGATTCTCGTGCTGGGGCTGGTGCTGCTGGTGCTCGCCGTCGTCGTGCTCGTGCTGGCCGCCAGCCATGGCTCGGGGCAGAGCACCGGTGTGGTGAGGTCACTCGAGCTGGTCAACTACCAGACCGACTCCTCGGCGGTGGGCAAGAACGAGCTGGGGGCCCAGGACCGCCTTCTCGCCCCCATGGCAGGGGCCCTGCACGGTCTCGCGGTGCGGCTGTCGCCGTCGGGCACGGGGGAGCGCATCGCCCGCTCGCTCGACAAGGCGGGGAACCCAGCCGCGTGGACCGTCGAGAGGGTCATGGGAGTCAAGGGCCTCGGCCTCGTGGTCGGCGGCATCCTCGGCCTGGTGCTCTTCGGGCTCGACCTGTCCGGCCTGTTCTTCGCCGCTCTCGCAGGCGCCGTGGGCTTCTTCGTCCCCGACCTGCTGGTCTACAACGCCGGTGTCAAGCGCCAGGACGAGATGCGCAAGGGGCTGGCCGACGCCCTCGACATGCTGACGGTCTGCGTCGAGGCCGGTCAGGGCTTCGACGCCGCCATCATGCAGGTGGCACGGACCGTGAGGGGCCCGATCGCCGGTGAGTTCGCCCGGGTGCTCTCCGAGATCCAGATCGGCAAGAGTCGCGGCGAGGCGTTCGCCTCCCTCGGCGCGCGGACCACGGCCCCGGAGGTCAAGAACTTCGTCGGTGCCCTGGTGCAGGCCGACCGGATGGGGCTCCCGGTCGCGGGGGTCCTGCGGGAGCAGGCCAAGGAGATGCGTGTCGTGCGGCGACAGCGAGCCGAGGAACAGGCGCAGAAGGTGACCGTCAAGATCCTCTTCCCGCTGCTGCTGTGCATCTTCCCGGCGCTGTTCATCATCATCATCGGGCCCGGCGCCATCCGGCTGGTGGAGACGTTCTCGAAGCTCTGATGCCGGTCACGCCCGGTGCGCCGCAGACGGTGCGCGGTAGCGCCCCGATCAGCGCTCGACGTCGCTGACCAGCCCCAGCCGCACCGCCGCGATGACGGCGCTGGCCCGGTTGTGCGCGCCGAGCTTCTCGTAGATCTTGCCGATGTGGGTCTTGACGGTGGAGGGGCTCATGAACAGCTGACGCCCCACCTGCGCCACCGACGACCCCTCGACGAGCAGCCGCAGCACCTCGGCCTCGCGGGCGGTCAGGTTGGTCGGGGGTGTCTCGGCGTGGCGGCGCATCGCCTCGGCCAGCCCACTGGCGGAGAACTCACCCGGCATCTCGGCAGCGCGCCGCACGGCGGAGATGACCTGTTCCGACGGGGCGCTCTTGCGCACCAGGGCGGACGCGCCCGCGTCGAGCGCCTCGAGGAGGGTCGTGTCGTCGTTGAGCATCGTGAGCACGACCAGCCCGATGTTCTTGGACCGTTCGCGGGCGCTGCGCACCAGCGACAGGCCGCTGCCGTCGGGCATGGTGACGTCGACGACGGCCACGAGGTGCCCCTGGGGCGGGCTGGACATGAGACGGTCGACCAGGGCCAGACCCTCGGTGAGCGACCCGGCCTGGCCGACGACGGTGATCCCGTCCTGCGCCTCGAGCATCCCCGCCACCGCCTCGCGCACGACGGCGTGGTCGTCCACGAGGGCGACACTGATGGCCACGAGCCCTCCTCTCATCACGTCGTCGAGCGGGACGCCCCCACCGCACTGGGCTCCTGAACGCTCAGGTTAACGGTGGTTCGCCCATTGGGCTCGGTGCTCACGTGGAGTGTCCCCTCCAGCCCTCCGAGGGCAGGGTCCTTGAACATGCGCCGCGCCGCACGGGGATCACCGTCGTGGGAGACCTCCAGGTCGGCGGGGCCCACCACCGATGTGGTGAGCGTCACCCAGGCGTTCCGCGCGCCGCACGCCTGAGCGTCGGCCAGGACGTCCATCACGAGCCGGTGAATGAGGATCTCGACCCGCGGATCGAGGCGTCGCTGGCCCTCGCTGACCGTCACGGTCGTGCGCACGCCGGTGACGCTGCCGAAGCTCTGGACGGCCGCCCCGAGCACCGCACCCAGGCCGGTGTTGGGGCGCTCGGCCACCCGCAGGTCGGTGATGTGCATCCGTAGGTCGCCCATGGCGCTACTGAGCTGCTCACGCAGGGCGTCGAGCCCGTCGCGCATCGGGGTGCCCGGGGGGCCGGCCTTGGCGCGTAGCGCGTCGACCTGGTAGCCGAGGGCGGCCAGCTCCTGGGCGATGCCGTCGTGGATGTCGCGGGCGATGCGGTTGCGCTCCTCGATGCTGGCGAACTGCCGCAGGGTGCCGAACAACAGGCCCGCCTGCAGGGCCGGGGCGATGCGGCGCGTGACGTCGCGGGCGATCCGCCGCTCGTTGTCGGTGAACGGCCGGCCCACCGGGCGCTCGGCGATGACGACGGTCGTCGAGCCGTTGCCCAGCGCGAAGGGGACGACGAGCGCGTTGCGCCGACCGAGCTCGTCGAAGAACGTGACCTCCGTGGGCACCCAGCTCGCGGGGTTGGTGCGGAGCAGCTCGGCAAGGTGCTCCGCGATGTGCCACGGCGCCCGGGTCGAGCCACGCAGCGCGACCGGCACCAGGTGCTCGGCGTCATGGGTCACCAGCACCGCGCTGCGGGTGGACGGCACCTCCGCCGAGAGCAGGTCGAGCGCCAGCGTCGCGCTGGCCGGGGCGTCCAGACCGGTCGACATCTGCCCGGACAGGTCCTGCAGGCGCTGGATCAGCTCGATCGCCTCGCGGGCCGCGGGGTCGTCATCCGGCCCGTCCTGCTCGGCGGCGGTGAGCCGCTGGTTCCACGCGCCGAGGATCCCCAGGGTGACGGCAGCGCCGATCCAGGCGGCCGCCGCCAACGTGCTCGAGGGAGGAGTGGCGAACAGCCAGATCGCCACCAGGAAGGACGACATGGCCACCACGCAGGTGAGCAGGAAGCCGCGCCGGCCGTACTTCGAGCCGGCGTGGTAGGCGGGGATGAGGATGAGCAGGCCCGCGCCGTCACCGGCGACGGCGTAGGCGGCACCCGCGGCGGCTGCCGATACGGACAGGAGGGTGAGGATCATCAGGTTGACGACGCCCTGGCGCGTCACGGGCAGGCCCTCGAACCCGACGATCACCAGGTCGAGCACCACGATGAGCAACAGCCACGGGAGCACGCTCCTGACGGTGCCCTGCTGGATGGCCAGCAGACCACTGAGGACCACGAAGGCGAGCCGGATCTTGCCTGATGCGTCGAGTCGTGGAATCCGGGAGATTCGGGTCACCCCTTGAGCGTAGTTCTCCCCGCCGTCGCCCATGCGCTCTACAGGGTTCTCCCAGCCTGCTGTGCGAGGATACAAGGTAGTTGTGGCAATGGCATGCGGAAGGAACGGGCCCACGTGAAAGGTCGCGTACTGGTCGTCGATGACGACCTGGCGCTGGCGGAGATGCTCGGCATCGTCCTGCGCAACGAAGGGCTCGAGGTCGACCACGTCGCCGACGGCCCGTCTGCCCTCGGGGCGTTCCGCGACTACCGCCCCGACCTGGTGCTGCTCGACGTGATGCTGCCCGGCATCGACGGCCTCGAGGTCTGCCGGCAGATCCGCGCCGAGTCCGGTGTCCCCATCGTCATGCTCACCGCGAAGACCGACACCGTCGACGTCGTCGTGGGCCTGGAGTCCGGTGCCGACGACTACGTCGTGAAGCCGTTCAAGCCCCAGGAGCTCATCGCCCGGGTGCGCGCCCGGCTGCGGCGGGACAACGAGCCCGAGCCGGAGCGGCTCACCATCGGCGACCTCGCCATCGACGTCGCCGGCCACTCGGTCACCCGTGACGGCGTGGCGCTCAGCCTGACCCCGCTGGAGTTCGACCTCCTCGTGGCCCTGGCCCGCAAGCCCTGGCAGGTCTTCACCCGCGAGGTGCTCCTCGAGCAGGTGTGGGGCTACCGGCACGCCGGTGACACCAGGCTGGTCAACGTCCACGTGCAGCGGCTGCGGTCCAAGATCGAGCACGACCCGGAGCACCCCGAGATCGTGGTGACCGTGCGCGGCGTCGGCTACAAGGCAGGCCGGGCCTGAGCGTGACCGGCTCCGCCGACCTGGGCGTTCGGACGGCGTTGGCATCGGGTCGGGTCCGAGGCCGGCGCAGCCTCGCCGACGTCTCGCGCTCGCTGCGTGATGCGGTGGCCTACCTCGCGCGCCGCTGGCGACAGTCCCTCCAGCTGCGGGTCGTCACGACGACCATGCTCCTCGGCCTGTTCGTCGTGTCGATCCTGGGCGGCGTGCTGCACCAGCAGATCGCCAACGGCCTGGAGACCGACCGCGTGACGGCCGCCCAGAACGAGTCGCTCAGCCTGACGACCCAGGCCCAGAACAGCTGGGAGAGCTCGACCTCGACCTCCGTCGACGAGCTCGACCAGGCGGCCGACGACATCATGACCCGCATCCTGGCCGAGCCCGGGCCGGAACCGAGCCGCTACGTCATCATGAACCGCTCGGCGGGCAACGACAGTGACGTCGTGCTGGCCAAGCTCACCAGTGGTGTGCTCGACCTCGACTCGGTGAGCCCGGAGCTCCAGGCGGCCGTCGCGGCATCCCCGGGGCAACAGCGGGTGCAGATGACCGAGGTCGAGCTCGGCGGCCAGAGCCTGCCGGCGGTGATCGTCGGCAGCGTCGTCGAGGTGCCCACCGCCGGCGCCTACGACCTCTACTTCATCTACCCGATGCAGCAGGAGGTGGCGACGATGGGGCTGATCGGCAACTCCTTCGTCGTGGCCGGCGTCATCCTCACGCTGCTGGTCGGCGCCGTCGCCTGGGTGGTCACCCGCCAGGTCGTGGCGCCCGTGCGCCGGGCCGGCGAGGTCGCGCAGCGGTTGTCGGCGGGCAAGCTCAACGAGCGGATGGCGACCCGCGGCGAGGACGACCTCGCGCTCCTGGCGACCTCGTTCAACGGGATGGCCGACAGCCTCCAGTCGCAGATCCGCCAGCTCGAGGGGCTCTCGGCGGTGCAGCAGCGCTTCGTCTCCGACGTCTCGCACGAGCTGCGCACCCCGCTCACCACGATCCGGATGGCGGTCGACCTCATCCACGAGTCCCGGGAGGACTTCCAGCCCACGGTGGGCCGGTCGGCCGAGCTGCTGGCCGGCGAGCTCGACCGGTTCGAGGACCTCCTCGCCGACCTGCTCGAGATCAGCCGGTTCGACGCCGGCGCCGCGGCGCTCGACGTCGACCCGGTCGACCTGCGCGGCACGATCGCCAAGGTCGTGCAGGCGGCCCGGCCGCTGGCCGAGCGGCGCGGCAGCGTCGTCACGGTGCACGCCCCGGCGGAGCCGGCCGAGGCCGAGGTCGACGAGCGCCGGGTCGAGCGCATCCTGCGCAACCTGCTCGTCAACGCCATCGAGCACGGTGAGGGCCGCCCCGTCGACCTGCACGTCGCGGTCGGGCAGGACGCTGTCGCGGTGGTCGTCGAGGACCACGGCGTCGGCCTGCGCCCCGGGGAGGCGGCCAACGTGTTCACCCGGTTCTGGCGAGCCGACCCCGCTCGCGCCCGCACCACCGGGGGCACCGGCCTGGGGCTGTCGATCTCGCTCGAGGATGCCCGGCTGCACAACGGCTGGCTGCAGGCGTGGGGCGAGCGCGGCGTCGGCTCCAGGTTCCGGCTCACCCTGCCGCAGCGGGCCGGTGACACCCTGCACGGGTCGCCGCTGCCGCTCAGCCCGACGGAGGACCCGTGACCGGCCGGCGGGCACGGGCAGCCCTCGCGCTGGTCGTGGCCCTCCTCCTCGCCGGCTGCGGTGGCCTCTCCCGCAGCGGACCGGTGCAGTCGGGTCTCGACGTCGGCAGCGGCAAGCCCCCGGTGCTCGGGGTCAACCCGCCCGGTCCGGCACCGGGAGCGACCCAGGACAGCATCGTGCGTGGTTTCGTGCGGGCCGGCGCCGCCAGCGATGCCGCCTACGACAACGCCCGCGCCTTCCTCACCACGCAGATGAGCGAGCGGTGGAAACCCGACCGCACCCTGGTCCTGCTCGCTGACGACGTCACGCCGAAGGCGACGCTGCTCGACCCGGCGACCGTCCGGATCACCGCGCGGGCCGCCGGCACGGTGAACCCGCAAGGGCGCTACACCGCGGCCCGTCCCGGCGCCGAGGTGAGCGCCACGTTCGGCCTGTCCACGGTGGGCGGTGAGTGGCGGATCAGCGAGCTGCCCGAGCAGTTCGGGCGCTGGATCGCCGGCTCCCAGGTCTCCCGGCTGGTGCAGCCCTACGACGTGCACTACGTCTCCACCAGCCAGCGCTCCCTGGTGTCCGACACCCTGTGGTTCCCGGTCGACAAGCTCGCCACCCGCCTGGCGCGAGCCCAGATCCTGCCGGTGCCGGCCCACCTCGAGGAGACCGTGTCCACGGCCGTGCCGGCGGGCACCAGGCTGCTCGGGGACGCCGTGTCGATCGAGGCGGGAGTGGCCACCGTCAACCTCATCTCGGAGGAGAAGCTCAGCGCCGGGGAGAACACCCGGCAGAACCTGTGGGCCCAGTTCGTCAGCACGCTGACCCAGGACACGGGCGTGAACCGGGTGGAGCTGTCCGTCAACGGCGTTCCGGTCAACATCGGTGGCCTCGACGGCCCGGCCGGCACGCTCGCCGAGGTGGGCTTCACCACGCCTGCCGCACCGGCGCCGGTCCGGCCGGTCGTGCGGCGAGGTGACGACGTCGTGGTGTTCGACCCGACCACGCTCAGTGACCAGGAGCCGCGCCAGCCGGCGGTCTCGGTCAACTACCCGCAGGTGCTGCACACCTTCCACCGGCTGGCGCTCGCAGCCGATGGGAGCGAGTTGGCGGGGGTCGACCCGGGCGGCAACGGCATATCCCGCTGGCGGGGCACCAACCGCTACGAGGTGCCGCTCGACGCCACGGCCGTCGGAAACCCCTCCTACGACCGGCGCGGCTACCTGTGGATGGGCGGGGTCGGCACCAAGGGTGCCAAGGCGCCCCGGCTCTGGGTGGTCGACCTGGCGGCGAGCCCCGCTGACCCCCGGGCCGCAGCCACCCCCGTGCAGGCCGCATGGCTCGACGGGCGGCGGGTGGTCGAGGCGCGCCTTGCTCCGGACGGCGACCGGGTGGCCGTGCTCTCCACCAAGCTCGACGGCTCCGACACGCGCATCGACATCACCGGGGTGGTGCGCAACGGCGGCGGGCTCCCGCAACGGCTCGCGGCCCCCTTGCGCGTCGGCACCTCCCTGACCCGGGCGACCAGCCTCGCCTGGCTCGACGACCGCACCCTCGCCGCACTCGGCGTGCTCGACGGCAAGGTGGTGCGCCCGGTGGTCGTCTCCGTCGGTGGCGAGGTGCGTGGCCTCACCCCTGTTCCGGATGCCGTGGGCATCGCCTCCACCGGCGGGGAGCGGGACCTGTGGGTCGTCTCCGCAGACGGCCGGCTGCACAGCCGCGCCGGCTCGCAGTGGGTCGACAGCGGCCCGGCGACCGACCTCGCCACCGCCGGCGGCTGAGCCCGGGTCGTCCACAGGCGGCCGGTGCGGCAGCCGTCGTCCACAGCCCACGACCTGCACCGGCATCCCGGCGACGCGGCGGGCACAGTGGCAGGCATGGTGATGACGTGGTGGAGGGCTTGGGCGGCGGTGCAGCGCGCCCTGGCGGCGGCGCTCGAGCTGGTGCTGCCGTCCAGCTGCGCGGCCTGCCACTCGGTCGCGGCAGGCCCGCTGTGCGGCCGGTGCCGGGCGGGCGTGCGCTGGGCGTCGCGGGAGGTCGGGCCGGCCGGCCCGCTCCCGCCGCCGCGGGGGATGCCGGCGTGCTGGGCCGGGGCGCGCTTCGAGGGTGCACTTCGGCTCACGGTCACCGCCTACAAGGACGAGGGACGGCGCGACCTGCGTGACGAGCTGGCCCGGTTGCTCGGGAGCGCCCTGACCGCGGCTGTCGCAGACCCGGCCCTGCGGCGGCGGCTGGCCCTGGGGGAGCAGGTGCTGGTCGTGCCGGTGCCGACGGCGGGCACCTCGCGCCGCCGGCGCGGTGACGACCCGGTGGCGCAGCTGGCCCACGTGGCCACCGCCGCCGCCGTGGTGCGGCCCGCGCCGGCGCAGCGGCCC
>JBJMHU010000077.1:0-8936 GCA_045807225.1 Ornithinibacter sp. | reverse complement strand
GGCCACCTCCAACATCTGCACCGCCCAGGTGCTGCTCGCCGTCATGGCCAGCATGTATGCCGTCTACCACGGCCCCGCGGGGCTGCGCGCGATCGCCCTCGGCGTGCACGCGCACGCCGAGGCGCTGCGCGACGTGCTGCGCGAGGGCGGCGTCGACGTGGCGGACGGCCCCGTCTTCGACACCCTGCGGGCCCGGGTGCCCGGCCGCGCGCACGAGGTCGTCGACACCGCCCTGGCCGCCGGGGTCAACCTGTGGCGCGTCGACGACAACACCGTGCAGCTCAGCGTCGACGAGACGACCAGCCTGGTCGACCTCGGCCGGGTCGCGAAGGCCTTCGGCGTCGTCGCGCCGGAGCAGGTGCGCGCGGCACGGCCCCAGTGGGATGCCGCGCTGGTGCGCACCTCCGACTACCTCACCCACCCGGTGTTCTCGACCCACCACTCCGAGACGGCGATGCTGCGCTACCTGCGTCGCCTGGCCGACCGCGACTTCGCGCTCGACCGGGGCATGATCCCGCTGGGCTCGTGCACGATGAAGCTGAACGCCACCACCGAGATGGTGGCCATCACCTGGCCCGAGTTCGCCAACGTGCACCCCTTCGCGCCGCGCGAGCAGACCCGCGGCTACCGGGGGCTGGTCGACGAGCTGAGCGGCTGGCTGTGCGAGATCACCGGCTACGACGCGGTGTCCCTGCAGCCCAACGCCGGCTCGCAGGGCGAGCTGTCCGGGCTGCTGGCCATCGCCGCCTACCACCGCTCGCGCGGCGACGACCAGCGCACCGTGTGCCTCATCCCGAGCAGCGCCCACGGCACCAACGCCGCGAGCGCGGTGATGGCCGGGCTCAAGGTCGTCGTCGTCAAGACCGACCCGGTCACCGGCAACGTCGACATGGACGACCTCGAGGCCAAGGTCGAGCAGCACCACGAGACCCTCGCGGCGATCATGGTCACCTACCCGTCGACCCACGGGGTCTTCGAGGACACCATCACCGACCTGTGCGCGATGGTGCACGACGCCGGGGGTCAGGTCTACGTCGACGGTGCCAACCTCAACGCGCTGGTCGGCGTCGCCCGGCCCGGCAAGTTCGGGGCCGACGTGTCGCACCTGAACCTGCACAAGACCTTCTGCATCCCGCACGGCGGAGGCGGGCCCGGCGTCGGCCCGGTCGGTGTGCGCGAGCACCTCGCGCCGTTCCTGCCCAACCACCCGCTCGACCCGGCCGCCGGGCCGGAGACAGGGGTCGGCCCGGTGTCCGGCGCGCCCTACGGCTCGGCGAGCATCCTGCCCATCTCCTGGGCCTACGTTCGCCTGATGGGCGGTGCCGGCCTGCGCCGCGCCACCGAGGTCGCCGTGCTCAACGCCAACTACGTCGCGGCGCGGCTGCGTGCGCACTACCCGGTGCTGTACTCGGGCACCGACGGCCTGGTCGCGCACGAGTGCATCCTCGACCTGCGCGGCATCACCAAGGACACCGGCGTCACCGTCGACGACGTCGCCAAGCGGCTCATCGACTACGGGTTCCACGCCCCGACGATGTCCTTCCCGGTGGCCGGCACGCTGATGGTCGAGCCCACCGAGAGCGAGGACAAGGGTGAGCTCGACCGGTTCTGCGACGCGATGATCGCCATCCGCGCCGAGATCGACGAGGTGGGCACGGGCACGGTGCCCGCCGCCGAGAGCGTGCTGCGCGGCGCCCCGCACACGGCACAGGCCCTGGCGGGCGGGTGGGAGCACTCGTACGACCGCACGGTCGCCGCCTTCCCGCCCGGCGTGGACCCGACCGCGAAGTACTGGCCCCCGGTGCGGCGCATCGACGGTGCCTACGGTGACCGCCACCTGGTGTGCTCGTGCCCGTCGCCGGAGGCGTTCGAGGAGGGCTAGGCCGCAGGCTCTGCGGCCGCTACGCCGCCGGCTCGGCGGGCGTGCCCGTGCGGACCTCCACGGTGCTGCCGCTCGCGCCCTTGTGCACCACCGCCTGGTGGGTGATGCGCGAGCGCAGGTCGGCCACGTGGCTCACCACCCCGACGGCCCGGCCGCCCTCCCGCAGCCCGTCGAGCACGGTGAGCACCTGCTCGAGGCTGTCGTCGTCGAGGCTGCCGAAGCCCTCGTCGATGAACAGGGTGCCGAGGTCGAGGCCACCGGCCTCCTCGCGCACGGCATCGGCCAGGCCGAGTGCCAGCGCCAGGGAGGCCATGAACGACTCGCCACCGGACAGGGTGGCCGTGTCGCGCACCCGGCCCGTCCACTGGTCGAGCACCCGCAGACCGAGCCCGGAGCGTGCCCCACGAGCGGCCCGCTCGTCGGAGTGCTCGAGGAGGTAGCGCCCACCGCCCATGACGGCCAGCCGCTCGTTGGCGAGCGCCGCGACGGTCTCGAGCCGTGCCGCGAGCACGTAGGCGGTCAGCCGCATCCGCAAGGTGTTGTCGGGGCCGATGCCGCTCGTGGTGTCGGCGAGGTCGCGAACCCGGGCGTCGCGGTCGGCGCCGAGTGCGACGCGGGCGCAGGCCTCGTCGACCAGCGGCAGGAGGCGTTCGAGGGAGCGCAGCGCGCGGGCGGCGTCGTCCTGGGCAGCCGCGGTCGCGAGCAGGGCCTCGCGCGCGGCCCGGTCGGCGGCCTGCAGGGCCGGCAGGTCGGGCGGGTCGGCGGCCATGGCCGCGACGACGTCGGGGTCGTCGGCGACGGCGCGGGCCGCGGCGGTGTCCTCGACGTGGGCCGTGACGCCAGCCCGCAGCCGGGCCAGGTCGGCGGGGGCGAGCAGCGCCGCGCGGGCGGAGTCGGCGTCGTCGAAGCCGCTGGCCTCGAGAGCGGCCTCGAGGTCGCTGGTCACCGCAGCACGCCGGGCCTCGGCGCCCACGAGCTCGGTCACGGTGGCGGCGAGCTCGGTGAGCGACCGGGCCGCCCGCAGGTGCTCCGCCGGCTCGGGCGAACCGCAGGGGCAGTCGGCGTGGTCGGCGAGCAGGGCCTCGACGCGGTCGCGGGCGGCCACCTCGTCGGCAGCCAGGACGTCGAGCGCCGTGGCCACGGACTCGAGCCGCGCCACCGTACCTGCGACGGAGGTGCGGTGGCGCTCTGCGGCCCCGGTGACGACGTGCAGCCGCGCGGCCACCTCGGCGAGGGCGTCGGCCCCGGCTCGGGCCGCCGTGAGGGCGACCGTGGCGTCGGACACCGCCCGGTCGAGGGCCTCGCGGTCGGCGCCTTCGAGACCGGTGAGCCGGGTGGCGGCGCGGGTGCGCAGCGACTCGATGTCGCTCTCCACCGCCCGTAGCTGCGTCTCGGCAGCCTCTAGCCGGTGCTCGGCCTCGGCGATGTCGTCGCCCGCCACGGGGTTCGCCACCGTTGCAGGAGAAGGATGTTCGAGACCTCCGCAGACCGGGCAGGGGTCACCGTCGGAGAGTGCTCGGGCGAGCTCGGCCGCCATGCCGTCGAGCCGGCGCTGGCGCAGGTCGAGCAGCTCGCTGCGGCGGTCGAGGGCCCGGACGCGCAGCTCGGTGTGCCGCGGTGCCAGCGCGTCGGCGCGCTCGAGGTCGTGCTCCGCGGCATCGAGCAGCGTGACCCGGTCCCGGGCGGACGTGAGCAGCAGCTCGAGCTCGGGCACCCGGGCTGCCCCGGCGGCCAGCGCCTCGACCCGAGCGGCGAGCCGTTCGCGCTCGTCCTCGGCCTCGGCGAGCTCGGCCCCGACGCGCTCGCCCAGGGCGGCGAGCTGCGCGGCGCGGTCGTCGAGCTCGGCGTGCCGGCGGCACCGCGCCGCCGCCTCGTCGGCCTCTCGGGCGAGGCCGGCGACGGTGCCGTCGAGCGCCGCGAGCCGGGCCAGCACCGCCGTCACGTCGTCGTCGGCCACGGTGATGAGGGCGCCGGTGGGCAGTGCGTCGCGCGCGAGGTCGACCCTGCGACGGCAGGCGGCCGCGTCGTCGGTGGCCCGGTCGAGGGCGATGAGGTGGCCGCCCAGGCCGGCGGCCCGGTCGGCAGCGGCCAGGGTCGCCACTCGCTCGACGTGCCGGGGGTGGGATGCCTCGAGGCCCTGGAGCCGCGCAACGGCCCGGTGGCCGCGGGTGCGCAGGTCGTCGAGCGCACGGGCCGCGGCCAGGGCCTCGGCGGCCGCCCGCTCGACGCCGGATGCCGTGTCGAACGCGGCCATCGTGGTGCTCACCCGCGAGTCGAGCCGTTCGGCGACCGCGCGCAGGTGGGTGCCGACGGTCTCGGGCGGAACCTCGGCCTCGGGTACGGCGGGGTCCCCGGCGGCGTCGTGCGCGTCGGCCAGCACGTCCTCGACGCGCACGAGGAGGGCCTCGAGCGTCGAGCGGGCCACGTCGAGGTCGGCCCCGGCGGTGCGCCGGGCCTGCGCCAGCCACGCCTCGACGTCGCTGAACGCGGAGATGTCGAACAGCCGCTCGAGCACCTCTCGGCGGTCGTCGGGGCTGGCGCGCAGGAACGCCGCGAAGTCGCCCTGGGGGAGCAGCACCACCTTGGCGAACTGCGCCATGCCCATGCCCAGCGCGTCCTTGACGACGTCGGCGACCTCGTCGTTGCGGTTGCTGAGCGGCACCCACCGGCTGTCGCGGCGCTCCTCGAGGGTGACCATCGCCTGCACCGACACCGTGCCGCTGCCGCGCTTCTTGGGCCGCACGAACTCGGGGGAGCGGGTGATGCGAAGTCGCCGGGTGCCGGCCGTGAGCTCGAGCGTGACGCGCGGCACGGCACCGGGCCCGGCGTGGTCGCTGCGCAGCCCCCGCTTGGAGCGCGACCCGGGCACGTCGGCATACAGCGCGAAGCAGATGGCGTCGAGCAGGCTGGTCTTGCCCGACCCGGTGGGCCCGTGGATGAGGAAGAGACCCTCGGCCGACAGCGCGTCGACGTCGACGACGACGCGCTCGGGGAACGGCCCGAACGCCTCGATCTCGAGCCGGTGCACCCTCATGCGGCACCCACCGACCCGGCGCCGGGGTCGGACCCGGCGACGACCCCCTCGTCGTCGCCGACCCGGCGGGCGACCCGGCTGGCCTCGACGGCCTCGGCGAGCAGCGCCCGCTCGTCGTCGGTGGCGACACGACCACCGCGCACGTGGCCGAGGAAGTCGCAGCACACCTCGACGTCGGTGGCGGTGGCGACCCGGGCCGCGTAGGGCCGCAGCGGCACGGTGGCTCCCTGCGGGTCGAAGCGCAGCTCGAGGGTGAACGGGAAGCGGCGGCGCACCTGGTCCATCGCCCCGAGCGGGCGGTGGGGGTCGGTGAGGGTGACCTGGCACCACGCCGCCTCGGCGTCGCGGTGGGCCGGGGCGGTGAGCAGGTGGTCGAGGGTGCCGCGCAGCAGGGCCAACGGGCGCTCGACGGGTGCCTCGACGTGCTCGACCACCGGAGAGCCTCCGGACAGGTCGACGAGCAGGCTGCCCTTGCGGTGGGCCCACTCGGAGAACGACATCGCCACCGGGGAACCGCTGTAGCGCACGCCCTCGGCGACCTCCTGCCGGCCGTGCAGGTGGCCCAGCGCGGTGTAGTCGACCCCCGCGAACACGGCGGGCGGCACGGCCGACACGCCGCCGACCGAGATGTCACGCTCGGACTCGCTGCCGACCCCGCCGGTGACGAACGCGTGGGCCATGACGACGGTGCGCCCACCACGCTGCTCGGCGTCGGCTCGCACCCGCTCCATCGCGGCTCGCAGCACCCCGGCATGGGTGCGCTCGGTGGCGCCCAGGGCGTCGGCCGCCAGGGCCGGCTCGAGGTAGGGCAGCGGGTGCACCGCCACGTCACCGACGAGCACCGGCCGCCCCACGTCGGACACGGAGGTGCGCAGGTGCAGACCGGCCCGCTCGAGCAGGCCCGAGGCGAACCCGAGCCGGATGGCGGAGTCGTGGTTGCCGCTGCTGACCACCACCTGGGCGCCGGCGTCGACCAGTCGCACCAGGCTCTGCGAGAGGAGGTCGACGCTCTCGGGCGAGGGCAGTGCCCGGTCGTAGACGTCGCCGCTGACCAGCACGGCGTCGACCCGCTCGCGACGCACGAGGTCGACGAGGGAGTCGAGGTAGGCCGCCTGGGCGCCGAGCAGCCCCACCTGGTGGAAGGAGCGCCCCAGGTGCCAGTCGGAGGTGTGGATCAGCCGCACGGCACCCACGCTACGAGGGCGGTGCGACACCGCTGGTGACCGAAACGCGCTTCCGGCTACCGGCTCGGGTCGGTCCGTGGTTGGCTGGCGCCATGGGAGCAGAGGTCCAGGCGCAGAGCTACAGCCGTGAGGAGCGCCAGCGCTATCGCGAGAAGGTGCGCCAGAACCTCGACGTGTTCGAACGGATGCTCAACACGAGCTCGTTCGAGTTCGACCGGCCGATGACCGGCCTCGAGATCGAGCTCAACCTCGTCGACACCGACATGCAGCCGCACTTCCACAACGCGACGGTGCTGCACGCCATCGCCGACGAGAGCTACCAGACCGAGCTCGCCCAGTACAACATCGAGCTCAACGTGCCGCCGCGGCCGCTGCCCGGCGACTCGGCGCTCGAGCTCGAGGGCGAGCTGCGCGACAGCCTCAACGCCGCCGACCGCGCGGCCAGGGAGGTGGGCAGCAAGATCGTCGCGATCGGCATCCTGCCGACGATCATGCCGGAGCACTACGAGGGTGAGTGGATCAGCCGCAACAACCGCTACACCGCGCTGAACGACTCGATCTTCGTCGCACGTGGTGAGGACATCTACCTCGACATCGAGGGCCCGACCGGCGAGCGGGTGGCCACCTACTGCGACTCCATCGCGCCCGAGTCGGCGTGCACCTCGGTGCAGCTGCACCTCCAGGTCGCCCCCAACGAGTTCGCCGCGCACTGGAACGCGGCCCAGGCGCTCTCCGCGCCGCAGGTGGCGCTGGCCGCCAACTCCCCGTTCTTCTTCGGCAAGCGGCTGCACGCCGAGACCCGCATCGAGCTGTTCAAGCAGGCCACCGACACCCGGCCGATCGAGCTGAAGAACCAGGGCGTGCGCCCCCGCGTCTTCTTCGGCGAGCGCTGGATCACCTCGATCTTCGACCTGTTCGAGGAGAACGTCCGCTACTTCCCGGCGCTGCTGCCGGTCTGCGAGGCCGAAGACCCGCTCGAGGCGCTCGAGGGCGGCGACACGCCGTCGCTCGCGGAGCTGCGGCTGCACAACGGGACCGTCTACCGCTGGAACCGGCCGATCTACGACGTCGTGCGCGGCCAGCCGCACCTGCGCGTGGAGAACAGGCTGCTGCCGTCCGGGCCCACGGTCGTCGACATCTGCGCCAACGCCGCCTTCTACTTCGGGCTGGTGCGGGCGCTGGTGGCAGAGGAGCGGCCGCTCTGGTCGCGCATGTCGTTCTCGGCAGCGGAGGAGAACTTCCACGCGGCGGCGCGCGAGGGCATCGACGCGCGGGTCTACTGGCCGGGCGTGGGGGAGGCGCCACTGAGCGAGCTGGTGCTCAGGCGGCTGCTCCCGGCCGCGCACGAGGGATTGACGCGAGCCGGCGTGGCGTCAGCCGACCGCGACCGGCTGCTCGGCGTGATCGAGCGCCGCTGCGTGACGATGCAGAACGGAGCTACCTGGCAAGCGGCCGCCTTCCACCGGCTCTACGAACGCGGCCGGGATCGCGCGGAGGCGCTGCGCCGGATGACGGTCCTGTACCGCGAGCACATGCACGCCAACGAGCCGGTCCACGACTGGCCGCTGCCCTAGCTCCAGGGCAGCTCGCTCCAGGACTCCGGGCGCTCGACGCGCCAGCGGTCCCGGAACGCCGCGTTTGCCTCAGCGCTCGAGGTCGTGTCGCGCTCGACGCTCGCGCCGTAGCGCAGGGCGACCTCGGAGCGCTTGTAGACGCGCCAGAACGTCTCGTCGTCGAGGTCGCGGTTCCCCGTGCAGACGAGCACGCACGGGCCGTCGCCCGCTCCCACGAACACGTGCCCGGCGCCCGGCGGGCAGTGCACGAAATCCCAGGCCTGGAGGTGGCGCTCCTGGTCCTCGACGATCAGGACGCACTCGCCCATCAGCACGAGGAAGTCCTCCTGCACCGACTCCGCGTGGTACATGCCGGCCGGCCGCCCGGGCCGCAGCACACGCAGGACGAATCCCGCGCCCGGCTTGACGTACTCGCCGAGATCCGGCCGGCCGCGCAGGACGAACTCGTCGGACTCGAAGATGCAGCACGCCTCCGTCGCGTCGTTGTTCATCCAGGCCGCGTCCCGCGCGTTGACGGCGAACCACCCCGCGGTCACGGGCGTGAGTCCCGACTCGACCGGCTCGAGTCGCGCTTCTTCAATCACTGGAACCTCCCAAGCGGGCTACGGGGCCGGCACGCCGGCGCCCTCGAAATGCGCGCGCATGCCCTCGGCGAGGGCCATCGCGCCGGTGAGCGGGCGAACCATCACGACGAACTCGTCGATCAGGCCGTCGGCGTTCTCGTGCAGGAAGTCGCAGCCCTCGAGCTCGCGGTCGCCGACGCGGGCGCTGAAGACGAGCGCGTGATCGGTGGCGTCGGGAGCGCCGATCACGCGCTCATAGCTGAAGTCCTCGAAGATCGCCATGACGCCGCCGAGCAGGGCCCGAACGGCTTCGGGGCCGTGGTAGGGCTTGTGGACGATCGGGCTGCGGAAGACGACGTCGTCGGCGAGCAGGGCGACGGCGCCATCGAGGTCACGGGACTCGAGGGCAAGCTTCATGCGTTCGGCGGCGGCCATATGGGCGAGGAGTCTGACACTTATTGGCGCGGCGCCTAGACGATCGAGCGGGCCAGCAGCTCCAGCGGGTGCAGCACCGGCAGCGCCCTGCCGAGCCGCTCGGTGTGCGCCGTGATCTGCAGGGCGCAGCCCGGGTTCGCCGCGGCCACGGCCTCGGCGCCGGTGTCGAGCAGGTTGCGCGCCTTTCGGCGGCCGAGGTCGGCGGCGGCGTCCGGCTGCACGAGGTTGTAGATGCCGGCCGAGCCACAGCACATCTCCCACTCC
>JBJMHU010000076.1:0-24446 GCA_045807225.1 Ornithinibacter sp. | reverse complement strand
TCGGGCTCGGTGGTGTAGTCACCGATCCAGATGCCCGTGTTCCCGATCTGGGTGCCGCCGGCCAGGTTCTCGGCGGGGCCCGTGCGCCCGGCTCCGTTGGAGTAGGCGTACCAGCGGTGCGACCAGATGGCGTCCTCGCCCTGGGCGCCACCACCGGCCTCCTCGCCCTCCCCGGCGTGGATCGCCTGGAAGTGGTCGATGTAGCCGTCGGGCTCGTTGAAGTTGCCGTCGCCGTCGAAGTCGTAGCGGTCGACCTTGTCGAACTGCGCCAGGTAGGTCTTGATGTCGGCGTCACTCTTGCCGGCCGCCTTCTGGGCTGCGTACCAGGCGTTGCCGGTGTCCTGGATGAAGGGCCAGTACACCGAGCTGTCCGAGAACTTGTTCGAGCCGTAGCGCGCCTCGTTGAAGGGCACCTTGACCCAGTCCGAGACGTCGCCCTTGGCCAGGAAGCGCCCGTTGCTCTGCTTGAGGTAGAAGTCCTTGAAGGACTCGCCGTCGCCGAACATCAGGTCCTGGAAGTGCTTCCGGTTGAAGTCGTCGACCCAGTAGGTCGAGTTGTCGTCGGTGCTGCTGCCGTCCCAGTTCCTGTCGGGCTGGGGGATCTGGTTGTGCACCGGCCCGGCCGTGCCCCCGGTGCTCGGGTGGACCTGGGTGCCGAAGTCGACGAGGACGGTGAAGATGTCCTCCTCGCGCTGCACGGGGTAGTTGACGAACTTCGACTTCTTGGGCTTGCCCTGGGCGTCCTTGCCCGTGGACTTGACCTCGATGACGCGGTTGCCGCCGATGGTCGTGGTGGTGGCCTCGCCACGCACCAGCTTGGCGACGGCGTCCTTGCGCTCGGCCGCCGCGGCGTCGGCGAGCGGGTTCGGCAGGTTGTCCGGGCGGGCGGCCGCAGCAGGGTCGCTGCTGCTCGGGGCCTTGTCACTCGGTGCTGCCTGAGCCTGCATCGGCATGGCGAGGCCGGAGACGACGAGCGCCCCCACGGCCAGACCCGATGCAGCGCTCCAGTGGCGCTTGTTCACTAATCCTCCTGTGGCGGGGCGCCTGTGATCGGCCCCGGTCAGACTGGTGCGCCCGTCTGGTCGCGGGCGCCCGGTCACCTCATCACCCGGTCGGGCCTCCCACGGTCACGAGTTCGTCTGGATTCAGTCAAGAAACCGTCAAGGTGCTCCGCCCGTCCTGCCCGGTCACCTCCCCGCGGCGGGAAGGTGCACCGAAATGAGCTCCGACCGCGCGGCATACGATCGGCTCATGAGCGAGTCGACCCCCACGACCACCGGCCCGGGCCCGGCAGCGGAGAGCACGCCGCCCTACGGCACGGGCGCCCAGGCCGCTCCGCAGCGCCGGGTACGGGTGCCGCACCTGACGGCGATGAAGGAGCGCGGCGAGCGCTGGGCGATGCTGACCGCCTACGACATGTACACCGCCGAGATCTTCGACGAGGCCGGCATCCCGGTGCTCCTCGTCGGCGACAGCGCCGGCAACAACGTCTACGGCTTCGAGACCACGGTGCCGGTCACCGTCGACCACCTGGTGCCGCTGTGTAGGGCGGTCACCAGCTCGGCCAGGCGCGCCATGGTCGTGGCCGACCTGCCGTTCGGCTCCTACCAGGCCAGCCCCCAGCAGGCACTCGCCACGGCGACCCGGTTCATGAAGGAGGGCCTGGCCCACGCCGTCAAGCTCGAGGGTGGGGCGCCGATGGTGCCCGAGGTCGAGCTGCTGGTGCGCGCCGGCATCCCGGTCATGGGGCACATCGGCTTCACCCCGCAGAGCGAGCACGTGCTCGGTGGCTACAAGGTGCAGGGGCGCGGCGCCGGCGCCGAGAAGCTGCTGGCCGATGCCCTGGCCCTCGAGAGCGCCGGGTGCTTCGCCATCGTCATGGAGATGGTGCCCGCACCGGTCGCAGCGCAGGTCACGCAGGCACTGCGCATCCCCACGATCGGCATCGGTGCCGGGCCGCACTGCGACGCGCAGGTGCTCGTCTGGCAGGACATGGCCGGGCTGCGCGGGGGACGCGCGCCGCGGTTCGTCAAGAAGTACGCCGACCTGCGCACCGACCTCAAGGATGCCGCGAGCGCGTATGCCGCGGAGGTCGCCTCGGGCGCGTTCCCGGCCGCCGAGCACTCGTTCGAGGCCTGAACCGCCTGACCGTCAGGAGACGTCGAAACCGCATGTGGCCCATGGACACCCCCAACGCACCGTCTCCGACGCGCTGGTCGGCCCTGCAGAGCGGCCCCGAGGCGGCACGCACCTACCGCCGGCGCTTCCTCGACCTCGAGGCCGCGGGCCAGGACGTGCATGGTGAGGCGCGCTTCATCACCCGCCTGGTGCCGCCGCCGTCGCGCGTGCTCGACGCGGGGTGCGGATTCGGTCGCGTCGCGAGCAAGCTGACTCGTCTGGGGCACACCGCAATCGGTGTCGACGCCGACGAGCACCTCATCGCCCTGGCCCGCGAGGACACCCAGACCCGCTTCTTCGTGGCCGACCTGTCCACGCTCGACCTGCGCACCGAGCAGGAGTTCGCCTGCGTCGTGATGGCCGGCAACGTGGTGCCCTACCTCGCGGACGGGACCCTGCCGCGGGTGCTCGGCCGGCTCTCGGCGCACCTGTCGCCCGGTGGCTACCTCGTCTCCGGCTTCGGGCTGGGCGACGCGCTGCCCGAGAAGGCGGCCGTGGTGGACCTGCGCACGTACGACCGGCTCGCCGAGGCGGCCGGCCTGTCGTTCATCGCCCGCTACGCCACGTGGGATGCGAAGCCCTTCGTGCCGGGAGGCCCGTACGCCGTCTCGGTGCATCGCAACCTGAGCGGCTAGTACAGCCAGTCAGTCTTCCTGGGACTCCTCGTCCCAGGCGGAACCGCTGCCCCACTCCTTGTCCTCGCGGTCCCAGCGCTCGGTGTTCGCCCTCGCCGTCTGCAGCGCGTTCGCCGCCGCGTCGTGCGAGTCGTAGGGACCCATGACGTTGGCGTCCTGGCTGCGGTCGTCGTCGGTCTCGACCTGTCCGGTGTCGACGTTGAACCAGTAGGGCATGGGTGTCCTCCTCGGTCGGCGGGGATCTGCCTAGACTCCACCGTATGCCGTTGACGTACGCAACCGTCGCCCCTGGTGCGCTCTCTCCGCGCCGCCCTGTCCCGGCGAGCATCCGGCGGCCCGAGTACGTCGACCGGCCGTCGCCGGCGCCGTTCACCGGGCCGGAGGTCAAGGACGCCGACACGATCGAGAGGATGCGGGTCGCCGGCCGGGTCGCGGCGAACGCCATGGCCGCCGCCGCAGCCGTGATCGCCCCGGGGGTCACGACCGACGAGATCGACCGGGTCGGCCACGAGTACCTCCTCGACCACGGCGCCTACCCGTCCACGCTCGGTTACAAGGGGTTCCCGAAGTCACTGTGCACCTCGGTGAACGAGGTGGTGTGCCACGGCATCCCCGACAGCCGGCGACTCGAGGACGGCGACATCGTCAACATCGACATCACGGCATTCCTCGACGGCGTGCACGGAGACACCGACGCCACCTACCTCGTCGGCGACGTCGACGAGGAGTCGCGCCTGCTGGTCGAGCGCACCCACGAGGCGATGATGCGCGGCATCCGGGCCGCCGTCCCCGGTCGGGAGGTCAACGTCATCGGCCGGGTGATCCAGTCCTACGCACGCCGGTTCGGCTATGGCGTGGTGCGCGACTTCACGGGGCACGGCATCGGCTCGGCGTTCCACAGCGGGCTGGTCATCCCGCACTACGACGCCGCCCCGGCCTACAGCACCGTCATCGAGGCCGGCATGACGTTCACCGTCGAGCCGATGCTCAACCTCGGCACCCACGAGTGGGAGATGTGGGATGACGGGTGGACCGTCGTCACCAAGGACCGCCGGCGGTCGGCACAGTTCGAGCACACCATCCTCGTCACGGACTCCGGTCCCGAGATCCTCACCCAGGGAGATGCAGCATGAGCACAGCCAGGCCCCTCGGCATCGACGTCGGCGGCAGCGGGATCAAGGGGGCACCGGTCGACCTCGAGAAGGGCGAGTTCGCCCAGGAGCGGTTCAAGATCGAGACGCCGGAGACGTCGACGCCCGAGGCGGTGTGCGACTGCATCGCCGAGATCGTCGACCGCTTCGACGAGGTGCACGACGGCTCACCGATCGGCGTCACCATCCCCGGTGTCGTGCAGCACGGCGTCGTCAAGACGGCGGCGAACATCGACAAGTCGTGGATCGACTGCGAGATCGAGAAGCTGCTGGAGGACCGCCTGCAGCACGACGTGGTCGTCGTGAACGACGCGGATGCCGCGGGCGTCGGTGAGCTCTACTTCGGCGCCGCGAAGGGTCAGGACGGTCTGGTCGTGCTGACGACGCTCGGCACCGGCATCGGCACGGCGGTGATGTATCGCGGTGTGCTGGTGCCGAACTCGGAGCTAGGTCACCTCGAGATCGACGGCATCGACGCCGAGACGGTCACGGCGAGCTCGGCGAAGACCCGCGAGGACCTCAGCTACGAGGACTGGGCGGAGCGGCTGCAGCGCTACTACCGGCACCTCGAGGACCTCATCTGGCCAGACCTGTTCGTGGTCGGCGGCGGCATCTCGCGCAAGGCGCACAAGTACCTTCCCCTGCTCGACCTGCGCACCCCGATCGTGCCGGCCGCCCTCGAGAACGCCGCCGGCATCATCGGTGCGGCGCTGCTCGCGTCGCAGACCCAGGAGTCGCGCGGCAAGCACAAGGCGTGACCCCCGCAGGACAGGCCGTCACTCCCCGACGCGGAACTCCGTGGCGCCCGCACCGGCGAGGTCGTGGATGCGGGTGCTCGGCGACCCGAGCTGGCCGGCCTGGTTGAGGTAGAGCCCTCGGCCGCGCGCCTGCAGCAGCCCGTCGTGCACCGGAACGGCGTGCGGCGCCGCGTGGCGGCGCAGGAAAGCCGTCATGTCCCTGCTGCGCTGCCACGGCGCCTGGAGGGGGAAGGCCAGCACGTCCACCGCACCGGGTTCGGCATCGAGCGCGTCACCGGGGTGGAAGAACGACGGCTCCCCCTCGGCGTCGAGGCGCACCCCGACGTTGGGGATGCGGGGGATGTCGTCGTGGATGAGCGCGTGCTGCTGGCCGAAGGGGGTCACCGTGACGGCACCGATGGTGGTCGCGCCGTCGTGGGCGCGCGCGTCGACCCCCAGGCCGGTGAGCACCTCGACACTGCCGGGGTCGCAGAGCACCAGGGCATCCGGGTTGGCGGCGACCAGGGCCGGCAGCCGGTCCGGATCGAGGTGGTCCGGGTGCTGGTGCGTCACGAGGACGGCCGCCAGGTCGCGCACGTCGCCCAGGCCGTCGGCGAAGTTGCCCGGGTCCACGAGCACCCGGGTGTCGGCCATCTCGAGCAGGAGGCAGGCGTGTCCGAGGTGGGTGATTCGCATCGACCCACCGTATGCCGGGTCAGCCGACCGCGGGCTCGTTGCGGTCGCCGGCCTGCCGGGCTGACCGGGGTGAGACGGCGTCGACCAGCTCGGCGGCGGCCGTCAGGTCACGGGGCAGCACCGTGACGCCCCTGGGCGGGGTCGTCAGGCCGAGCGCCCCCTCCCCGGCGAGGAAGAGCGGCACCCGCTCCCCCAGCCGCGTCAGCGACGGCATCCGGCACTCGAAGGCCGAGCGGCGGACCCCGGCGAGCAGGCAGGCGTCGGCGCCCAGGTAGCGCACGGCGTCGTTGACGGCGCCCATCGGGGTGTTGGCCCCCAAGCTGACCACGCGCCACCAGCGGTGGTGCAGCATCGCGCCGAACAGCTCCAGCGGCAGGTCGTGGAGCTCGTGCGGCGGGCAGGCGAGCACAGCGGTGCGCACCCGCTCGCCCGGCACCGGCATCCGGAACTCGCCCAGCACGCCGCGAAAAGCGGTCGACACGAAGTGCTCGTGCAGCACTGCGAGCTCGCCGCGCTGCCAGCCGTCGCCCACCTCGCGCAGCACCGGCATCGCGACCTCCGTGACGGTGCCGTCGACCCCCGCCCTGAGCAGCGACTGCAGCAGCGCGTCGCGGACCGTGGGGCCGTCGAGCTCGCGGACGGCCGCCATCAGCGTGCGGCGGGTGGCGTCGTGGTCAGCGCCGGTGTTCGGTGGCATGCGGTCCTCTCGAGGCCTGGAGCGGCCAGGGGAAAACGCTACGACACACCTGGGGCCCACGGTGGCCCGTGCGCCGGTGCCGCGGCTCACCTGGTCACGCCCGGCCGGGGGCTACTCGTCCTCGGCGAGCACCTCCCAGAAGTGGGCCCGCAGGGCGTACCTGGTCGAGTCGCCGATGTCGTAGATCCCGAGCCGGACGGAGAGGTCGGTCAGCAGGGTGCGGTCCAGGTCGTTGGGGATGAAGCCCTGCTCGCGCCGCACCCGCTCCTGTTCCGGCTCGGACGCCTGGGCACGCCACGCCGCGATGACGCCACGGCACACGTCGTCGATGGCGCGCCACTCCTCACCGACCGACGGCGCGTCGTCCGTCACACCGCCGGAGCTGCTCGAGTAGACGACCACACTGCGCGGCCGCGGCCCGTTGCCCCCGACGTGCGCCTTCATGGCGGCCAGCAGGGCCGGCGTCGGCCGGAGCTCCACGCTCCCCTCGGGTGCCGGGCCGCTGGTCGCCTCGGGCTGCGCCGGCTCAGGCAGTCCCTCGAGGGCAGGAGCCGGCGCGACCGGCACTTGCTGGGCCCGCACCATCACCGTCCGGTCGACCACCTGCGGGTCGAGGATGACGACATCGTCGCAGGCCCGCACCAGGTGGCGCGCCACGGCGTGCGGCTGCCCCTTCGCGTCGGGGACGGCCAGGATGACGACCTGCACGCCGTGCCCTTGGGCCTCCTCCACCGCCTCGGTCAGGTCGTCGTCGCCCGACAGGAGGTAGACCAGGTCGGAGACCTTGTTGCGTCCGTGGGAGGCGAGGTCGAGGCCGATGCGGAGGTCGACCCCCTTCTGCTCCCCGTGCGGAGACAGGCGCCCCAGGCGGAGCTTGACGCGCGGCAGCTCGCCGATCATCTCCTGCGTGTGGTCGGGTGCCCCACCGGGTTTGGAGCCAGAGTCGTACCAGTGGATGCGCAGCACCGGCAGGCCGCTCTCGCGCTCGGCCTGGGCGATGATGCCGGACACGAGGTCGGGGTACGAGATCACAACTCCCCCACGCAGCGAGGTGCCGGTGACCCGGGTCGCCGAGGCCGCGAGCAGGTACCCGACGTCGACGAACACGCTGCAGTGGCTTCGCATGCCCTCAGGCTCCCACCTCGACTCACCCTGGTGAGCGGGCTGACGAGTCGGGCTGTGGGCCGGGACACGGCCAGCACGCACGACCAGCGTTGACCAGCGGTGGCCAGAGGGCTGAACCGCCGTTGCCAGTCAGTGGCGCGACGTCACGAGCGAACCGCCCCCGCCTCCCGTGAGGTCGGGGCGGTTCGGCGCACCTGCGGGCAACATTCGACAATGATCGGCCGGTTTCGTGAAACGGGGGGACACGGGTGCCGCTGTGGGCTCCAATGGTGCGAGTCACCCATCCGCCGTAGGTCGGCGGGACGGCGACGAGGGCCCCCGCCGCTGCGGCCGTGGGGCCTGGTTGGGGCCGCCGAGCCTTCGCGTCGTGCAGGAGGGGCGAGGGTTCGGCGGCCCGACCACTCCCGGCGAGGTTGCCCTTGGAACAGGCCAAGGATTCCCAAAGGTCGGTGGACGACAATCGGCGTCAGGCTCACGCTCACTCCCTGCGTGGCCAACGCGTCCCGGGGCGGTCCTGCAGCTACCCCGGGACGCGCCTCACCCCGACCTCGAGCGCCGCCGGGCGGGGGGGCGTTACGGTTCGGGAGTGACCGCCCCGGGGTCTGACTGCTTAAACCATCCGGCCGGGGCGGTCACTCTGGCCCATGTACTTCCCCGTTCCTCTCGCGGCGTAAACCTTTCCCGGCGCTTGCGGGCCACCGCCCGGCGTGGTGTTCAGCGCATCACATCGGACCGCCTGGGCGCGGCCGGCATGGAAGGCTGATCCGCGGCCCGGCTGTCCGCCCCCCCGAGCGGCTGGGCTGCCGTCCCGGGTCGAGGCCGCCGCCTCCCCGGGACGTGCCACGGCGCGGACAGCGGCCCCGCCTGCACGGCTGATCAGGTCCGGCCGGCGGGACCGCCCTGCGATCACGACACGCATCTTGAATCGGGATCACCACAGGACACGTAACCACGCCTGGCCCACCCGCGCCCCGCCGCGCCCTCAACATCACCTCACGCGACCCCCGATAGGGCGGGGGTCGGACAGCTTGGGGCCCGGTGTTCCGCCCGTCACAACGGCCCGGCGAGTCACTGGCAGAGTGGAAGGCTGGTCAGCAGCGCAACTCCATCCCTCGAACGGCTGGGCCTGCGTCCCGGGTGAAGCTGCAGGGCCATCCGGGACGCAAGCCCAGCCGCAGTGCAGGTGGCGACCCCGCAAGTTCGGCTAGGACGCAACGGCGCCCGACGCCGCCGCCCCCGGCATTGCCCTCCATCCTGGGCACGTGGACTCACGACTCCAGCCGGCCAGGATCGCGGCGTTTCGCTTCTCGATGGCGTACCGGTGCACCGCCGTCGCCCTCTTTCGGGTCAACGGGTTGAAGTGGACGAGTCGGGCTGTAGGCCGGGTTCTGTCCCGTGCCGCCGTTGCCGGCGACGCGGTGACGGTCATCCATCTCGGGTGGCCGTTGCCGACCACCTCCAGCGCCCTACCCGTGTGCTCGGACGGGCCGCCCTCGAACGCACACTGTCTGGGCTTGCTCCGGATGGGGTTTACCGAGCCGACCTGGTCACCCAGGTCGCTGGTGGTCTCTTACACCACCGTTTCACCCTTGCTCCTGCCGCTCGCGCGGCAGGGGCGGTCTGTTCTCTGTGGCACTGTCCCGCGGGTCGCCCCGGGTGGCTGTTGGCCACCATCCTGCCCTTCGGAGCCCGGACCTTCCTCGGCGGTGGTTGCCCACCGACGCGACCGTCCGCCCGACTCGTCCGCCGCCAGTGTAGGGGGCCGGCTCACTCGTAGCTGAAGGCCACCTCGCCGGCCCGCACGTCGGCCACGTCGAGCCGCACCGACAGGTGCGCGCCCAGGGCGGCGCGGCGACCGGTGACCCGGGCGATGACCGGGAGCCCCACGAGCTGCACCTCCATGCCCTTGTCGGTGTGGTCGATGACGACGGCGCCGAACGACTCGCCCTCGCGGCCGCGCAGCACCGCTGCCTCGGTGGCGTCGGCACAGGCTCGCTCGGCGGTGCGCGCCCGGTGGTCGGAGTCGCGCATCCGGGCGGCGAGCTCGGGCAGCGCGGCGCGCACGGCATCCGGCACCTCGCCGGCGCCGCAGGCGGCCTCGCACACGACGAGGCCGAAGCGGTCGACGAGCCGGCGCAGGGGTGCCGTCACGTGGGCGTAGGGAGCGGCGACCGCCGCGTGGTCGCGCTGCTCGGGCGGCGCACCGTCGAATGCCGTGTAGCCGGCGCCACGGAACAGCGCGGTCGCCTCGTGGATGAGCGCCAGGTGCCGCGGGTTGCCTCGGTCCAGACCCCGGATGAACTCACCGTAGGCCAGGTCGGGCGGCCACTCCGCGCCCAGGCCGCGCGCCACCCGGCGGAACCGCTTCACCGCCTCGGGCGTGGGCGCCGGCATGGTGCGCAGCACGCCCACGCCGGCATCCAGCATCATCGTGGCCGCGGCCATGCCGGTGAGCAGCGAGACCTGCGCGTTCCACTCCTCCGCGGCCACGGGCGGGCGGAACTCGAGGGTGAAGCCGCCGCCGTCGCGGGCGGTGACCTGCTGCTCCGGCATCGGCAGGCTCGCTCCGCCCCGCGCCCGCTCCTGCGCGATACGGCGCTCGCCGACCTGCTTCAGCAGCACGAAGCGCTCGTCGTCCGTGCCGGCGTCGACCGCAGCCTGGACCTGCGCGTAGTCGAGCCGCTCGACGCTGCGCACCATCGCCCGGTGGACCTCCGCCGAGGTGAGCAACCCCGCGCCGTCGAGGCGAAGGTCCCAGACGAAGGCCGGGCGCACGGCATCCGGGAGCAGGCTGGCCGCGGCCTCCGAGAGGGCCTTGGGATGCAGCGGCACGCGCACGTCGGGGCAGTAGACGGTCTGGCCGCGCTCGCGGGTGACCCGGTCGAGCGCGCCGCCGAGCCGCACGAACGCCGGCACGTCGGCGATGGCGTAGCGGATGCGGTGCCCGTCGCCGTCGCGCTCGAGGTGCATCGCCTGGTCGAGGTCCAGCGAGCCGGGCGGGTCGATCGTGAAGAAGGGCAGGTCGGTCTCGTCGAGCCCGGGCAGCCCGGTCGGCGCCGCGGCCACCTGCTCGGCCTCGGCCAGCGCGTCGGCCGGGTAGTCGAGCGACAGCCCCAGCTCGTCGCGCACCGCCGCGAACCTCTCCTCGAGGTCGTGCAGCACCTCACCCGGGATGTCGGCGTCGGTCGGGGCCAGGCGCACGCGGGGGTGAGGCATGCCGCCCAACCTAACCGCCGTAGGCTGCCCCGGTGCTGATCCTGCTCCCCCCGTCGGAGTCCAAGACGAACCGACGCCGGGGCAGGCCGGCCGACCCGACGACCTGGTCGTTCCCCGAGCTCGCACCCACCCGCGCCCGGGTCGCCGCGGCGCTCGCCGAGGTCAGCCGCTCGCCCGACGCCGCGGACCTGCTCGGCGTCTCCGCGGGGCTGCTCGACGAGGTCGCCCGCAACCTGGTGCTCGAGACTGCGCCCGCGACCCCCGCCGCCGAGGTCTACACAGGGGTCCTGTACGACGCCCTGGGCCTGGACACCCTGGACACCGCTTCCCGGCGCCGGGCCAACCGCTGGCTCGTCGTCGTGTCGGCGCTGCACGGCGCGGTGCGGCCCGGCGACCGGATCACGGCTTACCGCCTGTCGATGGGCTCGACCCTGCCGGGGCTGGGGCCGCTCGCCTCGCTCTGGCGGCCCGAGCTCGACGGGGTGCTGCCTCACCTCGCCGGGCGTGGGGTCGTCGTCGACTGCCGGTCGGCACCGTATGCCGCCGCGTGGCGGCCCGGTGCCGGCCTCGCGCCCCGCTGGGTGCAGGTGCGCGTGCCCGGGGCCAGCCACATGGCCAAGCACACCCGCGGGCTGGTGGCCCGCCACCTCTGCCAGGCCGGGGTGAGGCCCCGCTCGGTGCCGGCGCTGGCCGACGTGGTGGGCGTGGCCTTCCGCGTGCAGCTGCACGAGCCGGTGAACGCCAGGGCACCGTGGGTGCTGGACGTGGTGCCCGCGTGACGACGGCGGATGCCGTGGCACTGCTCGAGCGGCTGCTGCCCGTCGTCGTGTTCCTCCTCGCCATCACCGTCGTGGCCGAGGTCGCGGAGCGGGCCGGCGTCTTCGACGTCGCCGGCCACTGGGTGGCGCACGCCGGGCGGCACCGCGCATGGGCGCTGTGGCTGCTCTTCGCCCTGCTCGCTGTCGGCTGCACCGTCGTGCTGTCGCTCGACACCACGGCGGTGCTGCTCACCCCGGTGGGGCTGGCCGTCGCTCGCCAGGTCGGGCTCGACGCCCGGGTCTTCGCCGTCACCACCCTCTGGATCGCCAACACCGGGTCGCTGCTGCTTCCGGTGTCGAACCTGACCAACCTGTTGGCCCTCAACACCTTCGAGCGGCAAGGGCTCGGGCACGCCGACTACGTGCGGCTCGCCTGGGCCCCCGCGCTGGCGTGCGTCGTGGTGACCCTGGGGCTGCTCGCCCTGCTGCATCGGCGCAGCCTGCGCCAGACGTATGCCGTCGACCCGCCGCCGGAGCCGCACGACCGGCTCCTGCTGCGCTGGGCGGCCGCCGTGTGCCTCGCGCTGGGGCCGCTCTTCGCCCTCGGCGCACCGCCGTGGGCGGTGTCGCTCCCGGCCGCGGCGGTGCTGCTCGTGGTGTGCCGATGGCGCGCCCCGCCCCTGCTGGCCGGCCTGCCCGTGCCGTGGCTCATGGCCGCGGGGTTCGTCGCGGTGTCGGTCGTCGTGGAGGTGCTGCACCAGCGCGGTCTGGGCGACCTCATCTCGTCGCTCGTGCCGGGCGGCACGGGGACCGGCGCGTTGATGACGCTCGCCGGCACCGGGGCGGTCGTCGCCAACGTCGCCAACAACCTGCCGGCCTATCTCGTGCTCGAGCCGGTCGCGGCCGACGCGGCGCCGCGCCTGATGGCGCTGCTCGTCGGCGTCAACGCCGGCCCGCTGGTCACCCCGTGGGCCTCGCTGGCCACGCTGCTGTGGCTGCAGCGCTGCCGAACGGCCGGCATCGTCGTGCCGTGGCGGTGGCTGGTGCCGGCCGGAACCGCCTGCGCGGTGCTCGCCGTGGCTGCCGGTGTCGGCGCCATGGCACTGACCGCCTGAGAATTGGCAGGCAGGAGCACCGATCGCGAGCAACGACCCCGAGGGAGCCCTCCGAGGCCGGACGTGACACGCATCACCCCGAATGAACCTTTGACAAACCTTCAGCGACTCCGCCCCGACGCGTTTAACTCCTCACATCCTCACTGATCGGAGACCCTCCGCCGTGCCCACCCTCACCGACCTCGCCCGCCAGTCACAGCTGCGCCTCGGCGCCGCGCTGCGCGCCAAGGTGGCCGGTGACGACGCCGCCGAACGCGCCCAGGTCATCTGGGGCAGCCGGGGCGAGCGATGGTTCCGCCCCGACGACCCGGTGTGGCGGGTGCACGCCGACGCCTCGATGTTCCCCGGTGGGGTCGCCGCGCTGCTCCTGCAGTCGCTGCACCCGCTGGCCATGGCCGGCGTCGCGGGACACAGCGGCTACAAGGGCGACCCGTGGGGCCGCCTCCAGCGGACCTCGCACTTCCTCGCGACCACCACGTTCGGCACGGTCGACGACGCCGAGGCGGCGATCGCACGGGTGCGCGGCATCCACGAGCGGGTGCGCGGCCGCGACCCCAAGGGGCGCCCCTACCGGGCCAGCGACCCGCGGTTGCTGCGCTGGGTGCACGTGGCCGAGGCGCACAGCTTCCTCACGGCGTACCAGCGCTATGCCGTCGAGCCGCTGACGGCCCACGAGGCCGACCGCTACGTCGAGCAGTCCGCGCTCGTGGCGGGGCGGCTCGGCGCCACCGACCTGCCCCTGACGGTGGCCGACCTGGCCACTGCACTGGCGGCCTACCGCCCCGAGCTCGAGGCCACCCGCGAGGCCCGGGCGGCCGCCCGGTTCCTGCTGCTCGACCCGCCCCTGCCGTGGCCGGCCCGGCCCGGCTACGGGCTCATCGCCTCCGGAGGGGTGGCCGTGCTCCCCTCATGGGCGCGCCGGGCGCTGCGGATCCCGGTCGGGGGGCCCGGAGCAGTGGTGGCCGGGGGCGCCGGGAAGGTTGGGACGCTCGCCGTGCGGTGGGCGATGGCAGGTGTCGCCGAGGAGCGTCAGCTGGCCGCAGGGTCCTGAGCCGCGGTCACGAGCTCCTCGATGCGTGCCAGGGTGCGCTCCATGTTGTGCCGCGTCGAGCGCCCCATCGTCAGCTTCACGACCGGCTTGCTGGTCCACTTCTCCTCGCTGAGGTCCCAGGTCTCGGTCACGAGCGTGCCGCCCTCGACCGGCTCGAGCTCGTAGCGCCAGATCCGGCCGCCGAGCACGGAGCCGAGCGGCCCCCCGGCGGTGGTCTGCCACGCGATACGGCGGTTCTCGTCGAGCTCGATCACCGTGTTGCGGGTGGAGTAGGCGACGCCGAGGTGCATGTCCATGCCGAACCGGTCGCCCAGCGCCAGCCGCCGCCCACCGCTGCGGGCGCCGCGCACCGTGCCGCCGCCGTCGATCTCGGCGTGCCCGGAGGGGTCGACGAGGAGGTCGAAGATCGGCTCGGGCGGTGCGGGGACCAGTCGGTGCACGGAGAGGACGTCGCTCATGGCGGCGACGGTAACAGTCCGGTCAGCGCCCGACGGCGGCCGCCTGCGCGACCGCGGTGTCGAGGTCGGCCACCAGGTCACGCACGTCCTCGAGCCCGACCGACACCCGGACGGTGCCGTCGGTGATGCCGACCGCAGCGCGCGCCTGTGGGTCGAGCCGCCGGTGTGTGGTGGTCGCCGGGTGGGTGGTCAGCGACTTGGCGTCACCGAGGTTGTTCGAGATGTCGACCAGGGTCAGGGCGTTCATCAGCGCGAATGCCGCCGGCTTGCCGCCGTCGACCTCGAAGGTGACCACGGTGCCGCCACCGCCGTCCATCTGGCGCAGCGCGAGCTCGTGCTGGGGGTGGCTCTCGAGGAACGGGTGCACCACCCGCCGGATGCCCCGCCCGGTGTGCTGCCACTCCTCGAGGGTGACGGCGACGGTGAGGCAGGAGTCGGCCATCCGGCGCACCCGCAGGTCCAGGGTCTCCAGCCCCTTGGTCATCACCCAGGCGTTGAACGGCGACAGCGACGGCCCGGTGTGCCGCATCAGGTTCTTCACCGGTCCCCCGATGAACTCCGCCGTGCCGAGCACCGCGCCACCCAGTGCCCGGCCCTGGCCGTCGATGTGCTTGGTGGCCGAGTAGACGACGATATCGGCGCCGAAGTCGAGCGGGTGCGAGAACACGGGCGTGCCGAAGACGTTGTCGACGACCACGGTGGCTCCCGCGGCGTGGGCCAGCTCGCTGACCGCCGCGATGTCGACGAGCTCCTGCATCGGGTTGCTCGGCGTCTCGAAGAACACGGCCGTCGTCGGCACCGCGAGCGCCTCGCGCCACTGGTCGAGGTCGCTGCCGTCCACGAAGACCGTCTCGACGCCCCAGCGCGGCAGGATCTCGTCGAGGATGACGAAGCACGACCCGAACAGCGCCCGGGACGACACGACCCGGTCACCGGCGCCGCACAGTGCGGCCATCGCGGTGAAGACGGCTGCCATGCCGGATGCCGTGGCGAAGCACGCCTCCGCGCCCTCGAGCAGGCGCATCCGTTCCTCGAAGGTGGTCACCGTGGGGTTGCCGTAGCGGCTGTAGATGTAGTGCTCGACCTCGTCCTTGAAGGCGGCCTCGGCCTGCTCGGCCGACTCGTAGACGAAGCCCGAGGTCAGGTAGAGCGCCTCGGCGGTCTCGTCGAAACCGCTGCGGGCCAACCCTCCCCGAACGGCACGGGTCTGCGCGTGCCAGTGCTGCGGGTCCATGCTCAGCCCTGTCGCCAGGGCAGGCCGGCGACCTTCCACCCCGCGACGGTGCGGTGGCCCGACTCGTCGTGCGGGCCCTCGAAGCCCTCGATCACGTTGAACGCCGGCCCGAGCCCGGCCGCGGTCAGCGCCTCGGCGGCCGCCTTCGACCGCACCCCGGAACGGCAGAGCAGGTAGACCGGACGACCGGGCTCGAGCCCGGCGGCCCGCACCTCGTCGACGAACCGCTCGTTCACCCGGCCCTCCGGGAAGGTCGACCACTGCACGAAGGCCACGTCGCGGTGGGCGCTCTCGAGCACGGGAACGCCGACGTAGGTCCACTCCGCTGTGGTGCGCACGTCGACGAGGAGGGCGTCGTCGGGGCCGGTCGCGGCGGCATACGCCTCGGTCGGGGTGACGTCACCTGCGTAGGTCATGCGACGAGCGTAGGACGTGACCGGATGCCGTCGCCGGGCCGTCTCAGGTGCGGTTGGTGAAGGCGACCGAGACCTCGCCGTCGTCCCAGACCTCGACGGCGGTCAGCGACCCGGGCGCCGCGGCCAGCCGCCAGGCCCGGTCGTGCGGGAGCCCGAGCAGGTGCGCGAGCACCACGAGGATCGGCTTGCGGTGGCACACCACCACGCTGGTGCCACCCTGCGCCACCACCCGCTCCCAGGCGGGCACGACGCGGGCGACCAGGTCCTCGTGCGACTCCCCGCCCGGGGGCCGGTAGGTGGCGTCGTCGCGCAGCGCACGCATGGCGTCGCGCTCCCCCTCGATGAGCTCCGAGATCGAGCGGCCGTCCCACGTGCCGAAGGACTGCTCGTCCCACTCGCGGTCGACCACGGGGTCGACGCCGACGGCAGCCGCCACGGCGGCGCCGGTCTCCATCGCCCGCGAGAGCGACGAGGTGACGACGCGGGTCGGGTGCCCCTGGACGAGGCTGGCCACGGCTCGGCCGGCGGCCACCGCCTGGGCCCGGCCGGTGGCGTTGAGCCGGGGGTCGGGGCCGCCGCGCCCGTCGAGCCGGCCCTGCGCGGTGAAGTCGGTGACGCCGTGCCGCACGAGCACCACCCGGGTGGGCGTGCCCCGCCGGTCGAAGCCGGTGCGCCGCCGCTCGTCGTCGGCCTCGGGCTCACCCGGCACGTCGTCGACCTCCGACGGGCCGCCGAAGGTGCGGTCGACGGTGCGCCCGTCCATCGCGACGTTCGACAGGGCGTCGGCGTCCTTGTTCTCGGCCCGTGGGATCCAGGTGAACCGCACCGAGCCCCCGGCCGCGGTGAAGTCCGACACCAGGTCGCGCGCCTGCAGGGCCAGGCGGCGCATGTCCTCGTGCTTGATCTTCCAGCGACCGGACATCTGCTCGACGACGAGCTTGGAGTCCATCCGCACGTGCACCTGCGCACTCGGGTCGATGGCGAACGCGGCCTCCAGCCCGGCGATCAGACCGCGGTACTCGGCGACGTTGTTGGATGCCGTGCCGAGCGGCTCGGCGCGCTCGGCGAGCAGCGCCGCGGTGTCGGTGTCGCGGACCAGGGCGCCGTAGCCGGCGACCCCCGGGTTGCCACGCGACCCGCCGTCTGCCTCGACGGTGAGCCGGCGGCTCACAGGCCGGACTCGGCGGTGCGCACCAGGATGCGTCGGCACTCCTCGCAGCGCAGCACCTCGTCCTCGGGGGCCGAGCGGATGCGCTGGATCTCGACGGGGTTGAGCTCGAGCTGGCAGCCGCCGCAACGGCGTTGGCGCAGCGCCGCAGCACCGGTGCCGCCGTTGGCCGCGCGGATCTTCTCGTAGAGGGCGACCAGGTCAGCCCCCACCTCGTCGACCACCGTGGGGCGGGGGGCACCGATGTCGGCGGCCTCGCCGTCGAGCCGGGCGAACGCCGCGTCGCGGGCGGCCTCGAGCGCCTCGATGCGCGTGGTCAGCTCGCCGCGGCCCCGCTCGAGCTCGGCGACGTCACTCTCGGCGGCCTCCGCGCGCTCCATCACCTCGAGCTCGATGTCCTCGAGCTCGCTCTGGCGGCGGGCGAGCGAGGTGAGCTCGTGCGAGATGGCCTGCAGGTCCTTGGCCGAGCCGGTGCCGGCATCGAGACGCGCCTGGTCGCGGGCTGCGCGGTCGCGCACGAGCTGCACGTCGGACTCGGCCTTGGCCACCTCGCGCTGCACGTCGCCGAGCTCGGTGCGCGACCGCACCAGCTGGTCGTCGATCAGCCGGGCCTTCCCGAGCAGGTCGGCGAGCTCGGCGAGCTGGGGCAGGTGCGAGCGCGCGTGCGCGATCTGGTCGAGCCGGGTGTCGATGGCCTGGAGGTCGAGCAGCCGCAGCTGGCGGGCGGACTCGGCGTTCACGGGCTACCTCCGGGGTCGGCACCGACCACGAAGGTCCACGGGTCGGTGCGCACTGTGCTGATGTGGGTCTCCACCCTAGTCGCGCGTTCACCGAGGGCGCCGAGCAGCGCCCGCTCGGCGCGGGCGAGCCAGACCTGCTCGCTGGCCCAGTGCCCGGCGTCGACGAGGTAGGGGGTCCCGCCACTCGCCTCCTCGCGCGCCTCGAGGGCCGGGTGGTGACGCAGGTCGGCGGTGACGTAGACGTCGGCCCCGCTGGCCCGCACGGCGTCGAAGAGGTCGTCACCGGCGCCTCCGAGCACGGCGACGCGTCGCACCACGGCATCCGGCGGGCCGGCGACGCGGATGCCGCCCGCGGCCGCCGGCAGTCGGGTGGCCAGCCGCTCGACGAAGCCGCGCAGCGGAAGGGACGCCTCGAGGTCGCCCACCCGGCCCATCGGCTGGCCCTCCGACTCGGTCAGCGGCTGGGTCGCGGGGAGCCCGCAGGCCTCGGCCAGCGCCTCACACACCCCGTCGGTCGCGACGTCGGCGTTGGTGTGCACCACGTGGAGAGCGACGTCGCCGACCACGAGGTGGGTGACGCTCGCACCCTTGGCGCTCGTCGTCGCCACGCTGTGCACGCCCCGCAGCAGCAGCGGGTGGTGGGTGAGCAGCAGGTCGGCGCCCAGCGCCCGGGCCTCCTCGATCACGGCGAGGGTGGGGTCGACGGCGAGGTGGACGCGCCGCACCGGTTGCCCCGGGTCGCCGGTGACCAGCCCGACACGGTCCCAGGACTGGGCGGTGCTCGGCGGGTAGAGGCGCTCGACGACCTCGAGCACCTCACCCAGGGTCAGGTCGTCGACGTCGCTCATGTGGGCCCGGCCGGGATCGAACCGACGACCTTCGCGGTGTAAACGCGGCGCTCTACCAGCTGAGCTACAGGCCCCGAACGGCCGGCCACCCTCGTCGAGGTCGGCCGACCGCGCACAGTGTTGCAGCCGTCACCGCAGGGCGTCGACCTCGGCCGGCAGCCCGCCGAAGTCGCGGCGCTCCCCCGGCCCGTTGACGAGCGTCCAGCGCACGATGCCGTCGCGGCCGATGAGGAACGTGCCGCGGATCGGGGCGCCGCTCGCCTCGTTCAGCACCCCGAAGGCCCGGGCGACCTCGCCGTGCGGCCAGTGGTCGGACAGCAGCGGGAAGAAGTAGCCCTGGGCGTCGGCCCAGGCCCGCAGCGAGAACATCGGGTCGCACGAGATGCACACGACCTGCAGGTCATCGGAGACGAAGCGCTCGAGGTGGTCACGGATCTCGTCGAGCTCGCCGGTGCAGATGCCCGAGAAGGCGAAGGGGTAGAAGACGACGACGACGTTCCTGGTGGCGGTCAGCGCGGAGAGCGAGACCTCGACGCCGTTCTGGTCGCGCAGGGTGAAGTCGGGCGCGACCTGCCCGACGGCGAGCGGTGCCAGGGTGGTCGTCATCATGGCGTCATCCTGCCAGCCGCCGGCGGTCACCGGCGGACGTGGGTCTTCGGGGCGACCAGCTTGTGCGCGCGCCACTGCGGGGCGGCGTTGAAGGTTCCGGCGGTGTGCAGCCCGGCGGTCACCGCGGCCTCGTCGATGTCGCTGGGGTCGACCTCGTCGCCGGCGACCTTGGGGGTCAGCAGCACCACGAAGCCCCCCTCGTCGAGCACCCCCACCATGTCGACGAGCGCGTCGCCCAGGTCGCCGTCGCCGTCTCGCCACCAGAGCAGCACCGCATCGGCGCCGCCGGTGTAGTCCTCGTCCTCGATCTCGGCCCCGCAGTGGTCCTCGACGGCGAAGCGGAACTCGTCGTCGGTGTCGGCGTCGTAGCCGAACTCCTGGACCACCTGGTCGCGGGTGAACCCGAGGCGCTCGACGATGCCGGAGCCGTTGGTGCCCGGTTCGGTCGGCGGTGGGGCGGGGGTGTTCACGGTCTCAGGGCCTTTCTGGTTCGGAGGAGCCCGGCGGGTGCCGGGTCCAGTCCACCAACCCCGAAGGGTCGCGTGCAAGGGGAACGCTCGATGGTTCCGACCTGCGGCGGGCCCAGCGGGCCCGTTCGGACACCTCGGCCAGGAACGCCTCGGCCTCCGCCACGTCGAGATGCGCCACCACGGGCGACACCGGGCCTGGCGCCGGCACGACGTGTGCGGTGGCCAGGCCGAGGCGGCCCTCGAGCCAGCCCTGGCTCAGGGTGAGCGACTGGATGCGGGCGTGGGGCACCGCGACCGCGCGCCGGGTGAGCCGGCCGCCGCGCAGCAGCACGGCCGTGGTGACGTCGGACCAGCCCTGGCGCCGCCACGACAGGGGGTCGAGCCAGCGGGCCGCAGCGGTTCGCCCGCGCCACCCGGGGTCGCCGCCCTCGCCCAGCACGGCGCTGTCCCAGGCGGATGCCGGCACCCCGGGCGCCAGCAGGGCGAGCACCTGTCGGGCATCGGCGAGGGTGCCGACGGGAAGGAGGGTGGTCTCGCGGTGGCCCTCGCCCTCACCCTGGCCGCCGGAGCCGGCCACGTTGACCCGGATGCGCCACCACCCGACCGGCCGCCACCACAGCGGCTGCACGAGCTCGAGGGCCTGGATGCGGTGCACCGGGATCGTGGTCGTGCGCAGGTCGGTCAGCCCCTCCTGCACGCGCACCCCGGTGCCGGCGTCGGCGAGGTGGAAGTTGCCGTGGGTGAGCAGCTCCTTGAAGCGCCCCCAGGCGATGCCGATCGCGACCGGCAACAGCGCCGGGATGCCGGCGAGCGCGAACGGCCCGACGCTGCGCACCCCGGCGCCGATCAGGCCGAAGGCCACCAGCGCGCCCAGGGCGATGGTCGACCCGTGCAGGATGGTCGCGACGAACAGCCGGCCGTTCGGCACCTCGAGCACCGGGCGCAGCGCGGCGTGCGCGGGCGCGGGCACGGCATCCGGGGCGCCGTTGGTGACCTCGTCGGTGCGCCCGGCGAGGTCGAGGAGGTGCTCGCGCAGGCCCTCGGCGCGGCCCAGGTCGAGGAAGGACAGGGTGAGCGTGGAGTCGGACCCGCCGGCGGACTGCACGACGACCCGGGCGAGGCCGAGCGCGCGCGCCAGCAGTGGGCGCGACAGCTCGACCGCCTGCACCCGCTCGAGCCGCACCTGGCGGTGCTGGCGGAACAGCACACCCTGGCGCAGCTCGACCTGGCCGCCGCCGACCCGGAAGCGGGAGAACCGCCAGCTGACCCAGTTGACCAGGGCGATGACCCCCAGGAAGACCGCCAGGGCGACCAGCGCGAGCAGCGGGTGGGCGAGCGCCTGCTCGAACGGGTCGCCGGCGCCCCCGGGCTCGTCCGGGCCGTCGAGGCCGACCACGACGTCGCCGAAGCCGAAGGAGGACAGGAAGTTGTCGAACAGCCTCGAGGCGGCGAAGCCCAGGATCGCCAGCATCACGACGCCGCCCCGGAGCAGCGGCGAGAGCGGGTGGAGCCGCTGCCACTCCCCCGAGGGCTCCGGAACCGGTTCGGTCACAGGCCGGCTCGCTGGGCCTCGCCCCGGGCGGCGAGGCGGCTGCGCAGTGCCTCGGCCTCGGCCACGGGGAGCCCCGGCAGGGAGCCGCCGCTCTCGGGGGAGGCGGTGTGGATCTCGCACGATGCGATGCCGTGCGCCCGCGCCAGCGGCCCGGACTGGATGTCGACGTACTGGAGCCGCCCGTAGGGCACGCTGACCAGGCTGCGGAACATCCGGCCCTTGCGGATGACGATCTCCTCGTCGAGCTCGACCCACGAGATCGCGCTGACCTGGCGGCTGATCAGCCAGGCGATCCACGCCGCGAGGAGCACGAGGGCGAGCGTGCCCAGCAGCACCCAGCGGCTGACCAGCAGCCCGACGGCGACCGAGGCGAGGAGCAGGGGGACCAGCACGATCGCGAGCGTGATGAGGCGGACCCGGGCGAGCCTCGGTGACACCGGCCGCCACGGCAGGTCACCCCCGCGCAGGGTGACGGCGTCCGCGCGTGCCGGCGTCACGGAGGTGGGGTCGGCCATGACCCCAGTGTGCCTCAGCCGAGGAAGTCGGCCACCAGCGCGTTGAACTCCTGCGCGTGTTCGATCTGGGTCCAGTGCCCGCACCGCCCGAAGACGTGCACCTGGGAGTCGTCGATGAGCTCGAGCAGCCGGAAGGCGTTGGAGAGCGGGATGATCCGGTCGTCGCGGCCGTGCACGACCAGGGTGCGGTGCGGCAGCTCGGCGATGACGTCCTCCGGGGTGGCGAGCGCGTCGACCCAGCGCTGTCGGGGCGCGGGGAACATCGCCGAGAACGACTCCTGGAACCCCGGCCGCACCGACGCGGCGTAACGCAGCTCGGCGAGCTCGTCGGTGGCGTAGGCCTCGTCGAAGGCGAAGATGTCGAGCAGCCCGCGCATCGTGGCGAGCGAGGGCTCGTAGCCCCACACCCGGTCCAGGCCGTCGGTGATCGGGAAGGACACCCCGCAGGCCCCCATGAGCACCAGGCGCTCGACCCGGTCCGGGGCGTGCGCCGCCATCGAGATCGCCAGGCCGCCGCCGAAGCTGTTGCCGACGATCGAGAAGGTGTCGAGCCCCAGGGCGTCGGCGAAGCCCAGCAGGTGGGCCCGCCACGACTCCAGGGAGTAGTCGAAGCCCTCCGGGCGGTCGGTGAACCCGAACCCGACGATGTCCGGCGCGATGACGTCGAAGTGCTCGGCCAGGGTCGGGATGGTGAGCCGCCAGTTGGCGAAGGCCGAGACCCCGGGGCCGGAGCCGTGGACCAGCAGGACGACCGGGCCGGAGCCGGACCGGTGGTAGTTCGTCGTGATGCCGTCGACGTCGACGGACAGGCCGATCTCGGGGTTGTCGCTCATGAGCGGACCGTATGCCGGGCGGCCGCCGCGGCGCCCCCCGCGTTCCGCTCCCCGCAACGCTCGGCCTCGCGCGGGGCGTGTGTTTGGATGACCGCATGGGCCGGGTCACGACACGGGTGCGCCGCACGCGGCTCGACGTCGACACCGGCGACCGGGTCGACCGCACCGACACGGTGGCGGTCGAGGAGCCGCTCGAGATCCGGGTCGGCGACGAGCCGGTGACCACGACCATGCGCACGCCCGGCGACGACTTCGACCTGGCCATCGGCCACCTGCTCACCGAGGCGATGCTGCACTCGGCCGCCGAAGTGGGCACCCTGATGCACTGCACCGACCTCGACGAGGACGGCTCCCCCACCTTCAACGTCGTCGACGTGACCCTGGCGCCGGACGCCGTGCTGCACCGTCCCGCCCGGGCGCGCACCGAGTCGATCTCGAGCGCCTGCGGGGTCTGCGGGTCGGCGACCATCGACGCCGTACGCACCAACAGCCGGTACGCCGTCGCCGACGACACGGTGACGGTCGCACCTGGGGTGCTCGCCGGGCTGCCCGAGGCCCTGCGCGCCCGGCAGGCGGTCTTCGACCGCACCGGTGGGGTGCACGCGGCCGGCCTGGCGACCCCCGAGGGCGAGCTGCTCCTGGTGCGCGAGGACGTCGGGCGGCACAACGCCGTCGACAAGGTGGTGGGGGCCGCGGCCCGCGACCGCGAGCTGCCGTTCACGGCGACGGTGCTCGTCGTCAGCGCCCGGGCGAGCTTCGAGATCGTGCAGAAGGCGAGCGTCGTCGGCATCCCCGTGGTCGTCGCGGTGGGGGCCGCGAGCTCCCTGGCGGTCGAGCTGGCGACGCAGGCCGGCATCACCCTCGTCGCGTTCGCGCGCCCTCCCCACCTGTCGGTCTACAGCCGCCCCGACCGGCTGCTCGGGCCCACGTAGCGGCCGTACCCGCGAGTAGCGTCGACGCAATTGCGCGAGCGGCGCCGATGGGGTGAAAGATGGGCGGAAACGCGCTCTGTTCCCGTGCGCGACCCCGTCACCGGTGAAAGGACGAGCGCGTGGCCTCCCGCGAAGACGTCGGCCCCATCCTCAACGGCATCCCCACCCACCTGCCGGACATCGACCCCGCCGAGACCGAGGAGTGGCTGGACAGCCTCGACGCGGTCATCGACGGCCCCGGCCGGATGCGGGCCCGCTACCTGATGCTGCGAATGCTCGAGCGGGCGCGCGCCGAGCAGGTGGGCGTGCCGTCGCTGACGACCACGGACTACGTCAACACGATCAGCCCCGAGCAGGAGCCGTGGTTCCCCGGTGACGAGGAGGCCGAGCGCCGCTTCCGCGCCTACCTGCGCTGGAACGCCGCGATCATCGTGCACCGCGCGCAGCGCCCCGGCATCGGCGTCGGCGGACACATCTCCACCTACGCCTCGGCCGCGACGCTGTACGAGGTCGGCTTCAACCACTTCTTCCGGGGCAAGGACCACCCCGGCGGCGGCGACCAGGTCTTCTTCCAGGGCCACGCCTCCCCCGGCATGTACGCCCGGGCGTTCCTCGAGGGCCGGCTCTCCGAGGACCGCCTCGACGGCTTCCGCCAGGAGAAGTCGCACCTGGTCGACGGCTCCCCGCTGGCGCTGCCCTCCTACCCCCACCCGCGCCTGATGTCCGACTTCTGGGAGTTCCCCACGGTGTCGATGGGCATCGGCCCGATGAACGCGATCTACCAGGCGCAGTTCAACAAGTACCTGCACAACCGCGGCATCAAGGACACCAGCGACCAGCACGTGTGGGCGTTCCTCGGCGACGGCGAGATGGACGAGCCGGAGTCGCGCGGGCTGCTGCAGCTGGCCGCCGGCGAGGAGCTCGACAACCTCACCTTCGTCGTCAACTACAACCTGCAGCGGCTCGACGGGCCGGTGCGCGGTAACGGCAAGATCATCCAGGAGCTCGAGGCGTTCTTCCGCGGCGCCGGCTGGAACGTCATCAAGGTCGTCTGGGGCCGCGGCTGGGACCCGCTGCTCGCGGCCGACGGCGACGGCGCGCTGACCCACCTGATGAACTCCACCTCCGACGGCGACTACCAGACCTTCCGGGCCAACGACGGCAAGCACGTTCGCGAGAAGTTCTTCGACCGCGACCCGCGCACCCGCAAGATGGTCGCCGACTGGTCCGACGACGACATCTGGTGGAAGCTCAAGCGGGGCGGCCACGACTACCGCAAGGTGTATGCCGCCTACAAGGCCGCCACCGAGCA
>JBJMHU010000075.1:0-8922 GCA_045807225.1 Ornithinibacter sp. | reverse complement strand
TGACCACGGAGTGGGACCAGGGGTGGCGCTCGACCCGGATCGGTGAGCGGCTCGCCGGCCGCGACAAGGTGTCGCCGGCCGACATGGCCGACATCCAGCTCGACACCCAGGACTCCTTCGCCAAGGTGCTGGTGCCGGCGTTGCTGGCGGTGCCGCTCGAGGGGTCCGAGGCAGCCCCCGACAACGGTGAGCTGCTCGACTTCACCCGCGGCGCCCGCGAGCTGCTGCGCACCTGGGACTTCACCACGCCCACCGGCGACGAGGAGTCCGGAGCGGCCGCGGCCTACTACAACGCGGTGTGGCGCAACCTGCTCGAGCGGCTCTTCGACGACGAGCTGCCCGCCGGGCTGAAGGCCGACGGCGACGCCCGGTGGCGCTCGGCCGTGCAGCGGCTGCTCACCACCCCCAAGAGCGCGTGGTGGGACAACAAGCTGACCCCCAACGTCACCGAGGGCAAGGACGAGGTGCTGCGCCAGTCGCTGGTCGCGGCCCGCCTCGAGCTGACCCGCGCGCTCGGCAAGGACCCCGCCCAGTGGCAGTGGGGCAAGCTGCACCGGCTCACCCTCAAGCACAGGGTGCTCGGCGGTGACAGCGTGCCGGGGCCGGTGCGCTGGCTGGTCAACCAGGGGCCCTACGAGATGCCGGGCGGCTCCGCCATCGTCAACGCCAACGGCTGGAACGCCGGTCTCGGCTACGAGGTCGTCAAGGCCCCGTCGATGCGCATGGTCGTCGACCTGTCGAACCTCGACGCGTCGACCTGGATCAACCAGACCGGGGTGAGCGGCCACCCCACCGACGACCACTACGCCGACCAGGTCGACGACTGGGTGGCGGGTCGTCAGCGACCGTGGCCGTTCAGCGAGGCCGCCGTGCGCGACACCGACCCCGACGTGCTCACCCTGCGTCCGGAGGGCGCCAGCGGCTGAGGCCGAGGTCCGTGACGCCGTCGGCGGTCACCACCGCGTCGACCGGCTGGTCGTGCGCCTCGTGGGGCAGCCGACGCGCCGAGGCGTCGAGCAGCTCGCCGGGGTGCAGCACCACGATCACCGGCGCGCCGGGCCGCCGGCGGGGGAGCGCGCGGTCATAGCAGCCGCCCCCCTGGCCCATCCGCGTGCCGCGGTGGTCGACGGCCAGTCCGGGCGCGAGCACGACGTCGGCGAGCGCGACGGCATCCGTGCCGAGCGGTGCCACGCCGGGGTCGGAGGCGTCGGCCCAGTCGAGGTCGAAGTCGGGCAACGTGATCGGCACCAGCACCCGGATGCCGTGCGCCGTCAGGGCGGCGTTCAGCGCCGCCGTCGGCGGCTCGCCGGGCACCGCCACGTAGGAGGTGGCGACGGCACCGGCGCGCAGGCCGAGCTCGTCGAGCAGCCCCAGCACGTGGTCGGCCAGCCGCGTTCCGTCGGCCGCGGTGTCGCGTGTGGCGGCGAGCGCGCGCCGGCGGGTGCGCAGTTCGGCCCGGCGTGCGGACTTCTCGGGATTGCGGGCCATGTCGGCATCGTAGGGTTGCCGCATGACCATCGACGGACTGCGGGCGGCGACGGACAAGATGCGCGAGGCGGGGGTTCCAGAGCTCGCGGTGGCGGTGTTCGCCAGGTTCCACGACCAGCTGCGGTCGGCCGCCACCGGCGCGATCCCCGAGGACACCATCGACCCGCTCACCGAGGTGCCGCACCTCGACGACGTGCGGCCCGACGAGGATGCGGTGGCTGCGGCTCTCGGCCGCACCGTGGTGGTCAAGCTCAACGGTGGACTGGGCACGAGCATGGGGATCAGTGGGCCGAAGTCGGCGCTGACCGTGCGCGACGGGCTGACCTTCCTCGACATCATCGCCCGCCAGGTGCTGGCGCTGCGCCGCCGGCACGGGGTGCAGACGCCGCTGGTGCTGATGGACTCCTTCCGCACCCGCGAGCAGTCGCTCGAGATCCTCGAGCGACACCCCGGCCTGGCCGTCGACGGGCTGCCGCTCGACTTCCTGCAGAACATGGAGCCGAAGCTGCGCGCCGACGACCTCGGCCCGGTCGAGTGGCCGCAGGACCCGTCGCTGGAGTGGTGCCCCCCGGGCCACGGCGACATCTACGTCGCGCTGCAGACCACCGGGCTGCTCGACGCGCTGCGCGAGCGCGGCTACCGCTACGCCTTCCTGTCCAACGCCGACAACCTCGGGGCCACCTGCGATGGAGGAGTGCCGGCCTGGATGCAGCGGGAGGGCATCCCCTACGTCGCCGAGGTCTCGGCGCGAACTCGCAACGACCGCAAGGGTGGTCACCTGGGGGTGCGCAAGAGCGACGGCCGGCTGGTGCTGCGCGACAGCGCGATGGTGGCCGAGGGCGAGGACCACTTCTTCCAGGACACCGAGCGGCACCCGTGGTTCCACACCAACAACCTGTGGGTCGACCTCGACGTGCTCGCCGCCCGGCTGGCCGAGTCCGACGGCATCCTCGGCCTGCCGATCATCGTCAACCGCAAGACGGTCGACCCGACGCGGCCCGACAGCACGCCCGTCATCCAGATCGAGTCGGCGATGGGCGCGGCCGTCGAGGTGTTCGACGGCTCGCGCGCGCTGGCCGTCGACCGGTCGCGCTTCCGGCCGGTCAAGACCACCAACGAGCTGCTCCTCATCCGCTCCGACCTCTACCGGCTGGACGAGGACTCGGTCGTGCAGTCCACCATCGACCACGACGAGCCGTTCGTCGACCTCTCCAAGGCCTATGCCCTGGTCGACGCGTTCGAGGAGCGGTTCCCGCGTGGTGTGCCCTCGATCCGCGGCTGCGCGAGCCTGCGGGTCGAGGGCGACACGACGTTCGGCGGGGACGTCGTCTGCACCGGTGACGTGCGCGTGGCCGCCGACGTGACCCACGTCCCCGACGGCACGCACCTCGAGGGCCGGGCCTGATGCGCAGCCTGGCCGAGCACCGTGCCGCGGTGCTCGCGCTGGTGGCGCCGCTTCCTGCCGGCTCGGTGCCGGTGGGGTCGGCGCTGGGCCTGGTGCTGGCGCACGACGTCGTGGCGGCGGTCGACCTGCCCGGTTTCGACAACTCGGCGATGGACGGCTACGCCGTGCGCGCGGCCGAGCTCTCGGGTGCCGGCCCCGACTCCCCGGTGGTGCTGCCGGTCGCGGGTGACGTCGCGGCGGGGGACACGACCCGGCACGTGCTGCACCCGGGCCAGGTGCTGCGGATCATGACCGGTGCACCCGTGCCGGAGGGGGCCGACGCCGTGGTGCCCGTCGAGCAGACCGACGGTGGCGCCACCGAGGTGGCGCTGCGCCTGGCCCCGCCCCTCGGGGCGTCGCTGCGGCACCGCGGCGAGGACGTGCGCACCGGTGACCGCGTGCTGCCGGCCGGCACCCGGCTGGGGCCCGGCCACCTCGCCCTGGCCGCAGCGGCCAACGTGCCGGAAGTGTCGGTGCACCCGCGCCCTCGCGTGCTGGTGGTGTCCACCGGTGACGAGCTGGTTCCCGCCGGGTCGGCCCTCGAGCACGGCCAGATCGTCGACTCCAACTCCGTGATGCTGTGCGCGCTCGTGGAGGCGGCCGGTGCCGAGGTCGTCGGGTCGGCCCACCTGCCCGACGACGCCGACACCATGCGCGCCCTGCTCGACGACCTGCCGGGAGACCCCGACCTGGTGCTCACCACCGGCGGGGTGTCGATGGGGGTCTACGACACGGTCAAGGAGGTGCTCAGCGCCGACGGTGGCGTCGAGTTCGTCAAGGTGGCCATGCGACCCGGGATGCCGCAGGGCTGCGGTGTCGTGGGCCGATCGCGCACCCCGGTGGTCACCCTGCCCGGCAACCCGGTCAGCTCGTTCGCGTCCTTCCACGTCTTCGTGCTGCCAGCGCTGCGGAGGCTCGCCGGCCTCGACCCCGACGCCGAGGGCGCGTTCGAGGCCGTCGCCGACGTGGGGTGGCCGGCCGCTCCGGGCAAGGTCGAGCTGACCCGGGTGGTCGAGGTGGCGGGTCTGGTGCGTCCCTCCGGAGGGCAGGGCTCGCACGTGCTCGGCGCCCTTGCGGCCGCGACGGCGCTGGCCGTGGTGCCGGCCGACGTGGAGCGGGTCGAGCCGGGCGACCGGCTGCGCTGCCTGCCGCTCCTGGGGCAGGATCGCGACCGTGGCCTCTGAACCTACGACCCCGGCATCCGCCGGGCCCTCCCGCCTCACCCACGTGCGGGCCGACGGCACGGCACACATGGTCGACGTCTCCGCCAAGGCCGTGACGGCTCGGCGTGCGGCCGCCGCCGGCCGGGTGCTGCTCTCGCGGGCAGCCGTCGCGGCGCTGCGCGACGGCGTGGTGCCCAAGGGCGACGCGCTCGGGGTGGCGCGGGTGGCGGGCATCCAGGCGGTCAAGCGCACCCCCGAGCTGATCCCGCTGGCGCACCCGGTGGCGGTGCACGCCGTCGAGGTCGACCTCGACGTCGTCGACGAGGGCGTCGAGATCAAGGCCGTCGTGCGCACCGCCGACCGCACCGGCATCGAGATGGAGGCGCTGACGGCCGTGGCCGTTGCCGCCCTGGCGCTCATCGACATGGTCAAGGCCGTCGACAAGCACGCCCGCATCACCGACGTGCGGGTCACTGCCAAGTCCGGGGGCCGCAGCGGCGACTGGGAGGAGGGCGCGTGACCGCCACCGAGCCGGATGCCGGGCCCCTCGCCGGCCGCACCGCCGTGGTCGTGACCTGTTCGACCCGGGCGGCGGCGGGGGTCTACCCCGACCGTGGTGGGGCGCTGCTCGTCGAGACGCTGCGCGGGTGGGGTGCGTCGGTGCCCGACCCCACCGTGGTGCCCGACGGGCCCGCCGTGGCAGCGGCCCTCGAGGCGGCCCTGACGACCCACCCCGACCTGCTGCTCACGACCGGCGGCACCGGCCTGACGCCCACCGACGGCACCCCCGAGGCCACCCGCCCGTTCCTCACCCGCGAGGTGCCGGGGGTCGCGGAGGCGATCCGGGCGCGCGGTGTGGCACACGGCATCCCCACCGCCGTGCTGTCGCGTGGCCTCGCCGGGCTCGCGGGACACACCCTCGTGGTCAACCTCCCCGGGTCCACCGGCGGGGTGCGCGACGCCCTCGAGGTGCTCGCCGAGGTGGTGCCGCACGCGCTGAGCCAGGCGCGGGGAGGTGACCACTGATGTGGGACCGGCTGCGTCGGCGAGGTGCCGGCTCGCCGGGCCGCCGTGGTGAGGGCGCACCCGACGAGGTGTGGCCGTGGCCGCTGCGGCTCACCGCCCGCACGCCGACGGGCATCGAGGTGGTGCTGCGGCCGTTGACGGTCGCGGACAGCTCGGCCTTCCAGTCGGTGCGGCGGGCCAACGCCGCCTGGCTGGAGGAGTGGGACGCGACCTCGCCCGACCCCGACGCGCCGGCCCGCACCTTCGAGGAGCTCGTCGAGCAGTACGACCGCGACGCCCGCGCGGGCCGGGCACTGCCGTTCGCCGTCGAGGTCGGGGGCCGGTTCGTCGGGCAGCTGTCGGTGGGCTCCGTCGTGCTCGGGTCGTTCCGCTCGTGCTACATCGGCTACTGGGTGAGCCGCTCGGTGGCCGGTCAGATGGTCATCCCGACCGCCCTGGCGGTGGCGGGCGACCACGTGCTCGGCACCTTGGGCCTGCACCGCATCGAGGTCAACATCCGTCCCGAGAACACCGCGAGCCTGGCCGTGGTGCGCAAGCTGGGCTTCCGCGGCGAGGGGCTGCGCCTGCACTACCTGCACATCGCCGGCGCGTGGCGCGACCACCTGTCCTTCGCGCTGACGACCGAGGACCTCGCCGGCGAGAGCCTCTTCGACCGGCTCACGCGCATCACGGGTGCGGAGTCGGCAGCGAACTCCCAACCGCTCCAAGCACAGTCGTCACAACAGTCACTTGGGCGACACACCGACGGGGGTCCGGCGTCCGACGGTGACGCGCACCTACCGTCGTAGCGTGCAGTCGCCGTCGAGCCTGATCTTCCTGGTCCTACTCGGTGTCTGGGCTGCCTATTTCGTGCAGTACTGGGTGCGCCGGCGGGACCACGTCTCCACGGCACGCTCGGTCGAGCAGTTCAGCGAGGCGATGCGAGTGCTCGAACGTCGAGATCCCCTGCCCGGCACCGACCTCTCAGAGGCGGCGCCCCCGTCGTACGCCGTGCACCCGGGCCGCAGCGCCCGGCCGCAGGTGCTCGTCAAGCGGGCCGTGGCCGCCGAGCCCGGACCGGTCGGCGTCACCGAGCGTCTCACCGAGCGCCCGGATGCCGCCGCGCCCGTTGCCGCGTCAGCCTCGCGCCCGTCCCCGTCCGCTGCCCCCTCGCAGCCTCGCCCGGAGCGTCGGCCGGCCGCAGCGTCCACCGGCGGTCGGCGGGTTCGCCCCAGCCGTCGCGTGCGTGGGCTGCTGCTGCTCGGCGCCCTCGCCGAGATGGTCCTGATCGTCGCGCTGGTGGCCTTCTCGCTGCTCCCCCTCTGGACCCTCGCGCCCGCACTTCTGGCCGTCGGGGCGGCGTTCCTGTTCGTCCGGTCCGGGGTGCGCGCCGAGCGTGCCCTGGTGCAGGCCCACCGTCGTCGTCAGGCCGACCTCGCCCGCCGTCGCGCCACTGCTCCCGTCACCCCGCGGGCGCCCGGTGTGCGCCGCTCTCCCGCCCCCGCGGCATCCGCCCGGCCCGCCGTCACCGAGGCGGCCGAGGTCTCCGGGGTGGTCACCCCCACGCCCGCCGACGCGGTCGCCGCCGACGAGGCCACCCTGGCCGAGCCGGCCTTGGTCGGCACCGACTCGCCCGTGGTCGAGCCGGTCGCGGCGCAGGCCGACGCCCCGGCGGCGCAGGCCTACGACGTCATGGTTCCCATCGTCGACGATGACGACATCCCGCTGACCTGGGACCCCGTCCCCGTGCCCCGCCCGACCTACACCATGAAGGCCAAGGCGCAGCGACCCGAGGTGTCCCCGGCGGCGGTCACCCCCGACCCGGCCCCGGTCGAGCGCGAGAGCGACGAGTCGGGCTACGACGAGCGCCGGGTCGCCGGCGCCTGACCGACAGCCTGCGGGTCAGACCTTGTCGGTCTGCTCGGTCCCGGCCTCGGTGCGCTCCTCGACGTCGGCGGCCTCGGCCTCGGCCTGGGCCTCCTCGCCGGGCTCGAGCACCTCGCCCGCCGTCTTGGCCTGGCCGGGCGGGGTGTCCTCCTCGCTCTGGGGGCCGTCGAGCAGGTGGTGGCCCACGGCGTTGAACACGGCCACGACCGGCACGGCGATGAGGCCGCCGACGATGCCGGCGAGGATCACGCCGGTCGCGATGCCGAGCAGGATGGCGAGCGGGTGGATCTTCATGACTCGCCCGACGAGGATCGGCTGGAGCAGGTGCGCCTCGATCTGCTGCACCGCGAGGATGATGCCGAGCATGATCAGGGCCTGGATCGGCCCGAGGGCCACCAGGGCGAGCAGCACGGCGACGGCGCCCGACACGGCGGCACCGACGACGGGGATGAATGCGCCGAAGAACACCAGCAGCGCGATGCCTGAGGCGAACGGCACCCCCAGGACGGCGGCGCCGATGCCGATGCCGGCGGCATCCACCGCGGCGACGATGAGCGTGGCCCGGGTGAACGCCGAGAGCTGGGTCCACGCGATCAGGCCGGAGGAGTGCACCTTCTCGCGAGCGGTCTTGGGGAACAGCCGCACGACCCACCCCCACACGAGGGGACCGTCGTAGAGGAAGAAGTACAGCGAGAACATCGCGAGGAAGAAGCCGGCCACGATGTGCGTCGCGGTGAGCCCGGCCGATGCCGCGGTGTCGGTGAGGCTGCCCGAGCTCACCCAGTCACGCAGCTTGCCGACGTAGCTCTCGAGCTGGGTGTCGGTGACGCCGAAGGTGGTGTTGAGCCACTGCCGGATCTGGTCGATGCCGTCGGTGACCTTGGTGCCGATGTCGGTGATCTGGCTGGTCAGCTGGGTGCCGACGAACGACAGCATCCCGAAGACCATCGCCAGGGTGCCGAACACCGTGATGCCGGCGGCGGCGCCGCGGGGCATCACCCGGGTGAGGAGGTTGTAGATCGGCTGGAGCAGGGCGGCGAGCAGCATCGCCACGAGGATGGGGATGACCACTTCGGAGAGCAGGCCGGTGAGGTAGAGCGTCGCCACGAGCGCGCCGGCGATGACCAGGGCCCGCCAGGCCCACTCGCTCGCGGTCCGGATGCCGCGCGGCACGGCCCACGAGACCGGCCGGTTGGGGTCGTCGGGGGCCAGGGGCGTGACGGCGGGACCCACCACGATGGTGCGCGGGAGGGCGGCGGGATCACCCGTGGTCCGGTCCGGGCGGGGCAGGCGCAGTCGCATGCCGCGATGGTATGTCCTGACCACTTCGCGGCTGCCACGACGACCCTGCGGACCTCGGAGCCGGGGCGGCCCCAGGGTCGTCGATCCGGTTTCGGCGAGCCTGTGCGCTGGTGTTATCGTTTCTCCCGCATCGCGGGGCTGTGGCGCAGTTGGTAGCGCGTCTCGTTCGCAATGAGAAGGCCAGGGGTTCGAATCCCCTCACCTCCACCGAGTGATGCAGGCCAGTGGCCGTGCCGGTCCCGCCAGGGACGGGCACGGCCACTCGGCATTTCCGGCCCCGGTGCCGCCCGCTCCCTGGCCAGATCCCCGGTCCGGGTGGACCATACGTCTGGGAGTCGGGTCGCTCGGACCCGATCGCCGCGACGGACGGCGTCTCCCCGCAGGACGGGAGCAGCGGGTGGCACGGGTCCGGCCCAGGCGCCTCAACAGCACCATCGCGTGGTGCTTCATGGTCGGCTCGGCGTGCTTCGTGCTCGGCTCGGTGCCCGCCTACGTCGACGCGACCGGCGGGTGGGTCGACGGGGTGACCTACTTCGTGGGGTCCCTCTTCTTCACCTCCGCGGCGGCGGCCCAGCTGCTGCAGGCGCAGAGCCCGGCCACCACCGGCGTGGGCGCGGCCGGACAGGCGACGCC
>JBJMHU010000074.1:0-2890 GCA_045807225.1 Ornithinibacter sp. | reverse complement strand
CTTGGGTGCGGCGGCGAGGCCGAGGACCCGGGTGACCATCAGCGTGACCTGCTCCTTGTCGGCGCGGCCGCTGCCGGAGATCGCGGCCTTGACCTCGCTGGGCGTGTGCCAGGCCACCGGCAGGTCGGCCTGCGCGGCGGCGAGGGCGGCGACCCCGGCGGCCTGCGCCGTACCGGTCGCCGTCCCCTTGTTGTTCTGGGTGAACACCCGCTCGCTCGCGATCACGTCGGGCTCGTGCTCGCGCACCAGCGACGTGATCTCCGTGTGCAGCTCGAGGAGCCGCAGCTCGAGGTCGAGCTCCGCGTGCGTGCGGACGACGCCGACCCCCAGGGCCGTGGGCCGGGCTCCCGGCCGCCCCTCGACGACGCCCCACCCGCACCGGGTCAGGCCCGGGTCGATGCCGAGCACCCGCATGGCCACTCCCCCACGATCGCACGAACACACGTTCGAGGGAACGCTAGCCGGGGATGCCACCGCGAGCCGCTCACGACACGCCACCAGCGGCCGGCCCCCTCGTAGGGCCCCGCGCTGAGCCTGCGAAGCGTGGGGGGCGAGGGGCGGAAGGACCCCCTCGCCCCCCAGCACTCGCACGCTCGCGCTGGGGCCCTGCGAGGGGGCCTAAGCGTCGGCGGTGACCTTCTCCATGACCTCGTCGGACACGTCGTAGTTCGCGTAGACGTTCTGCACGTCGTCGAGGTCCTCGAGCGCGTCGATCAGCCGGAACACCTTGGCGGCGCCGTCCTCGTCGAGCTCCACCTGCACGCTGGGCACGAACCCCGCCTCGGCCGAGTCGTAGTCGATGCCGGCGTCCTGCAGCGCGGTGCGGACGGCGACGAGGTCGGTCGGCTCGCTCACCACCTCGAACGTGTCGCCGAGGTCCCGCACCTCCTCGGCGCCGGCGTCGAGCACGGCCAGCAGCACGTCGTCCTCGGTCAGCTCGCCCCTGGGCACCACGACGACGCCCTTGCGGGTGAACAGGTAGGACACCGACCCCGGGTCGGCCATGGAGCCGCCGTTGCGGGTCATCGCCGTCCGGACCTCCGACGCCGACCGGTTGCGGTTGTCGGTGAGGCACTCGACCAGGACGGCGACGCCCCCGGCGGCGTAGCCCTCGTAGGTGATGGTCTGGTACTCGACACCGCCGGCCTCGAGGCCGGCGCCGCGCTTGACCGCCCGGTCGATGTTGTCGTTGGGGACCGAGGTCTTCTTCGCCTTCTGGATGGCGTCGTAGAGCGTCGGGTTGCCCGCCGGGTCACCACCGCCGGTGCGGGCCGCGACCTCGATGTTCTTGATCAGCTTGGCGAAGAGCTTGCCGCGCTTGGCGTCGATGACGGCCTTCTTGTGCTTGGTCGTCGCCCACTTCGAATGGCCGCTCACCTGTTCTCCTCGCTGGCGCTCGTCGACTGCGTTCGCGGCCGGGCCACAGAGCTCATCGGTGAACTCGCAAGCTCGCTCACTGCGACGTTCCTCCTCCACTGCCGGCGCCGACGGCGGCACCGGTCGAACTCAGCTCCTGGGCGCGGGCTGCCCGCACCAGCTCCACGAAGAGGGCGTGCACCCGCGTGTCCCCGGTCAGCTCGGGGTGGAAGCTGGTGGCCACCAGGCGGCCCTGGCGCACCGCGACGATCCTACCGTCGGCCGGTCCGCCCACGACCTGGCCGAGGACCTCGACGTCCGCCCCGACGGCCTCGACCCACGGCGCCCGGATGAACACCGCGTGCACCGGACCCCCGTCGAGGCCGGCGATCTCGACCTCGGTCTCGAAGGAGTCGACCTGCCGGCCGAACGCGTTGCGGCGCACGGTGACGTCCAGCCCGCCGACGGTCTGCTGGTCCGCGGGCGCGTCCAGCACCTGGTCGGCCAGCATGATCATCCCGGCGCACGACCCGTAGACCGGCAGCCCGGCGGCGACCGCGGCGCGCAGCGGCGCGAGCAGCCCGGAACGGGCCGCCAGCTTGGCCATGGTGGTCGACTCCCCGCCCGGCACCACCAGCCCGTCGACCTCGGCGAGCTCCTCGGGCCGGCGCACCGGCACCGCGTCGGCGCCGGCCGCTCGCAGCGCGGCGAGGTGCTCGCGGACGTCGCCCTGCAGGGCGAGCACGCCGACGGTGACGTCCCCCACCCGCTCGCCGCTCACCAGCCCCGGACCGAGTAGCGCTCGCTCTCCGGGAGCGTGCTCACGTTGATCCCGACCATCGGCTCGCCCAGCCCACGGGAGACCTTGGCGATGACCGCCGGGTCGTCGAAGAAGGTGGTGGCCTGCACGATCGCGGCCGCCCGCTGCGCCGGGTCACCGGACTTGAAGATGCCGGACCCGACGAACACGCCCTCGGCGCCCAGCTGCATCATCATCGCCGCGTCCGCCGGGGTGGCGATGCCGCCAGCGGTGAACAGCACGACCGGCAGCTTGCCGGCCCGGGCGACCTCGACGACCAGGTCGTGCGGCGCGCGCAGCTCCTTGGCCGCGACGAACAGCTCGGTCTCGTCGAGCGTGGCCAGCCGCGTGATGCCGGCCCGCAGCGCGCGCATGTGCCGGGTGGCCTCGACCACGTTGCCGGTGCCCGCCTCGCCCTGGGAGCGGATCATGGCCGCGCCCTCGGAGATCCGGCGCAGCGCCTCACCCAGGTCGGTGGCGCCGCAGACGACGGGCACCGTGAAGGCGGCCTTGTCGATGTGGTGGGCCTCGTCGGCCGGGGTGAGCACCTCGGACTCGTCGATGTAGTCGACGCCCAACGCCTGCAGGACCTGGGCCTCGACGAAGTGGCCGATGCGTGCCTTCGCCATCACCGGGATCGAGACCGCGTCGATGATGCCCTGGATCATGTCCGGGTCGCTCATCCGCGCGATGCCGCCCTGGGCGCGGATGTCGGCCGGCACGCGCTCCAGCGCC
>JBJMHU010000073.1:0-18852 GCA_045807225.1 Ornithinibacter sp. | reverse complement strand
ACACACCTTCGACGTCGAGCGGAAGGTCCATCAGCGGCACGTCGACCACGGAGGGGTGCCGCTGGGGGTGGCGCTCACCCGTGGCTCGCCCGGCGGGGGCCGCTGTGTCGAGGGGCAGCTCGAGCTCGAGCACACCCTTGCCCACCCGGCCGTCCTCCGGCAGCGGCACCGGGTACGAACCGGTGAAGCAGGCCGTGCAGAGCCGGTCACGGGGCTGGTCGGTGGCCTCGATCATCCCCTCCTCGGAGATGTAGCCGAGCGAGTCGGCCCCGATCGAGTTGCGCACCTCGTCGACCCCGAGGCCCGTGGCGATGAGCTCGGCCCGGGTCGCGAAGTCGATGCCGTAGAAGCACGGCCAGCGCACCGGAGGCGACGAGATGCGCACGTGCACCTCCGCCGCGCCGGCCTCACGCAGCATCCGCACGAGCGCCCGCTGGGTGTTGCCGCGCACGATCGAGTCGTCGACGACGATGAGCCGCTTGCCGCGGATGACGTCCTTCAGCGGGTTGAGCTTGAGCCGGATGCCGAGCTGCCGGATGGTCTGTGACGGCGCGATGAAGGTGCGCCCCACATAGGAGTTCTTGACCAGCCCCTGGCCGTAGGGGATGCCGGACTCCTGCGCGTAGCCGATCGCGGCCGGCGTGCCCGACTCGGGGGTCGGCATCACCAGGTCTGCGTCGACCGGGTGCTCACGGGCCAGGGTGCGACCCATCTCGACCCGGGCCTCGTGCACCACCCGGCCGTTGATGGTGGTGTCGGGGCGCGCCAGGTAGACGTACTCGAAGACGCAGCCCTTGGGGGTCGGCTCGGCGAAACGCCGTGAGCGCAGGCCGTCCTCGTCGATGACGACGAGCTCGCCGGGCTCCACCTCGCGCACGAACGACGCACCGACGATGTCGAGCGCCGCCGTCTCGGACGCCACCACCCAGCCGCGCTCGAGCCGGCCGATGACGAGCGGGCGGATGCCGTGCGGGTCCCTACAGGCGTACAGCGTGTGCTCGTCGATGAAGACGAAGCAGAAGGCACCGCGCAGACGGGGCAGCACCTCGAGCGCGGCCGCCTCGAGGGTGCGGTCGGGGTCGTCGGCCAGCAGGGCCGTGACGAGCGCCGTGTCGGTGGTGTTCCCCCGGGCCAGCTCACCGCGGTGCGCGTCGTCCCCGCGCCGTCCGTCGACCAGGTCGCGCAGCTCGGCGGAGTTGGTGAGGTTGCCGTTGTGCGCCAGCGCCACGGTGCCGCCGGCGTGCCCGCCGAGGGTGGGCTGCGCGTTCTCCCAGGTGGACCCGCCGGTCGTGGAGTAGCGGCAGTGGCCCACCGCGAGGTGGCCCCGCAGCGACGCGAGCGAGCGCTCGTCGAACACCTGCGAGACCAGGCCCATGTCCTTGTAGACGAGCAGCCGCGAGCCGTCGGAGGTGGCGATGCCCGCGGACTCCTGCCCGCGGTGCTGCAGGGCGTAGAGGCCGTAGTAGGTCAGCTTGGCGACGTCCTCGCCGGGAGCCCAGACTCCGAAGACGCCACAGGCGTCCTGCGGCCCCTTCTCGCCGGGGATCAGGTCGTGGGTGAGGCGTCCGTCTCCACGTGGCACGACACCGATTCTCCCACACCGACCGGTCAGGTCCGGTCTGCCCGCCGATCGACGAGGACGGCGATCACCGCGGCAACGAGCCCGAAGAGCAGTGCGCCGATGACGCCGAGGTAGCCCACGCCGGCACTGGGCGCGTAGTTCGAGGCCACGGTGGGGTCGGGGTCGGCGAACCACCCCCCGAGCGCCAGAACCGCGCCGACGACGAACCCCAGCACGGCCCCGGTGAGGATGAACGGCAGGAAGCGGGGGCGACGAGCAGGTTTCACGGTTCTTACGGTACGTGAGGCAGTGCTGTGCTCAGGGCCGCGGTCCGCGCACACTGAGGGCGTGACGACATCCGCCCCGGCCTCCCGTTCCGAACCTGCTGCATGACGACGACCCAGCCGACCGCTGCCCCGCGACGTCCGCGTGGGGTCTGGTACGCCCTGGGCACGGTGCTCAGCGCGGCCGCCGGTGCCGGCATCGGGCACCTCGTCGCGGGGTTCGTCTCCCCCGAGGCATCCCCCGTGGTGGCCGTCGGGTCCACGGTCATCGACCTCACGCCGACGCCGGTCAAGGAGTGGGCGGTGGCGCAGTTCGGCACGGCCGACAAGCCGATCCTCATCGGGTCGGTCACCGTGGGCACCCTGCTTCTCGCCGGCGGCATCGGCCTGGTGGCGCGCACCCACCGCACCCTGGGCCTGGCCCTGCTCGGCGCCCTGGCCCTGACCTCGGTCTTCGCCGCCGCACTGCGCCCCGCCAGCACCTCGGTCGACATGATTCCCGGCTTCGTCACCGCCCTGGCCGGGGTGGCGTTCGCCAGCTGGTACCTCGGGCTGCTCGACAAGGTGGGCGACGCGGCCAGTGACCCGCTGTCCGGGGCGGGCGCCGACCACACGGCGCACCAGGACGGCCGCAGCGACCGGCGACACGTGCTCGCCGCGGCCGCCGGGCTCGGTGTCGTGACGGCGGCCGGCGGCTCCCTGGGGCAGCTCCTCGGCCGCGGGGCATCACCCGAGTCGGTCGCCCTACCGGCCGCCGCCCAGGCACTTCCCCCGCTGCCGAGCGGGGTCGAGGGCACCGTGCGCGGCGTCTCGGCCTTCCGCACGCCCGCTGCCGACTTCTACCGGATCGACACCGCGCTGGTGATCCCCCGCGTGTCGACCGACGACTGGAAGCTCACCATCGACGGCGACGTCGACCGCCCCTACTCGCTCACCTTCGCCGAGCTGCTCGCGATGCCGCTCGTCGAGCGCGACATCACGCTGAACTGCGTGTCGAACGAGGTGGGCGGGCCCTACATCAGCAGCGCGCGCTGGCTGGGGGTGCGCACCAAGGACCTGCTCGAGCGGGCCGGCATCCGCCCGGGTGTCGACCAGATCTTCAGCCACTCCACCGAGGGCATGACCATCTCCACCCCGGTGCAGGCGCTCACCGACGACCGCGAGGCGATCGTGGCGGTGGCGATGAACGGCGCTCCGCTGCCGGCGATGCACGGCTTCCCCGCCCGCCTCGTCACACCGGGCCTCTACGGCTTCGTCGGCGCCACGAAGTGGCTGACCCGGATGCAGGCCACGACGTACGCCGCCGAGAGCGCCTACTGGACCGACCGCGGCTGGGCCGTCGACGCCCCCGTGCTCACCCAGTCACGCATCGACACACCCGGCGGGCTGAAGCGGCTGGATGCCGGCCGCGTGGTGATCGGCGGCGTGGCCTGGGCGCAGCAGCGCGGCATCGCGAAGGTCGAGGTGCGCATCGACGGCAACTCCTGGCAGGAGGCCAAGCTGGGACCCGACGCAGGCATCGACTACTGGCGGCAGTGGTACCTCCCCTGGGACGCGCTGCCCGGGCGCCACGAGCTGACCGTGCGGGCCACCGACCTCGAGGGCGACACCCAGCCCGAGCAGAGGGCTGCCCCCTTCCCCAAGGGTGCCACCGGCTGGCACAGCATCGTCGTCATCATCAACTAGGTTCCGGCGCAGCTGGACTGCGCACACCATCCAACTCCGGCCTCCCCCACCTCGTGCGACCTACGCACGGTCCTCGCAGCCGACGCGGTGCGAGAACCGTGGGCAGGTCGCACGACGTCGTGCATTCAGCCCGCGCCAAAGAAGTTGTGGCACAGACCAATCCGAGGTGGATGCCGGTAGCGAACCACGGGTGTACGCAAGCAGTCCCACACTCGTGAAGGAGCACATCCCATGCGCACCAGCCGCCTGACGATCGCCGCCCTGGCCCTCGCCCTCCCCCTCTCACTCGCCGCCTGCGGCTCCTCGGACGCCGACTCGGGGGCCGGTGCCGCCGCCTCCTCGAGCGCGCCGATGACCTCGTCCGCGATGCCGAGCCCCTCGGAGTCGATGGGCGCCGCCAACGCCTCCATGCCGTTCGGCCCGGGCTGCGCGGCGGTCCCCGCCGACGGCGCCGGCTCGTTCACCGGCATGGCCACCGACCCGGTCGCCACCGCCGCCAGCAACAACCCGCTGCTCTCGACCCTGGTCACCGCGGTCGGCAAGGCGGGCCTGGGGGAGACGCTCAACACGGCCAAGGACATCACCGTCTTCGCGCCGACCAACGACGCCTTCGCCGCCCTCGACAAGGCAACCCTGGACAAGGCGATGGGCGACCCCAAGGGCCTGCTCACCACCGTGCTCACCAACCACGTCGTCGAGGGCCGCCTGACCCCCGAGATGCTGGCCGGGGACCACAAGACCCTCGCCGGCACGACCATCACGGTCGACGGCATGGGCGAGGACTTCACCGTCGGCAAGGCCAAGGTCGTGTGCGGCGACGTGCAGACCGCCAACGCCACCGTCTACATCGTCGACGGCGTGCTGCTCCCCGCGAGCTGACCGCACAGTCCATGATGGGTGACATGCCAGCTGCTTCCCCGGGTGCCTCCGCGTCCGGGGAGGCAGCAGCCTCCACCGCCGGGTCCCGCGCGACCGGCGCCGACCTCGCCGACCTGCTGCGCCGGTCGGCCCGGGGCGACGAGGCGGCGTTCGCGGTGCTGTACGACGCCACGGCGGCCCGCCTGTTCGGGCTGGTGCTGCGCATCGTGCGCGACCACGCCATGTCGGAGGAGGTCACCCAGGAGGTCTACCTCGACGTGTGGCGGCAGAGCGCCCGGTTCGACCCGGATCGGGGCAGCCCGATGTCGTGGTTGATGACCATCGCGCACCGCACGGCCGTCGACCGGGTCCGCTCCAGCGAGGCCTCCCGCCGCCGCGACGACGCCCACGCGGCCACCTCCCAGGACATCGACTTCGACACCACCGCCGAGGCGGCGCAGGCCTCCCTCGAGGCCCAGCGCGTCCGCCGCGCCCTCACCACCCTGACCGACGCCCAGCGCAGCGCGGTCGAGCTCGCCTACCTCGGTGGCTACACCCACACCGAGGTGGCCCGACTCCTCGACCTGCCGCTCGGCACCGCCAAGACCCGCATCCGCGACGGCCTGATCCGTCTGCGCGACACGTTGGGAGTTCCGGCATGAGCCCCGATCTGCACCACCTCTCCGGTGCTTACGCGGTCGACGCGCTCGGCGACGCCGAGCGCCTGTCCTTCGAGCAGCACCTCGCGGTGTGCGCCGACTGCCGCGCCGAGGTCTCCGAGCTCTCGGCCGCTGCCCATTCGCTGGGTTCCCTGACCGAGACCGCCCCACCGCCGTCGCTGCGTGCCGCGGTGCTCACCGGCATCGCCCGGGTGCGCCCGCTGCCGCCGCTCACCCAGGATGCCGCTGGGCCGGCTCCCGCCGAGGCCGCCGGTGACGTGCCCGCCACGTCGACGACCTCCAGCACCGAGGACGCAGTGCCCGACACCGGTGAGGTCGGGGCGGGTGCCGGGGAGAGGGTCGTCCCCATCGGTCGCCACCGGCGCCACCGGCGCACTGCCTGGCTTGCAGCGGCGGCGGCCGCCGCGGTGATCGCCGTCGGCGGGCTCGTCTGGAGCCCGTGGTCGGACGACCCCGCACCGCCGTCGCCGCTGGCCCAGGTCACCACCGCCGTCGACGCCCAGCGGGTCAGCAGCAGCCGGGGTGGGGTCACCACCGAGGTGGTCTACAGCAAGCAGCTCGGCAAGGCCGCCATCTCGGTGAAGGGCCTGCCGCCGGCACCGAGCGGCAAGACCTACCAGCTCTGGTACGTCGGGGCCGGTGGAACCATCACCTCGGCCGGGCTGTTCACGGTCGACGACGACGGCAGCGGGCAGGCAGTCCTGGCCGGGCAGGCGGAGCCGACCGACAAGGTGGCGGTGAGCGTGGAACCCGCCGGCGGCTCGGCGCAGCCCACGACAGATCCCCTGGTGGTCCTCCCCCTCGTCTGATACCGACCGGTTGCGACAGCCCGCCCTGGGTCGGGCCGGAAGGGCCACTGAACGGGGGTCGTCGGCAGTCGGTGGGGTGAGGTCAGGGGCGCAGGACGGCGGTGGCGACCGCCTCGAGAACCGCCACGTCACCGGCATACGGGCTCTCGGGTCGCGGCCAGTGGGTGACCACGTCGGTGAAGCCGAGCTCGGCGGCCCGCCCGGCCATGTCGGCGTAGAGGTCGACCGACTCCAGGGCGTAGCGCGGCGAGGCGTCGAGCAGGAGGTAGCGGTCGAGCGGCCCACGCTGGTGCTGCGCGCACGCGTCGTCGAAGCGGGCCACCAGGCCGGCCAGGTGGTCGAACCACTCCTCGACGGTGTCTCCCTGTCCGCCGTAGGTGGCCCAGGCGTCGCCGAGCCGGGCGGCCAGAGCGACCGAGCGCGGGCCGTTGCCGGCGACGACGAGCGGCACCCGCTCGCGCACCGGCTCGGGGTTCGTGCGGGCGTCGCGGGTGCGGTAGAACGGGCCATCGTGGTCGACGTGGTCCTCGCTCAGCAGCCGGTCGAGCAGCTCCGTGAACTCGTGGAACCGCTCGGTCCGCTCGCGGAGCGGCCGGTCCTCGCCGAGGATGCGGCTGTCGAGGTCCCCGCCCGCGCCCACCCCGAGCAGGAAGCGGCCACTGCTCGCGTCGTCGAGGGTGATGGCATCACGGGCCAGCACGTACGGATGCCGGAAGTTGGGGGAGGTCACGAAGACCCCCAGTCCGATCGTGGAGGTGACCGTCGAGGCGAGCGCCAGGGTGGGCGCGAAGGCGACCATGGGTGCGTCGGGCAGGCCGCCCCACACCAGGTGGTCGTAGGTCCAGGCGTGGTCGAAGCCGAGCTCCTCGGCGGCCGACCAGAGCGGCGCTGCCTCCCGCCAGCGCAGTTCCGGCACGATGACGATGCCGTGCCGGACGCGGGCTTCGGGTGGCTGCGTCGTGTTCACGCTCATGACGCACTCATCGCGGAGCCGGCACCGCGTCGGTGGGCTCGGGGTCGGTGAGCGGCAGGAGGGCGTCGAGCTGCGCCCGGGTGCCACTCACCCGCAGCCGCCCCTCGGCCAGCGCCTGGGCCCAGCCCTGCTCGCCGGATGCGAGGCGGAGCCAGGTCTCGGCATCGGACTCGACGACGTTGGGCGGGGTGCCCCGAGTGTGCCGCGGCCCGTCGACGCACTGCACGGCGCCGAACGGGGGCACCCGCACCTCGACGCTGCGCCCCGGGGCACGGGCGCCGAGCTCCTCGAGCGTGTAGCGCACTGCGGTGCCCACGGTGGCGCGGTCCACGCCATCGGGGTCGGCGCGCCACGCGGCCAGGGCGGCGCGGCCCAGGCCCGGGTCGGTGCGTCGGCGGGGCGGCATCCCGACATCGTAGGCGCGGCGCGGCCACCCGACCGGATTGCGGATCTCCCTCGGGCTCGCGGCCGCCGTGGCTGCCGAGGGTGGGACCGTGGGGCGATCGCGGCGCGTAGCCTGCCGAGATGGGCGAGGCCGAGTTCGAGCGCGAGGGGTCGCTCGTGACGGTGGTGCTCGACGGCCAGCCCCAGTCGGCGGTCGACCTCGAGCACCCGGAGCGGCTCGACTTCGAGTACGTGCAGCACCTTGCACTGTGCATCGACACCCTCGCCCCGGAGGGGCTGCTCCGGGTCACGCACGTGGGTGGCGCCGGGCTCACCCTGCCCCGCTGGGTGCAGGCGACCCGCCCCGGGTCTCCGCAGGTCGTGCTCGAGCCGGACGCCGCCCTGACCGAGGCGGTTCGCCGTGAGCTGCCCCTGCCGCGCGGGCACCGGATCCGGGTGCGGCCGGTCGACGGGCTGACCGGGGTCGCGGCCCTTCGCGACGCCAGCGCCGACGTCGTGGTCGTCGACGCCTATGCGGCCGGCCGGGTGCCCCCGGAGCTCTCGACCGTCGAGTGGTTCGCCGACACCGGGCGGGTGCTGGTGCCCGGCGGCCTGTTGGTGGCCAATCTCGCCGACGAGCCGGGGATGCGGTACGTCGCGCGCGTCGCCGCCAGCGCGCGGATGGCGCTGGGACACGTCGCGCTGGTGGGCCTGCACGAGGTGCTCAAGGGCAAGCGCTTCGGCAACCTCGTGCTGGTCGCGTCGACGGGCGCACTCGACCTCTGGACGCTGCGGCGCGCGACGGCATCCGCCGCACTGCCGACCGGGGTGCTGTCGTGGGACGAGGTGGAACGTCGCCGCCCGGGCGCCCGGCCGTTCGGCACGGCAGAGGGCGACACGGCATCCTCGCCGGAGCCACCCCAGCGCGGCGCCTGGCGCCGCCGCTGACCACGGGCACCGGCGGAGCATTGCGGCCTCCGCAGCTGGTGTCGCTCAGGGACCGTGCAACGGCCCCGCTGGCGCGGGCGCCGGCTCAGTCGACCCAGACCCGGGCGTTGCGGAACATCCGCAGCCACGGGCTCTCGGCCTCGACGGGGCCGGACGTCCACGACAGCTGCGCGTTGCGCGCGACCCGCTCAGGGTGCGGCATCATCGCCGTGAACCGGCCGTCCGGCGTCGTGACCGCGGTCAGACCGTCGGGAGATCCGTTGGGGTTGAACGGGTATGCCGTCGCCGGCTCGCCGGTGTGGTCGACGAACCTGGCCACCCGCGCGACCCGGCCCGAGTCGCCACGAGCCGAGAAGTCAGCGAAGCCCTCGCCGTGGGCGACCGCGATGGGCACCCGGCTGCCGGCCATCCCGGCGGTGAGGATCGACGGCGACTCGAGCACCTCGACGAGCGTCAGTCGCGCCTCGTACTGCTCCGAGCGGTTGCGGGTGAACCGCGGCCACGCCTCCGCGCCGGGGATGAGGTCCGCCAGTGCCGCGAACATCTGGCAGCCGTTGCAGATGCCCAGCCCGAACGTGTCGTCGCGGTGGAAGAAGTGGGAGAAGCCCTCGGTGAGCCGCTCGTTGAACAGCACCGAGCGAGCCCAGCCCTCACCGGCCCCCAGCGTGTCCCCGTAGGAGAAGCCACCACACGCCACGAGTCCGACCACGTCGCCGAGGTCGAACCGGCCGGTCTGCAGGTCGGTCATGTGCACGTCGTAGGTGTCGAAACCGGCTCTGTCGAAGGCGAATGCCGTCTCGACGTGGCTGTTGACGCCCTGCTCCCGCAGGATCGCGACCTTCGGCCGCACCCCGAGGGACAGGTAGGGCGCCGCGACGTCGACCGTGGGGTCGAACGTGGGAGCCATGACCAGCCCGGGGTCATCCTCCGCACCGACCGCGTCGTGCTCCTCCTGGGCACAGGCCGGGTTGTCGCGCATCCCGGCGATCCGCCATGACACCTCGTCCCAGGCCTGGGCGAGGTCGCGCACCGGCTCGTCGAGGGCTGGTTCCCCGTCGATCCGCACCCGCACCCGCCGGTCGGCGTTCGGAGCGCCGAGACGACGCAAGAGCGGCCGGAGGCCGTGCGCGTCGAAGATCGCCTCGACCTCAGCGGACCGCTCGTCGGGGACCTCGAGCAGCACTCCGAGCTCCTCGGCGAAGAGCCCCTCGACCGAGGAGACCTCGACGTCGACGCCACATGCACCGGCGAAGGCCATCTCGCACACCGCCGCCCACAGTCCCCCGTCGGACCGGTCGTGGAAGGCGAGCACCAGCCCGGCAGAACGCAGCTCGGACAGGGCGGCCGCCAGCGACGTCAACCTCGAGGCGTCGTCCAGATCAGGCACCGCACCGCCGAACGTCCCCGACGCCTGCGCGAGGATCGACCCGCCCAGGCGGTCGCGACCGCCACCGAGGTCGACGAGCAGCAGCGCACTCGCCGGCCCACCAGCGGCCCCACCACGCAGCTGCGGGGTCCAGGTGCCGCGCACGTCGGGCAGCGACGCGAATGCCGTGACCACCAAGGACACCGGGGAGGTCACCTGCCGTGCCTCTCCCGACGCCGGGTCGGTCCAGCGGGTGCGCATCGACAACGAGTCCTTGCCGACCGGCACCGACACCCCGAGCTCGGGCAGCAGCTCCATGGCCACCGCCTCGACCGTGTCGTAGAGCGCGGCGTCCTCGCCGTCCTCACCGCACGCGGCCATCCAGTTGCACGACAGCTTGACGCCGGCCAGCGTGCCGACCGGCGCCGCCAACAGGTTGGTCAGCGCCTCGCCGACCGCCATCCGCCCGGATGCCGGCGCGTCCACCGCCGCGAGCGGCATCCGTTCCCCGGTCGCCATCGCCTCACCGGCGAACCCGACGTGGTCGGCCAACGTCACGGCGACGTCGGCGACGGGCACCTGCCAGGGCCCCACCATCTGGTCGCGGTGCGTCAGCCCGCCGACGGTGCGGTCGGCGATCGTCACCAGGAACCGCTTCGAGGCGACCGTCGGGTGGCGCAGCACGGCATACGCCGCCGGGCGCAGGTCGAGCCCGGCCAGGTCCAGCGACCCCCCGTCGCGCGCGACCCGGGTGACGTCGCGCGTCATCCGCGGCGGCTTGCCGAGCAGCACCTCCATGGGCATGTCGATGGCGCGGTCCTCGTCGTCACGGTCGTCGGCCCCGTGGCCCAGCACGAGCCGGCCGTCGTCACGTGCCACCCCGACCACCGCGTAGGGACACCGCTCGCGCTCGCACAGCGCTGCGAACAGCGGCAGCGACGAGGGGGCCAGCGCCACGACGTAGCGCTCCTGCGACTCGTTGCACCAGGCCTCCTTCGGCGCGAGCCCCGACTCCTCGAGCGGGACCGCCGACAGGTCGAAGCGCGCCCCGAGCCCGGCCCCGTCGACCAGCTCGGGAAAGGCGTTCGACAGCCCGCCCGCCCCGACGTCGTGGATCGCCAGCACCGGGTTGTCCGCCCCCAGGCTCCAGCAGTGGTTGATGACCTCCTGCGCGCGGCGCTCGATCTCGGGGTTGCCGCGTTGCACCGAGTCGAAGTCGAGCTCGGCGGCGTTGGCCCCCGCCGCCATCGACGAGGCAGCACCTCCGCCCATCCCGATCCGCATCCCCGGCCCGCCGATCTGCACCAGCAGCGTGCCGGCCGGGAAGACGACCTTCTCGGTCATGTCGGCGCCGATCGTGCCCAGCCCACCCGCGCTCATGATCGGCTTGTGGAACCCGCGGCGCACCCCGTCGACCGTCTGCTCGTAGACCCGGAAGAACCCGCCCAGCCCCGGCCGGCCGAACTCGTTGTTGAAGGCCGCCGCCCCGATCGGCCCCTCGAGCATGATCTCCAGTGGGGTGGCGATGTGCCCGGGCGCGCCGTACCGCGAACTCTCCCAAGGCTCCTCGAGCCCCGGCAGGTGGAGGTTCGACACGGCGAAACCGGTCAGCCCGGCCTTGGGCTGCGACCCCCGACCGGTGGCGCCCTCGTCGCGGATCTCCCCACCGGCGCCGGTGGCTGCCCCCGGGAACGGTGAGATCGCGGTCGGGTGGTTGTGCGTCTCGACCTTCATCAGCACGTGCACCTCGTCGTCGCGCGCGGCGTAGCGGCCGGGGCCGTCGGCCGACTCCGGCAGCCAGCGCACCCGCTGACCCCCCACCATCACCGAGGCGTTGTCGACGTAGGCGACCACGGTCCCCTCGCCCGCGACCTCCTCGGTGTGGCGGATCATCCCGAACAGCGAACGTGGCTGCACGACGCCGTCGACGACGAAGTCGGCGTTGAAGATCTTGTGCCGGCAGTGCTCGCTGTTGGCCTGCGCGAACATCATCAGCTCGACGTCGGTGGGGTTGCGCCGGAGGCCGGCGAACGCCTCGACCAGGTAGTCGACCTCGTCGTCGGACAGCGCCAGCCCGTAGGCGGTGTTGGCCTCCTCGACGGCCGCCCGTCCGCGACCGAGCAGGTCGACGCGCTCCATCGGCTCGGCCTCACGCTCGTCGAACAGCGCGGCCGCGTCGGCCCGGGTCGGCAGCGCCGTCTCGGTCATCCGGTCGTGCAGCAGGTCGGCGGCGGCCGCCCACTGGGCCTCGGTGAGCGGCTCGTCGGTGGCCAGGTGGTACTCGGTGACGCGCTCGACCCGGCGCACCTCGACCCCGCAGTTGTGGGCGATGTCGGTGGCCTTGCTGGCCCACGGCGACAGCGTGCCCAGGCGCGGGGCCACCACGACCACGGCGACGTGCGCGCCCGCCGCGTCACCGGCATCCGGCGCGCCGTAGGTGAGCAGGCGCTCGACCGTCGCAGTGGTGGGGTCGTCCAGCGGCTGCTCGCTCGCCACCCAGTGCACGTGCCGGGCCGAGACCGCGGTGAGGCCGGGCACCACCCGCTGCAGCCGGGCCACCAGCGCAGCGGCACGGAACGGGGAGAGGGCGTTGCCGCCCGGGACGGTGGTCAGCACGAGGTCGTGCGACGAGGCCATGGGTGCGGTCTCCCGGTCGGCGGAGCGGGGCGGATGCCGTGCCCAAGGTTACAAGGGCCGGCGTTCAGCCCCGCGCCAGGTCCGGTCCGCCCCGCACCACCCGGAAGCGGGCCTTGCCAGGGACGCGACGCGAATGTACCATTTGGAACATGATCGACGTGACCCGCCAGAGCACCGCACCAGCCGACCGCTTGTGGGCGGTCCTGTCCGACGTGCGCCGCTGGCCGCAGTGGCTGCCCACGGTGGATGCCGTGACACCCCACGAGCCCGACCGCGCCGACGAGGTGGGCGCCTCCTACACCGTCGAGCAGCCGGGGATGCCCCGCGCGGTCTGGACGATGACCGACATCGACCCCGGCCGCTCGTTCACCTGGGAGTCGGTGCGACCCGGCATCCGGACCGTGGGCACCCACACCCTGACCCCCGGCCCGGACGGCAGCACCACCATCGGGCTCGCCATCCAGTGGTCCGGGTTCCTGGCCCCGCTCATCCGCCTCACCCTCGGCCGCAAGAGCCTGGATTACGTGACCCGCGAGGCGGCGGCACTCGACAGCACCGCGAAGGCCGCTGAGCCGGCGACCGGTGCCTGAGGCGTCTGAGGCGCCCGCCGGTAGCCCGGGACCCGCTGACCCGGCCACCGCCACCGCCCCCAGCAGCGACCCCGCACCCCGGGGGGCGACGGCGCGCGACGAGCTGCTCGGCCGGGTGGTGGCCTGGTTCGCCGAGCACGGCGTCGGCGACACCAGCCTGCGCACCCTGGCGGCCGGCATCGGCACGAGCCACCGGATGCTGAACTACCACTTCGGCTCTCGTGAAGGGCTGCTCGGCGCCGTCGTCGAGGCCGTGGAGCAGTCCGAACACGCCGCACTGGTCGAGCTGGCCGCCACCTACGACGACCCGTTCGAGGCGGGCGCCGCGTTCTGGACCCGCGTCGCCGACCGGGCGGAGGTCTTCGCCCCCCTGTTCTTCGAGCTGTCGACGCACGCGATGCGGGGGCAGCCGCACGCCGACGGCCTGCGCACCTGGCTGCGCACCGGCTGGACCGACGCGCTCCGCGACAGCTACCTCGGGCTCGGGGTACCGGCCGAGCGGGCAGGCACCCTGGCCTTGCAGTCCCTCGCGATGGCCCGCGGCCTGCTCTTCGAGGTGGCCGTCACGGGCGACCGGGCCGCGGCCGACCTCGCCATGGCGCGCTGGACCGACCTGGTGCGCCGTGAGATCGACGACGGCCCCGCCCTCAGAACCTCTCGCCGGTGAGCCGCTCGTAGGCCTCGACGTACTTCGCCCGGGTCTGCTCCACCACGTCGTGCGGCAGCGGCGGCGGCGCCTCCCCCGACGACCTGGACCAGCCGGATGCCGGCGAGGTGAGCCAGTCGCGCACGTACTGCTTGTCGAAGCTGGACTGGGCGTGCCCGGGCTCCCACCGGTCGGCCGGCCAGAACCGTGAGGAGTCGGGGGTGAGCACCTCGTCGGCGAGCACCAGCTCGCCGCCCCGCAGCCCGAACTCGACCTTGGTGTCAGCGAGCAGGATGCCGCGCTGGGCCGCGATCTCGTTGCCACGCTGCAGGATCGCCACGGTGAGATCGCGCACCCGACCGGCGAGCGCCGCACCGAGCTGCGCCTCGACGACCGAGTAGGGGATCGGCTCGTCGTGCTGCCCCATCGGGGCCTTGGTCGACGGTGTGAAGATCGGCTCCGGCAGACGGTCGCCGTCGACCAGCCCGGCGGGCAGCCGGATGCCGCTCACGGCGCCGGTCGCGGTGTACTCGTCCAGGCCGCCGCCGGTGAGGTAGGCCCGGGCCACGCACTCGACGGGAAGCATCTCGAGACGCTCGACGAGCACGGCACGGCCGCGCACGGCATCCGGCAGGGCCGGCACGTCAGCGGTGACCACGTGGTTGGGGAGGAGGTCCTCGAGCTGGGCGAACCACCACAGCGACAGGCGGGTGAGCACCTCCCCCTTGTCGGGGATGGGGGTGTCGAGCACGAAGTCGTAGGCGGAGATGCGGTCGGAGGCGACGAGGAGCAACCGGTCGGCGCGCGGCTCCCCGCTGGCCGGGTCGACCGGGGCGTAGAGGTCGCGGACCTTGCCCGAGTAGAGGTGGGCGTAGCCGGGCAGGTCCAGCGGGGCGTCGGGCATGGGCCGATTCTTCCAGCACCGGCGCACGACCGTCGGGGCCGGTCTACGACCAGACCGGCCCCGGCGCGGGACCTACCAGCGTGTCAGCGGAACGGCAGCGGCCGACCGGCTCAGTAGCGACCGGCGGCGGTGCGCCTGGTGAACTGGGCGTCCCACGTGCGCACCGCGGCCGCGCCCTTCGATGGCGCCGCGGCACGGGCCCCGAGCGTCGTCAGGGTGGGCCGCGACCCGGTAAACAGCCAGGCGTCGAACAGGTCGTCGAGCTGCTGCCCGGAGACCCGCTCGGCCAGCGCGATGAACTGAGCCGTCGTGCCGGTGCCACCACCGCGCTCCTGCACCCACTGCCGGGCGATCTGGAAGAAGGCGTCGTCGCCGACCCGGTTGCGCAGCACCTGGAGCGTCATCCCACCCCGGATGTAGACCGGGTTGCCGAAGAGGTCGTCCTGCGGCGGCTGCCCGACGACGAACGCCCAGAACGGGTCGTCGGCCGGGATGTCGTTGTAGAAGAAGTCGAACGCGTCCTGCGGGGTGAACTGGCCCTCGTGCTCCGCCCAGATCCACTCGGCGTAGGTCGCCCAGCCCTCGTTGAGCCAGATGTCCTGCCACTGCTTCAGGGCCACGTCGTCGCCGTACCACTGGTGGGCCAGCTCGTGCGCGATGACGCCGTCACCCCCGTCGGGCCAGAAGTACTTGGAGTAGACCGGCCGGGTCTGGGTCTCGAGCGCGAAGAAGAGGTCGTCCTGGTCGTCGATGATCGCGCCGACCGTGCGGAACGGGTACCTGCCGAAGGCCGACGACAGCACGCCCAGGATCTCGCCCTGCCGCGCGAGCGAGGCGTTGATCGACGGGCCGTAGAACGGATCGGCGAGCAGGTCGGGATCGACGGCGTCGTAGACCGGGATGCCGGCAGCCGTGCGACCCTGCCGCACGTTCCACTTCCCGATGTCGATCGTCGCCAGGTAGCTCGACATCGGCTCAGGTGCGTGCCAGTCGAACCGGGTGGTGTTGCCCCGTGTGCGCTGGCCGGCCAGGAAACCGTTGGCCACGACGCCGAGCCCGCGCGGCACCGTGACGTGGAAGTCGTAGGACGCCTTGTCCCGTGGGTGGTCGTTGACCGGGAACCACCCGGCGGCCACGTCGGGCTGCCCGGCCACGGTCGCGCCGTCGTCGGTGGCCATGAAACCGGTGCGCAGGGAGTCGCTGCCCAGTGGCAGGACGAACTCCTTGGGCACCCCGAAGTAGGTTGCCGAGACCCGGATCGCACTCCCCGAGCGGATGGGGTGCCTCGGTGTGACCACCAGCTCGGCGCCGTCGCGCACCCACCGGGCCGGCTGGCCGTTGACCACGAGCCGGCGGATCGTCATCCCGTCGAAGTCGAGGTCGAAGCGAGAGAGGTTCTGGGTCGCCCTCGCCGAGATGACCGTGGTCGCCGACCAGACGTCGGATGCCGGGTCGTAGGTGCCGGTGATGTCGTAGTGCCGGACGTCGTAGCCCCCGTTGCCGGCGAGGGGGTAGTAGCGGTCCCCGACCCCCGGCGCTCCCGCCGTGAAGGGGCCATGCCTGTGGCCGTGCCCGTGGTCGTCTCCCCGGCCGTGGTCGTCTGCTGTCGCGACCGGTGCGCTGAGCGCCAGCGCCGCCGAGGCCGCCGTGACGACCGTCGCGGTCAGGACCGCACGAGTGCGTGCTCTTCCGTTCATCGTTCCTCCCCTGGTCCCCCCGCCCCGAACGACGGGAACGTTTCACGCTACTGCCGCACCCCCGCCCCTTCCACCGCTGCGGTGGCGCCCCGGCCGGCGGCCGGTTCGAAGGCCTCGACGGCCAGCACGGTGGGCAGGTGGCGCGCGACCTCCGCCCACGACTCGCCCTCGTCGCTGCTGGCGAACACCGAGCCGGTGTTCGTGCCGAAGTAGACCCCGGCAGGCTCGCGCCGGTCGCCGCTCATGCCCTGACGCAGCACCGTGAAGAAGCACGCCTCCTGGGGCAGACCGTCACGCAGCGCCTCCCAGGACGCGCCGGCGTCGCGTGACCGCCACACCGCTGCGGCGGCATCCGGCGGGTAGCGGCCCTCGGTGTCGCCGTTGAGGGGCAGGGTCCAGACCGTGCGCGGGTCGCGCGGGTGCGCCCACAGCGGGAAGCCGAAGGTCGACGGCAGGCCCGCGGTGATGTCGTGCCAGCTGAGTCCTCCGTCGGGCGACCGCCAGACCCCGTGATGGTTCTGCTGGTAGAGCACGTCGCCGTCGCCGACGGCCCGTTCGACGTGGTGCACGCAGAAACCCGTGTGACCCTCGGATGCCGCCGCGGGGTGTGCGTGCCCCTCACCGTCGCGCGGCTCGGCCAGGTCGTTGCGTCGCTCCCAGGTCACGCCACCGTCCTGCGTGGCGAAGACGCCGGCGGCGGAGATGCCCACCCACAGCTTCTCGGGGTCCTCGGGGTCGGCGACGATGGTGTGCAGCACGAGGCCGGCGGCGCCCGGGCCCCACTCGGCGGCCGACGGGTGGTCGGTCAGGCCCTTGACGGCCTCCCACGTGGCGCCGTCGTCATCGCTGACGAGGAGGGTCGCCGGCTTGGTGCCGGCATAGAGCCGAGTGCCGACCCGCGCCAGGGACCACACCTGGGAGAAGTGGTCGCCGAACGGCGCCTCCGCCTCGGTCCAGCCGACCGACGCCGCGAACGCCGGGTCCTCGGCGGCCCAGGCATCCATCTGCCCCGACGTCAGCTTGCTGAGCTGCCAGGTGCGGCCCCCGTCGTCGGAGCGCCAGACACCGGCCCCGGACCAGTCACCGCCACCCCCGGCCCAGATGGTTCCGGTGACCGGGTCACCGATGACGTGGTTGACCGGCCACCCGTCGCAGTACGGCCCGCGCACGGTCCACTGGCTGCGAGCGGCATCGCCGTCGAGCACGAAGGCGCCCTTGGTCGTGCCCACCAGCAGGTGGATGGGTCCCTCGGACATCGCAGGTCCTCCCCAAGACTCGGACACCCCGCCGTGACGCAGGGCGGTCCGATCCAGTGTTGCCACCCAGCCGCGACCCGGCAAGACCCCGGGCGCGGCCGAGCTCCCGGGCGGGCGGGCAGCCGGCCCCGGTCCGCTGTCCGCCCGCCACGCCCCGGCACCCCTCGCGGCGTAGCGTCGGATGTCATGACCAGCGAGAACACCGACGCCGGCTTCGACGTCGGGCAGATCCGCGAGGGGCTGGCCACCGACGGGATCATCGCCCTCAGGGGCGCCTTCCCGCCGGAGTGGGTCCAGCAGGTGCGCCAGGACGTCGACGCCGCGTTCGAGGAGGCCCGGTCGCGCGAGCGCGGCGCCGTCGGACGTGGACCGCACCGTTGGTACGTCGAGATGCACCCGGAGGCACTGCGCGGCTTCGTGGAGCTGGTCGACCACCCGTGGGTGCGGACGGTCTGCGAGAGCGTGCTCGGGCCCGACTACCGCATCGTCGAGGTGGGGTTCGACATCCCGTTCCCCGGCGCGACGCTGCAGCCGTGGCACCGTGACTTCCCCAGCCCGCCGGAGACCAGGGACGGAGGCCGGCTCACGTCGCTCGCGTTCAACCTGACCACGGTCGACACGACCGACGAGATGGGTCCGTTCGAGATCGCACCGGGGACCCAGTGGGAGCCCGGTGACGACTTCGACCACCAGCAGTTCCCGCCCGAGTCGGAGTACCACCGCTACGAGGAGCTGGCCCAGCGCAAGTACCCGCAGGTGGGTGACATCTCCGCCCGGTCGGCACTGACCATCCACCGCGGAACCCCCAACCGGTCGACGACAGCCCGCCCGGTGCTCGTGCTCGGGGTCGACGCGCCGGGTGCGGGCAACGACGCCCACCACGACCTGGCCGTCACGAGGCGCTTCTGGGAGGGGCTGCCCCAGGGGGTGCGTGACCACCTCGCCTGCCCCGTCGTCGACGAGCTCGCGCCGATCACCCAGAAGCACGACATCGAGGGCCTGGTGATGGGCTGAGACGAGAAAGACTGTGCCACCAGCGGGTGCGGAGGCCCCGAGCCGAGTCAGCCGTGCGGGGGCGGGGCGTGCGGCACGTTCACGGTCGGGATGCCGGCCCCGGCCCGGGCGATCACCGCCAGTGACGCTTCCCGTCCGGGGTTCGACTCCCGGTGCACCGTGAAGGCCGGCACCCGCACGTAGTCGCCCGCGAGGGCGTCGACCCAGCCCTCGACGCCCTCGCACTCCAGGCGGAGCACCCCGCGCACCACGTAGAGCATCGAGGAGTTGGAGTCGTGGTGGTGCCATCCCGAGAAGGCACCCGGCTCGGTGACCACCTGGCCCGCCCAGAGGCCCGGCGCCTCGAACGCGCGTCGACGCAGCATCCCCGACGTCGGGTCGGCCTCGAGGAGCTCCTCGTCGCGGATGACGCGCACCGGCTCGGGAAGCTCCATCGGGCCACGCTAGCGCCCACTCCGCGGGGCGGTCCACGGGTCGTCCGCGCCGGCTGGGCCGCCAGCCCCCGCGCTGGGCCCGGACGTCGTCGACGGGCGGGCTGCCGGCATCCCGCCCGGGCGTC
>JBJMHU010000072.1:0-26785 GCA_045807225.1 Ornithinibacter sp. | reverse complement strand
GATGTTCCACCCCGCCCCCCGGCATCCCAATTTTTTCGCCCGATGCGGGAAGTGTGCGGTTCGCACCGGAACTGTTGTGGGGCGAACCTGAAGCTTCCGGCACCGGGCGGGAAAGTTGGGACGTCGGGTGTCGGTGAGCGGTGGCAGGTTGTCCGGATGGACCGACTCAGCACGCCAGAGATCATCGATGCCGGGCTCACCGACTGGCGCAAGCTCTCCCAGCGCTTCCACGCGCGGTTCCGGGCGCCCGACGCGTCGGTCGGCGCCGCGTTCGTCGCGGATGCCGTCGCCGCGGCCGCGGCAGCCGGGCTCGGCGACCACCTCGAGGCCACCGTGCACCCCACCGCGGTCGACCTGCAGGTGGCCACGGACCTCGGGCCCGGCGGCATCTGGGTGCGGGCCGACGACGTCACCCTCGCCCGGCTGCTCAGCGAGGTGGCCACCCGCCACGACGTCACCTCGACCCCGGGCGAGGTCCAGCAGGTCGAGCTCGGGCTCGACACCGCACACGACGCACGGCTCGGGCCGTTCTGGGCAGCGGTGCTCACCGGCGACGCCGGCGCGGTGGTGGGCGACACCGTGTTCGACCCCACGGGCCAGGGCCCGTCGATGTGGTTCCAGGGGACCGAACCCCACGAGGTGCCGCGTCAGCGCTGGCACCCCGACCTCTGGGTGGCGGCGGAGGTGGCCGAGGCCCGCATCGCCGCGGCGGTCGCCGCCGGTGGCACTTTGGTCGACGCCTCCGAGGCGCCGTCGTTCACGGTGCTCGCCGATCCCGACGGCAACAAGGTGTGCGTGTGCACCTTCCTCGACCGCGGCTGAGCTTCCGAACCGTCACCGTGACGGCGCCGATCTTCCGTGACGGCGCACCTGCGTCCCGTCGGTACCGAGCAACGCCGTCATCACCGTGACGGCGCAAAAGTTCGGTGCGCCGGGGAGCGGGTCAGCGGGTCAGCGGGTCAGCGGGTCAGCGGGTCAGCGGGTCACGATGGTGGGCAGCGGCGCGAACCCGTTGAAGCCGACCGTCGAGTAGCAGCTGGAGTAGGCCCCGGCCGCGTGGATGCGCAGCTCGTCGCCCTCGGCCAGGGTCAGCGGCAGCCAGACCGGCGTGGTCTCGTAGAGCACGTCGGCGCTGTCGCAGGTCGGCCCGGCCAGCACGCACGGCCCGTTCGGACCGGCCACCCCGGGAGTCTCCAGCCGGTAGCGGATCGCCTCGTCGAGGGTCTCGACCAGCCCGGTGAAGACGCCGGCGTCGACGAACACCCACCGGGCGCCACCCCGGTCGACGACCCCCACGACGCTGGTGACGACCGTTCCGGCATCCCCGACGATGCCGCGGCCGGGCTCGACCAGGGTGCGCGGGCGATCGGCGCCGAACGCCGCCGCGAGCTGCGCCTCGATGGCACGGGCGTAGTCGGCGACCGGCTGCGGCTCGGCGTCGAGCCGGGCGGGGAAGCCGCCGCCCAGGTCGAGCAGCCACGGGTGGAACCCGGCGGCGCGCACCTCGGCGAAGACCCGGGCGGCCGAGAGGATCGGAGCCGCCCACGCCTGGGGGTCGCGCTGCTGGGAGCCCACGTGGAAGGAGACCCCGGCCGGGTCGAGACCGAGGTGGCCGGCCCGCACCAGCAGGTGGACCGCGTCGTCGACGGTGCAGCCGTACTTGCGTGACAGCGGCCAGTCCGAGCCCGAGCCGGAGGTGACGATGCGCACGAGCACCGACGACCCGGGTGCCGCGTCGGCGACCTTGGCGACCTCGCCGGTCGAGTCGACGACGAAGAGCCGCACGCCGAGGCCGTACGCCTCGGCCAGGTGGTCGCGGCGGGCGACCGGGTTGGAGTGCACGAGGTGGGATGCCGGGGCGCCGGCGGCCAGTGCAGCCCGCACCTCCGTCGGGCTCGCGACGTCGAACCGGCACCCGGCCTGGGCGAGCGCGCGCAGGAGCACGGGGTGCGGGTTGGCCTTGACCGCGTAGTGGATCGCGGTGCCCGGAAGCGCCGACGCCAGCGCGAGGTAGCGGGCGACGGCGGTGCCGACGCTCAGCTCGAGGCGCGGGGTCGGCAGCAACCCTTTGGAGGGGACGGTGGTGGTGGATGCCGACGGGGCCGGTGCGCGCAGGACGGGCGCGCCGAGCACAGGCCCGGGCGCGACAGCCGGCCCGGGCGCGACAGTGGGCGCGACAGTGGGCGCGGGCGCGGGCGCGGGACTGCTGACGGTCAACGACATGGGTCCTCCTGCAACGGGTGTCGAAGGAGAGGAGCAGCAGGACCGGCCGCAGATACCAGGGTCGGCGCACCGGCTGCACCGGCCTCGACCCGGCCGGCCGTGGTCGCTCAGCCCGAGCGGGGCGTGCCGGTCGTGCCGACGTCGACGTCCTCGCCGTAGGTCGTGTCCACGACGATCGCGAACCGGCCCGGGATCACGGTGTCGACGTCGCGCAGCAGCTGGTCGGTCGGCGGCAGCTCGCCCGGGGGCACCCGCACCTGGATCCGGAAGGAGCGCGACGTGAACTGCACGTCGGTCACCTCGGCCGACGGGATGCCGGACAGCCAGCCCTGGGCGACGGTCTCGATCGTCGAGGTCCACGAGTGCAGGAGCACCACCAGAGCGGTGTTCAGCGCGAGTGGTACGAGGACGGCCACGAGGAGGGCGACGAGCCTGATGTAGGACTTGCGCTCGGCACCCACGAGGCGGGCCTCCTGGTCCGCCTCGGCGGAGTAGCCCAGCGCCGCGAAGAGCACCGTGCCGGCGAGCACCATGGAGACCAGGTTCGACACGAAGAGCAGCAGGGCCCCGAGGGCCAGCTCGACCGAGCCCTCGCCGAGGCAGATGCCGACCACTGCCAGCGGTGGGACCAGCGAGATGGCGATGGCCACCCCGGGCAGCACCGCTGCGACGTCGCGGCGCGAGAGCCCCACCGCGCCGGCCAGACCGGTGGCGATGGCGGCGATCAGGTCGACCAGCGTGGGCGAGGTGCGGCTCGTGATCTGCGAGTTGGTCCGCAGGTCGATGTCAGGCACCACGAAGGCCGCGACGACACCGATGAGCACGACGATGACCGCACCGGCCAGGACGAAACGCCCGGCCCGGATCCGCTCGCGCTTCACGATGCCGAGGGCGATGCCCATGATCGGTGTCGAGAGGGGCGCGATGATCATCGCCCCGATGACGGTGGCCGTGGAGTCGGCCAGGATGCCGGCCGTGGCGATGATGCCCGAGAGCACCAGCATCGTCCAGAACGCCGACTGCTTGGCGCGGGTGTCGCCGGAGCGCAGGTCGAGGTCGTCGGACAGCTCTTCGAGGGTGCGTCGCTGGTTCTCGGGCAGGACGCGGTCGCGCAGACCGATGTTCATGGCGAGAGTATGCCGCCCGGCACCCTGCGTGGTCTGCGTTCTCCGGTGGGCGCGCCCGGGCGAGGCTCCGGGCGGCTGGGGTGGTCCGCGAGTACCGTCGAGGGCAAGGAGGTCGTCATGTCCCGCACCTCACCGACCGCTCGTGCCGCCACCGTGCTGTCGCTCGCCGTGCTCGCCCTGGCGGGCTGCTCGGACGACGGCACGCCGACCCCCGCGCCGACCCAGCCGTCGGGCACGACCGCCAGCACACCCGCACCCAGCACGCCGTCCCCGACGGCGCCGGTGCCGACGACAACGGCGCCGACCGACACGGCATCCCCCAGCGCCAGCCCCTCCCCGAGCGGAACCACATCGGTTCCGGCCGGTTTCTCGCTGAAGACGGTCAGCACGAAGGGCTTCCCCTCCCTGGGTGGCGACCTCGGCGCGATCGGCGGGGTGCGGGTCGGCACGCACCCCGGCTACGACCGGGTGGTCTGGGAGTTCCCCGGCGCGGGGCGGCCGTCCCTGCAGGTGAAGTACGTCGACCAGCCGATCGCCGACGGCAGTGGCGACGTCGTCGACATCCGCGGTGACGCCTTTCTCGAGGTCCTGGTCAGCTCGGTCGGCATCCCGCCGGCGAACGCCCCGCGACCGGGCAGCGCCTCCGCCGCCTCACTGGCCGGCACGGTGGTGGCCGAGGCCCAGCCGGTCTACGGCGGCTTCGAGGCCGTCGGGCAGGCCTTCGTCGGGGTGCGCGACGGCAAGCGTCCGTTCCGGGTCACCCTGCTGCGCAACCCCACCCGCGTCGTCGTGGACATCTGGTCCGGCTGACGGCTCCTCGTCGGGGCCGACGCTCGTCGGTGCCGCACCGCCGTGGTGGCGGGCGGCCGCGGAGGCACGGCCGTGCGGCGGTGCCGCTGTGGGGTGCTCAGCGCAGGTCGAGCTCGCGGTGCCAGGACTGGGTCCGGTACTCGGTGACCCAGCCCATCGAGGTGTAGAGGCCGTCGGCACCGGTCGGCGAGTCGGCGTCGACCTCGAGGCCCACCCGGTTCCGTCCTCGACGAGCAGCCTCCACGATCGCGGTGTGCAGCAAGGCCTTCGCGACACCCCGGCCGCGCGCCCGGCGGTGCACCCCGATGTAGTCGACGTAGCTCCCCTCGAAGCCTTCGGCGTCCTCGCGCAGCACCGTCGTCACCAGGGCCCCCGCCGGGAGGACGCCCTCGTCGGTCTCGACGGTCGCCAGCCACCAGTGGTCCCAGCGGTGGCCGGGGTCCTCTCGCAGCCGCATCACGAACTCGGGGAAGCTCTCGCGGTAGCTGCTGAAGTGGTCCTGGAAGGACTCCTCGAGCACCCGGTGCACGTCCTGCAGGTCCTGCGCGACGGGCAGTCCGTCGTCGTGCCGCTCCACCGGACGCACGGCGACGCCCGGGCGGAGCGCCGGCAGCGACCGCGCCTCGTCGACGGTCACCGGTCGGGTCATCTGAAGCCAGGTGCGGGTCTGCCCGTAGCCCGCCGCGGCCAGCCACTGCTGCTGTCGCGCGTCGTCGGCGTAGGCACCGGAGTCGAGCAGTGACGTGTGCACCCCTCGCATCGCGGCGATGTCGACCGCGTGGCGCTGGCCGGCGGCGTACAGCGCGGCGGCGAGCGCCCCGGCATCCCGGCCCGGCAGGTCTGGGGTGACGGTGACCTCTATGAGGGTGCGGCCCGACGCCCGGTCGTGCACCGAGAGCCAAGCGAGCAGCCGCCCGCCCGGCTCGTGCACGAGCACCTGGCGGCGGGTCCACGAGCCGGTGCCCACGAGCTGGCCGAGCACCGCCTCGGGGTCCACTCCGGCGGACCCCTTCGCGGCGCGCTGGTGGGCGGCCAGCAGCGCCGCCACGTCGGGTGCGTCCGCCGCACTCGGACGGCGCGCGGACAGGCCGCGCGGGAGCCCGTCGATCGTCACGGCAGCATCGGTCACGCAGCCACTCTGCCACCGACGCCGCGCCTAGACTTCTCTGCTCACCGAGGGGAGGACACCGATGGCCGAGAGGCGCGGCGAGGACCGCCAACCGTCCCAGGAGACGCTCACCCGCAACTGGGACGAGCTGCTCCAGGAGATCCGGGTGACGCAGACCGGGGTGCAGATCCTCACGGGCTTCCTGCTCACCGTGCCGTTCTCCAACCGGTTCGGCGACCTCACGACGTTCCAGCGCAACGTCTACCTCGCGGTGCTGGCCGGGTCGGTGCTCACGACCGGCCTGGTGGTCGCGCCGGTGGCGATGCACCGGGTGCTGTTCCGCCAGCGGCGGCGCGAGCTGCTCGTCGAGTCGGGCAACCGGTTCGCGATGGCCGGGCTGGCGATGCTCGCGCTGACCGTGTCGGGCGTGGTGCTGCTCGTCGTCGACGTCGTGCTCGGCTCACCGCAGGGGTGGGTCGCGGGCGGCACGATCCTGTTGGTGCTGACCCTGCTCTGGGCCGTGGTGCCGCAGGTCGCCGACCGGGTCGACGACAGCCCCCACAACCCCCCACCGTCCCAGGAGGACGAGAAGGGCTGACCCCGGTCACCGGGGAGCATTGCACCCCCCCGCACTTCTGTCGGATCCTGCCCGCCCCGGGTGGCCACGAGGTCGAGGATCCGCGACAAGTCGGCGCGATCCCGCGCAGAGGTCCGCCATCGGTCGGATGCCGGGGTTCGGTCCGCTGGTCAGCGGCGGTCATGGTGGTCAGTGGCGGACGCGGTGGTGCAGGTGCACGACGTCGCCGACTCGATCGACCGAGACCAGGTCGAGACGCGGGCGGACGGAGTCGGGCAGTGCCCGGGTGCCACCGCCGACGAGCACCGGGTGCAGGAAGAGGTGCACGTCGTCGACGAGGCCGGCGCGGAACGCCTCGGCCGCCAGGGTGGGCCCGCCGACGCTCAGGTCGAGCACGCTCGAGGCCTTGAGCTCCTCGACCGCCGAGGCGTCGAACGACGGGGCCAGCCGGGTCCGGGCGGTCACGGCGTCCTCGAGGGTGCTGGAGTAGACGACCTTGTCGGCCGCCCGCCAGATGCGGGCGTACTCCCCCATCGGCCCGGGCACGTCACCGGGCGCGGTCTCCCAGTAGCGCATCGTCTCGTACAGCCGGCGCCCGAGGAGGTAGGTGCCCACCTCCCGCTCGAGGTCGTTCACCACCTGGTGCAGCTCCTCGGACGGCTCGGCCCACGAGAACCCGCCCTCCGCATCGTTGACGTAGCCGTCGAGGGAGGTGATCGCGGTGTAGCGCAGCAGGGCCATCCCGGCATTGTGCCCAGTGCGACCGGGGGCCGTGGGTTTGCTGCGCTCCCCGTGTCGCAGCATCCCGGTCGCCACCACGCTGTGCCGATGGTGCTCCCGCGGCAGGGCCTCGGGTGGCTTCGTGCGGCGCGCCCGTCATCCGCCATCCGCGCGCGCTTCCTGGCGTTCCCCCGGCCTGGAGCACCCGGGGCAACGTCGACCTGTCGGTCGATCGTGGCCAGGGCAGGCTGGGTCAGTGCGCGCCGAGCCGCCGCGCGGCGACGAGCGCCAGCGCCCGGGCCACCTCCACCACCTCGGCCAGCGGCACCGACTCGCGCGGGGCGTGCGCCAGGCGCACGTTCCCCGGCCCGTAGTGCAGGGTCGGGATGCCGCCCACGCCGGTGTAGAGGCGAAGGTCCGACCCGTAGGGCGCCGCGGCGACCTCCGGACGCCGGCTGCTCACGAGTGCCACGGCATCCGCGACCTCGTCGACCAGTGGGTGCCCCTCCGCCAGCTGACCCGACGCGAACTGCCCGCCGGGCCACGTCACCGCAGGCGGGTGGTCGCGCAGCCACGGGTCGCGAGCGGCGGCCGCGGCGACGGCATCCTCGAGCTCCGCCCGGGCGAGCGTGGGATGCTCCCCCAGCCGCACGCCCATCCGGCCCTCGGCCACGAGCAGGTCGGGCACCGAGCTGGCCCAGTCACCGGAGTGCACCGTGCCGACCGAGATGCCGTAGGGCAGCGGGTTGTCGGCGAACAGCGGGTGCCGGTCGGCGTTGCGCCGCGCCTCGAGCTCGCGCAGGGCGAGGTGCACCGGCCAGAACGCGTCGAACGCGGAGACGCCCTCGTGCCGGGTGCTGCCGTGCGCGGCCCGGCCGGCCACCTCGATGCGGAAGGTGAGGGCACCGGCATTCGCGGTGACGAGCCGCCCGCTCGTCGGCTCGGTGATGACGGCGACGTCGCCCCGGTGCCCGCGGCGCAGGGTGGCGAACGCGCCGAGTCCGCCGTCCTCCTCGCTGACGACGCTGTGCAGGGCGAGCCGGCGCTCGGTGCTCACACCGCAGCGGTGCAGGGCCCGGGCCACGGCCAGGTTGACGGCCATCCCGGCCTTCATGTCGCAGGCGCCACGCCCGTGGAGCACGCCGTTCGTGATGCGCGCGGAGAAAGGTTGCGCGTCAGGCCAGTTGGTGATGTCACCGACCGGCACGACGTCGATGTGCCCCTGCAGCACCAGCGCGGGCTCGCCATGGCCGGATGCCGTGCCGACCACTCCGTGCCCCTCGACCCGTGGTGCCTCGCTGCCGGGGAAGTCGGGGTCGGCGCGCAGCTCGTCGAGGTCGATCGCCCACAGGTCGACCTCGAGCCCGGCCTCCTCGAACCAGCGGGCCACCGTGTGCTGCAGGTCGCTCTCGGCGTCGGTGCCCGTGACGCTCGGGACGCGGACCAGCTCGACGAGGGTCTGCACCAGCTCGGCCTCGTCGACGGCGTCGAGCACGCGGCGCTCGGCGGCGGACGTCGGCGCGGGGAAGGTGTCGGACCCGGGCATGGACGGCACTGTATGCCGGGGTCCGCAGGGGGTGACGAGTAGCGTCGTGCCGTACGGATGCCCGGCAAGCCGCAGGAGGTGGTTCCGGTGGGTGCAGGCCACGGCCACGGCGCTCCCAACGCGGGCGCCATGCACCGGTGGCGGCTGCGGGTGGCGTTCGCGCTCATCGCCGCGTTCTTCGTCGTCGAGCTGGTCTCGGCGCTGGCCAGCGGCTCGCTGTCGCTGCTCAGCGATGCCGGCCACATGGCCGCCGACGTCGTGGCGCTCGGGGCCGCCCTGGTCGCGACCCGGATCGCGGGTCGGCCCGACACCACGGGCCGGCGCACCTTCGGGTCCTACCGGGCGGAGGTGTTCGCGTCGGGGCTCGCCGTCCTCCTGATGCTCGGCGTGGCGGTCTACATCGTGGTGGCCGCCGTCGGCCGGATCGGCGACGAGCCCGAGGTGGCGACCGGCGCCATGCTGGCGGTCGGCATCCTCGGCCTGGCCGTCAACCTCGTCGCGCTGGTGCTGCTGCGGGGCGGCGCCGGCGACAGCCTCAACGTCAAGGGTGCCTACCTCGAGGTGGTCGCGGACACCGTGGGGTCGGTCGGCGTCATCGTGGCCGCCCTGCTGGTGGCGGCGACAGGCGAGTCGGTGTGGGACACCGTCATCGCCCTGGCCATCGCCGCTTTCGTCGCCGTGCGCGCGGTGATGCTCGGCCGCGAGGTGCTCTCGGTGCTGGGCCAGCACGCCCCGGCCGGCATCGTGCCCGCCGAGGCGGAGGCGGCCCTGAGGGCGGTCGCCGCCGTGGTCGACGTGCACGACCTGCACCTGTGGACCCTCACGTCCGGGATGCACGTGGCGACGGTGCACCTGGTGTGCGACGACGCCGCCGACCCCACGGCGGTGCTCACCGAGGCGGCGCAGGTGCTGCGCGAGCGCTTCGCGATCGACCACGCCACCATCCAGGTCGAGCCGCGCAGCGCCCGGGCCTGCGTCGAGACCAGCTGGTGACCCCGCCGTCGAACCCCGGAATGCCACTCCCGGCCCGGAGGTTGGCTCGACAATGACCGCCTCCGCACCGACCCGAGTCAGCCGTGCCAGCGTGGGCCTGCGCAGCGAGCGCGGACCGGTGCTGCTGTCGGTGATGCTGAGCACCGGCCTGGTGGCGATCGACGCGACCATCCTCGCGGCCGCCGTGCCGGCGGTGGTGCGTGACCTCGGCGGGCTGAGCCAGTTCCCCTGGCTGTTCTCGGTCTACCTGCTGGCGCAGGCGGTGTCCGTGCCGATCTACGGCAAGGTCTCCGACCTCATCGGGCGCAAGCCGGTGATGCTGCTCGGCGTCGCGCTGTTCCTCGCCGGCTCGCTGCTGTGCGGCCTGGCCTGGTCGATGGGGGCGCTCATCGCGTTCCGGGCGCTGCAGGGGCTGGGCGCCGGGGCGGTGCAGCCGGTGGGCATGACCATCGTCGGCGACATCTACTCCGTGGCCGAGCGGGCGACGGTGCAGGGCTACATCGCGGCGGTCTGGGCGATCTCGTCGCTGGTCGGCCCCACCCTGGGCGGGCTGTTCGCCGACTACGCGTCATGGCGCTGGATCTTCTTCGTCAACCTGCCGCTGGGTGCCGTCGCCGCGTGGATGCTGTGGCGCCGGTTCGAGGAGAAGCCGCGGGTCCGCGACCCCGAGCGCGCGCGGCCCAGGGTCGACGTGCTCGGCACGGTGCTGCTGCTCGTGGGCACGGTGGCGCTGCTCGTCGCCCTGCTCGAGGGCGGGGTGCTGTGGGGGTGGGCGTCGCCGGTGAGCATCGGGCTGCTCGTCGGGGCGGTGCTCGTGCTGGTGGCCTTCGTGCTCGTCGAGCGGCGGGCAGCCGAGCCGGTGCTGCCGCTGTGGGTGTTCCGGCACCGGGTGGTCGCCGCGGCGATGGGCACCTCGCTCGTGGTGGGCGTGCTGCTGCTCGGGCTCACGTCGTACGTGCCGCTGTTCGCCCAGGGGGTGCTCGGCACCGGGGCGATCGTCGCGGGGTTCGCCCTCGCGGCGATGACGATCGGCTGGCCCATCGCGGCGACCACGTCCGGGCGGCTCTACCTGCGGTTCGGGTTCCGCACGACGATGCTCATCGGCTCGGTCATCGCCCTGGCCGGGGCGGCGCTGCTGCTCACGGTCGACGCCGACAGCTCGGTGCTGCACCTCGCGGCGCCCAACTTCGTGATGGGCCTCGGCTTCGGCTACGTCGCCAGCCCGGCGATCGTCGCGGCCCAGTCGTCGGTCGGCTGGGAACGCCGTGGGGTGGCCACCGGCGCCACGCTGTTCGCCCGCTCGGTGGGGTCGGCGGTGGGCGTGGCCGCATTCGGCGCCATCGCCAACACGGTCGTGCGCAACCGGCTCGGGTCGGAACCGACCAGCCTGGAGACCCTGCCCGCGGGCGTGCTCGACCCGGCCATCCACGCCGTCTTCCTGGCCTCGTTCGTCGTGGCGCTGACACTGGTCGTGGCCGCGGCGTTCATGCCCAAGAAGGTCGTCGAGGTCACCGGCTGACCCATTCGCCATTCGTGCCAGATGCCCACCCCGGGCGCAGGCCTGACGGCGCCGCCCGGTGGCCCGTCGCCCGAAGTCGGGCGGTGTGAGGCGGGCAACGTGCACGGCATCCGGGGTCGTCCGCGGGGCTAGCGTGGAACCGGTGACGGCTGCGCCGGACCGGTGGGCCGCGCCCTCGTCCAGGAGCACCGTGATGACCCCCGACCCCGCCTCCGCCAGCATCCTGCGCACCGGCCCACGGCTGCGCGCGGCACTGATCCTGTCCGGGGTGGTGCTGCTGCTGATGGTGGTGCAGGCGGCGCTCGGCCTGGCCGTCGGCGGGCTGTACCCCGAGCAGAGCTGGGCCGTCGCGGCGTTCCGCGGCAACGACCTGGTCACCCTGCTGGTCGCCGCCCCCGTGCTCGCGCTGGCCATGGTGGCCAGCAGGCGCCGCGAGAGCAGCGCCTCGGTGCTGGTCTGGCTCGGGATGCTGCACTACGGGGTCTACAACTACGCCTACTACGCCTTCGGTGCGGCGTTCAGCTCGGTGTTCCTGCTGCACGTGGCCGCGCTGGTCGCCTCGATCGGTGCGCTGCTGATGCTGGGCACGAGCATCGATGCCGGCCGGGCAGCGCGCGGCGTCGCCGGCGGCACCCGCGCTCGGGTCGTCGCCGGGTTCACCACGTTCGTGGGAGTCGCCCTGGTGGCGGCGTGGGGCGGCATCTCGCTGCGGTTCGCGCTCACCGGCGCGTTGCCCGGCGACATCATGCCGCCGTCAGCCGTGCACCTCGTCTACGCCATCGACCTCTCGCTGCTGGCACCGGTGTTCGTCGTGGCCGGCGTGCTGCTCTGGCGGCGCGAGCCGTGGGGTGCGGTGCTGGCCGTCGCCATCAACGCGAGCGGCGCCGTCTACCTCGCCGTGCTGTGGGCGGTCGGCGGCTTCCAGGCGGATGCCGGGATCCCTGGCACGACCTGGCTGTCGCCGGTCGCGATCGGGTCGGTGCTCGCCTGCCTCGCCGCGACCCTGGCCCTGCTGGTGCACCCGCACTCGGAAGGGAACCCCACCACAGCGCCTGCGGCGGCCGCGCGGGTCGACGCGTGACCCGCATCCGGGCGTGGACCACACCCCGCCTGGGCTACCGCCTCGGGGGTGGGTGATCGGTGTACCTACCACTCCCTAGGGGAGCTGGGTCGGATGCCGTGCCACCCGGCACGCTCACTCGCGAACGTCAGGCGACCCGCGAGCCCGCCGACGCCACCCCGAGCCAGTCGTGCGGGTTGCCGTCCCAGCACCAGCCGAGCTTGGGCGCCTTGGCCGAGATCCACATGGCCGGCACCCGCCGGTCACCGCGGCGCGACCCGGAGAGCATGAAGCAGCGGTTCTTCTCGAGCACCTGCGGGGCGTGCGTGACCACCGCGATGCCCTCCTCGATGGTCAGCGGGGTGCGCCCGCGGCCGAGCACGACGGGCAGGGCCTCCTCCGGGCGCACGCCGAGGAACTCCTCGCCCCGGTCGACGTCGAGCAGCAGGTAGGCGGCCGCGTCGGGCAGGGCGAGCTGCTCGATCGGACGGTACGGCGCCAGACCGGCCTCGCCGTGGTTGCGGTCGAGGATGCCGGGCGCGGTGCCTCCGGGTGCCAGGCGCAGCAGGGGCACGGCGCGCTCGGGGTCGACGAGGGCACGGGTGACGACCAGCACGAGCGAGGCGTGGCCCGGCTCGTCGTGCTCGGGAAGCCCGGGCAGGCCGGCAGCGACGGGGCGCAGCGGCTCGAGGCGGTCGGTGAAGTCGGAGTCGGTCAGGCCGGCGAGGGCCGGGTAGCCGAGGGCCAGCAGGGTGTCGACCTGGCGGTCGAGCAGGGCGAGGGCGGACCGGTTGCCGGTGAGGGTGCTGATGACGGACCTCCGAGGTGGTGGGTCGGTGCCGTCGGGTGGGACGACCAGGAGTCAACGTGCCCCGACTCTCCGGGGTTCCGGCGGTGGGCACCTGGCACCGGGTCAGCCTGCGGTCGTGGAGCTGCCGGGCGATGGGGCTCGAGACGCGCTGACCGCACCGGCCCTCTCGGGCCCACCAACCGCTCAGACCTCGCGGCTGCGCTCGGCCACGGACGCCTCGACGTCGGAGAGGTGCCGGGCGTCGGCCTCGGCGCCCGACGGGTCCTGCGGCGTCGGCGCACCGTGCTGCACGTCGTGGGTCTCGCGGGCGAAGAGCCACGGGATGACGGCGAGCAGGGTCACCAGCCCGGTGATGCCGAACGCCAGCGGGTAGCTGCCGTGGTCGATGAGCAGGCCGGCCAGGATCGGCCCCACGATGGCGCCGCTGTCGGCCGACATCTGGAAGGTCGCCAGGGCAGGACCACCGTTGCGCTCACGCCCGACGATGTCGGCGAGCGCGGCCTGCTGGGCCGGGTTGAGCATGCCGGCCCCGATGCCCGCGACCACCGACAGCACCACGAGCACCGGCAGGTCGGAGGCGAACCCGGTGACGATCGTCGCCAGCCCGCTGATGACCAGGCCACCGACGATGAACGGGCGCCGCCCGACACGGTCGGACAGCCGCCCCGACACGGTGAGGCCCACCGCGTTCCCGGCGGCGAAGACGGCCAGGGCGGTGCCGGCGACCCACGGCTGCTTGCCGATGACCACGGCCGCGAACAGCGGCAGGATCGCGTTGCGCACCCCGAAGTTCGCCCAGCCGTTGGCGAAGCCCGACCCGATGGAGGCGCGGTAGGCGACGTCACGCCACGCCTCGCGCACGGCCAGCACCGGCAGCACCGGCGCGCCTTCGGCCGGCCGCAACGCCGACCCGCTGATGAAGACGGCGACGAGGGAGGCGGCGACGAGCAGCGCCACGGCGTAGACGATGAACGGCACGCGCAGCCCCAGGTTGCCCAGCAGGCCACCCACGACCGGCCCGAGGATGCCGCCGAACAGGAACGCCGACGCGTAGACCGACGAGATGCGCGCCCGGATCGAGGGCGGGGCCAGCCGCACGATCAGCGCGACGGCCGAGACGGTGAACATGACCGAGCCGATGCCGCCCAGCCCGCGGTAGAGCAGCAGCTGCCAGTAGGTGTGCGCGAACGCGGTGGCGCCGGTCGAGATGGCGACGATGACCAGGCCGGCGAGGTAGATGGGCCGCTCGCCGAACCGGGCGATCAGCCGGCCGCCGGCCGGGGCGAACAGCAGCCGGAAGAACGCGAAGGCGCTGACCACGATCGAGCTCGCGGTGGCCCCCACCCCGAAGCTCTGCGCGAACTGCGGCAGCACCGGCAGGATCAGCCCGAAGCCCAGCGCGATGACGAACGCCGCCGCCACGAGCACCCACAGCTCACGCGGGATGCGGACCGCCGCGGCGGGCTGGGTCACGGAAGAGGCAGACACGATCCACCAGTATGCCGTCCGCCTCCGACACCCCGGACCGGACCGACCGCTGTCCAACCTCGCTCCGGCGACTGGTTTCGGACCACCCACCAGCCAGGCCGGTCCCGGGCATCCGCCGGGTGGGAGATCTCCGAGCGGCCAGGGTGACCGCCAACGGTGGGGTGCCGCAGTCGCACCGCCGTCAGAACAGCCGACCCAGCATCATCGGTAGGAAGTCCTCCCCGTGCTTGCGACTGCGCCGCAGGGCGACGAGCATCCAGGCCGTCCAGAGCAGCAGGAGCACGCCGCCGACCGGAAGCGCCGCCGTCCACACCTGCCAGGCCCGCTCCTGCCAGGCACCGGCCGCGCCGGGAGCCGGCGAACCGGTCAGCTCGTTGCCGGCCAGGCTGACGCAGCCGTGCTGGCGGTGGCCCGAGAACCGCAGGACGCTCTCACCCGTCGCGGGTCGGCGCAGCCCGCCGTCGGCCGTCAGTGGCTGCCCGGCCTGCCACACCGGGGCGCAGCCGTCCCAGGCGACCCTCGTCGACGGCGTCTCACCGGCGAACGCCACCCGGGCCCCGGTCGTCGCATCGACCAGGACGCTGCGGGGCGGGGCGGCGTCGGCGGCGTACACCAGGAGGATCCGCGACCCGTCGGGCGAGGCGAAGACCCGCTCCGGCACGGCATCCGAAGGGCCGCTTGCGGACACGGCATCCGCGGCCACCGGGACGACCTTCGACCACTGCGGGTCGGTCAGCCCCCGGGCGAGGATGTCGAGCCCGCCACCGGGCGCGGGACGGACCCCGAGCACGGTGTCGTTGCCGCGCCACCCCGCGGCCAGGACGGCGTCGTCCCCCGGGCCGGGGCTGAGCGCCACGTCGGCGTACCCGTTGGTGACGGCCGGCCCGGCCACGGTGCTCAGCAGGACGTGCTGCGAGTCTGGGCTCCACACGTCGTTCACCCCGGTGCGGGACGGGATCTCGGGATAGGTGATCACCGGTGGCACCACGACGCCGTCGTCGAGGACCACGACGCCCTCGCTGGTGAGCAGGCGCTGCCCGTCGGGTGAGAGGACCGGAGTGCCGCCCTCGAACAGCAGGATCGGCGAACCGTTGGAGGGGTTGGTGGTCTGCAGGCTGGCCAGGGACCCCTGTCGCCGGATGACGAGGATGTCGTCGGGCTGCGACGACGTGGGGACCGCCCGCACCACGCCGAAGACCGGCCCGGACCCCGCCGGCAGCTGGTCGACGAACATGTCCGAGACGACCTCGGGGTAGGTGAGCGTGCTGCCCACGGCGGGCACCGTCGGGGCGATGCCCGTCAGGGCCAGGCCTCCACTCACCACGAAGAAGAGCACGAACGCCGCGATGGCGGCCGCCGCCCCCCGGCCGGCCCAGGTGGTGCGCCGGCCGCGCCGCCAGAGCCGGGGGGCGTCGGGGCCGGGAACGCGCTCACCCTGCACCATGTCGTCGGCCGCGCCACGCAGCATCCGGGTGAGCTCGTCGGTGGGGTGCGTCATCGTGGGGCCTCCTCACGGCCGAAGGTCGAGGCGAGCTCGGGAGCGAGCACGCGGAGTCGCTCGAGGGCGTGCCGGCTCTGGGACTTCACGGTGCTCACCGAGCAGCCGAGCACCCGGGCGGTGTCGACCTCGGTGCGGTCCTCGTAGAACCGGGCGACCAGCACGGCCCGCTGGCGGGGGGTGAGGCGCGAGAGGGCGTCGACGAGGGTCAGCCGGGTCGCCAGGTCATCGGTGTCGTCGGCGCCGGCCCGCTCGTACAGCACCGGGTCGACGGGGTCCGGCTGGTGGCGGCGCCAGCGCCAGGCGTCGATCGAGCGGGTGTACATGACCCGCCGCACGTAGGAGTCGACCGCACCGGGGTCGACCCGGTGCCAGTGCCGGGCCGCCCGCACCAGCGACTCCTGCACGAGGTCCTCCGCCGCGGCCGCATCCCCGGTGAGCAGGGCCGCCGTGCGCAGCAGCGGGTCCCACCGCTCACGCACGTAGGCATCGAAGGCCTCGCGGTCGGCCATCTCGATCCTTCCGTCGGGCCCTGCAGCACTGGTTCACCCAGGAAGACGTACGCCGACCATCCCACGGGTGGATGCCGCAGCCCACGTGTTGCGGATGACCCACCCGAACGCGGGCGACATGGGCAGCGCCGGGTGGGTGATCCACAACCACTGGGATGCCGTGTGGTCAGCGGGCGAGGACCGCCACCACGAGCGGCACGGTCGCCAGTGCGACCAGGGCGGTGTCGCGCACCCGCCACGGTGCGGGGATCCACCACGAGCGGGCGGTCGCCGTGGCGAACCCGCGGGCGTCCATGGCGACGGCGAGGTCGGCGGCGGCCCGCAGCGTGCGCACGAGCAGCCCCATGGTCAGGGCGCCCAGGTGCGCGACGACGGTGCGCGGCTGGCGCCAGGAGACGCCGAGACCCCGGATGCGGCGGGCCCGACCGAGCTCGCGCCAGATCTCACCGAAGCCGTGGACGCGTTGCAGGGCCGCGGAGGTGGCGACGACCGGGCGGTCGGGCAGGCGCAGCCGTTGGGCGAGCGCGTCGCCGAGGGCGTCGGGGTCGATCCAGGGGATCAGCACCGCCGAGGGCAGCACGATGACGAGCACGCGCAGGCCGACGGTCAGGGCCGGGTCGAGGTCACGGCCGGCGAGGAACCAGGTCGACCAGCCGACCGAGAGGGCCGCCACCAGCCCGGGAAGCATCCGCACGGAGGTGCGGCGGGCCCGGGCCGGCGCGCCACCACGTCCGCCCGGCGCCCAGAGGCCGACCACCGCGAGCACCAGCTGGGTGGCGAGCACGGCCAGGCTGGTGGTCCAGTGCGGCGAGAGCACCCCGGCGGGTACGGCGAGCAGGGCGCCCACGAGCAGGGCCAGGGCGCCGCACCGGGCAACCAGCGGCACCCCGGCCGGCTCGGGCACCGCGGGCTCGTCAGGGGCAGTCAGGTGGTGCACCGTCGTGGCACGGTCGACGACGTGCGCGTCGTGGGTGGCCGTGACGACGGCGCCTCCTGCCGCCCGGTAGGCCGCCACCAGCCCGACGACGGCGGCCCAGGTGCCGCGGTCCTGCCCGACCGTCGGCTCGTCGGCGAGCAGCACCGGCGGGCCGTGGTGCAGGGCCGCTGCCACGGCGAGCCGCCGCTGCTCACCGCCGGACAGCTGGCGCGGGTCGGCCGCCTCCAGGTGCCCGAGGTCCAGGGCGGCGAGCAGGGCACGCGCCCGATCGGTCGAGGCGGCGTGCTGGTCGCTGGCGGCAGCGGTGGCCAGCACCTCGTCGAGCACCGTGCGCGCCACGATCGTCGAGCTCGACCACTGCGGCACCCAGGCGAGCGTGCGGGCCAGGTCGGGGGCGACAAGCGACGCGGGCGGCACGGCATCCGGCCCGGCGGCTGCTGCACCCGGCCGCCCCGCGGGCGGGGCGACGGGGGGTGGGCGGACCCGCACGGCGTTCGGGTCGGTCGGCTCCAGGAACCCGGCGAGGGCGTGCAGCACCGTGGACTTGCCCGACCCGCTCGGCCCGACGAGTGCGGTGAGCGTGCCCGGTGCGGCCGTGAGGGGCTGGCCCAGCACGGCGGCGCGGCGGGTGCGGGCGGCGCCGTCGACCAACCGGGTGGTGCGCTCGACCGCGAAGGGCGACGCCGCCATGTGGGTGTGGGCCGGCGACCGCCCAGCGCTGCTCCCTGGCGCAGCAGCCCCGTCCCGCGACGCGGCTCTGCTGCCCCCTGGCGCCGCGTCGAGACCCTGGGAGGTGGTCATCCCGGGCGGCCGCGGCGCCACCAGCGCCGGGTCGACCGAGAGCGGCTGCGGCGGCCCCGCGCCCGGCACCCAGATGCCCATCGCGAGCAGGCGGTCGCGCTCGGTCTCCAAGGTCGAGCGCACCGGCCCGTCGGCCACCACCCGGCCGTCCGAGGACAGCACCACCAACCGGTCGACCAGGTCGACCCACGGCCCGAGCACGTGCTCGACGACGACCAGCGTCGGCGAGGGGCGGCCGGAGGTGAGCGCGGCCACCGCGTCGCGCACCTCGCGCGCCGACCCCGGGTCGAGCATCGCCGTCGGCTCGTCGAGCAGCACGACAGCCGGGTCGAGGGCCAGGGTCCCGGCCAGCGCGAGCCGCTGGGTCTGCCCACCCGACAACGTGCCGGTCGGGGTGTCGAGCGGGAGGTCGCCCAGGCCGACCGAGCGCAGCGCGGAGGCGACGACACCGGCCATGGCGCTCCGCGGCATCCGGACGTTCTCGGGTCCGAACGCCACGTCCCGCCCCACCGAGGCCGCGACCACTCCGGCACCCGGCTCCTGCAGCACCAGCCCGACCGCACCGGGCCGGTCGCCAGGAGCGACCCCGTCGACGGTCACCGTGCCGGCCAGCTCACCGGCATCGACGGCCTCGAGCAGCCCGGCGACCGCCCGCAGCAGGGTCGACTTGCCCGACCCCGACGGCCCCACGAGCAGCACCCGCTCGCCGGGCCGCAGGGTCAGCGAGATGTCGCGCAGCACCGGCTCGCGGCGCCCGAACGGCCGCCAGGTGAGGCCGTCGACCTCCACCAGCCCGGTCGGCGCGCGCCTCCCGGGGGGCACGGCCGGTGACGCGCGTCCGGCCTCCGGCCCGGCAACGTCAGACAGCGTGGTGCTCCCGGTGCTCCTGCCCGGCGGGGAAGGCCGACAGGGCGCCGGCCCGGGCCAACGCCCGCACCAGCAGCCACCCGACCAGCCCGGCCAGCACGGCACCGGAGACCGCCATCGCGCCGAGGTAGACCAGCTTGTCGCGCAGCACCCACTCGGCGTACCAGCCGCCGCCGTCGGCGAGCACCGACAGCACCGGCACGTCGGCCCACGAGGCAGGGAACCTCACCACCTCGAACGCCCACTCCAGGGGCGCCGACAGCACGCCGGCCAGCGCCGCGGCAGCGGCGCCGAACGCCGAGTAGCCGAGCATCGCGAACGCCAGCTCGGCGCCGAGCCCCTGCAGGATGCCGGACACGAGCACCGTGGCTCCCCACTCGGTGCCGGGGAGCATCGAGACCAGGGCGGCCACGACCTCGCAGAACAGGGCCGCGCCGGGGCGGCGCACGACGAGGCCGCCGACCACGCCGGCGAGGAACCACGGCCCGACGAACAGGCCCATCAACGGGGCGTAGCCGATCTTGAGTGCCGTGACGGGCCCGTTGTAGAACACTCCCCAACCCCAGAACGCGACGCCGAGGGCGGCGCCGAGGAAGGCGAGGGTGAGGATGTCGACGGTGCGCCAGCCCATCAGGGGGCGGGTCGCCGGGATGGAGCGCCGGGTCGGCGCCTCCGTGAGCTGTGTGGCCATGTGGTGCTCCCGAGGTGTGTGATCTGAGGACCTCGGGGAGGTGCGACGCCGGCACCTCGCGGCCGCCACCGCCGCGGGTGTGCCGGAGACGCACCTGAGATTTCCCGACTCCCTTCGCCGGTGCTAACCGGATCAGGTTCGAGGGTCTGCGGCGAACCGCACTCTCAGCGCTTGGGGCGCTCCCCTGTCGTTGGACCCCACCACCATAACCCCCTCCCACTACAGTGAGCACGACCTCGTCGGACGTTGCTGCGGCTGACGACACTTCACGTCTGGAGGACTGACATGGCCATGGGAGCCATCGCGTGGAAGATCATGGGCACGGGCGGTGCCATCCTCGCCGGGATCGCCGCCACCAAGGTCATCGACAAGATCTGGGCGAAGGCCGAGGGTGACGAGATCAACCCCAAGAACCCCAACGCCCCGCTGGCCAAGGCCGTCGCTTACGCCATGATCACCGGCCTCGCGGTCGGCGCGGCCAAGACCCTGGCCACTCGCAAGGCCGCCCGCTTCTACGAGAAGTCAGCCGGGCACCTCCCCGGCGAGATCGCCGACGATCCGGTGTGACACGACGGCTCAGGGGACGCTGAGGCGCTGACAACGCTGCAGCACCAGGCTTTCGGTCAGGCGGCCACCCGGAGGGGGGCCGCCTGACGGGTGTCCGGGGGGCCGGATCGGTCAGGCCAGCTCCAGGGCGTGGGCGAGCGGCATCCCCGGCCGGTAGGCGAGGTGCTCGTACGACGGCGCGTCGAGCACGGCAAGGTCGGCGCGCGACCCGACCGCCACCCGGCCGACGTCGGTGCGGCGCAGGGCCCGGGCGCCCCCCACGGTGGCGGCGACGAGGGCCTCGGCCACGGTCATCCGCATCTCGCGGACCGCGAGCGCGACGACGAACGGCATGGATGCCGTGTTGCACGTTCCCGGGTTGCAGTCGGTCGCGAGCGCCACGTCGACACCGGCGTCGAGGAGGTGGCGGGCATCGGGGTAGGGCGAGCGGGTGGAGAACTCGACCCCGGGGAGCAGCGTGGCCACGGTCGTGCCGGCGGCCCCCACGAGCGCCTCCACGTCGGCATCGGTGAGGTAGGTGCAGTGGTCGACGCTGGCCGCCCCCAGCTCGACCGCCAGCCGCACCCCCGGCCCCGCGGACAGCTGGTTGCCGTGCACGCGCAGGCCGAGCCCGGCGTCCCGGCCGGCCGTGAGCACCCGGCGCGCCTCGTCGCCGGTGAAGGCGTGCGGGGAGGCCGGCTCGCAGAAGACGTCGACCCAGCGGGCGTGGGGCGCGCAGCCCGCGAGCATCGGCCCGCAGACCAGGTCGAGGTAGGCCGCGCGGTCGTCGCGCGCCTCCGGGGGCACGACGTGCGCCCCCAGGAAGGTCGTCTCGTCGGTGACCTCGCGCGCCAGCCGCAGCGCACGCACCTCGTCGTCGACGGTCAGCCCGTAGCCGCCCTTGACCTCGACGGTCGTGGTGCCGAGCGCGCGCATCTCGCGGATTCGCGCGCGCAGCAGGGCGCGCAGCTCGTCGTCGCTCGCGGCGCGGGTGGCCGCCACCGACACCCCGATCCCCCCGCCGTCGTACGCCACACCCGCCATCCGGGCGGTGAACTCGGCGGCCCGGTCACCGGCGTAGACGAGGTGGCTGTGGCTGTCGACGAAGCCGGGGATGACGGCACGGCCACCGACGTCGACGACCCGGTCGGCCTCGGGCGCGGAACCCGACGGGCCGACCCAGGCGACCAGCCCGTCCTGCACGACGACCGCCGTGTCACGGTGGATGCCGAGCCGGTCCGCCGCGGGCGTGCCCAGGTCATCGGCCGGGATCGTCCCGTCGGGCCCGGCGCACGTGACCAGCTCGCGGATGCCGGTGACCAGCGTCGACCCCCGCGTCGTTGCGCTCGAACCCGGTTCACGCCCCGTCGCGCCGGAACCGGACGCGGGCGTCACTTCCGCACCGCGGCGATCGCCTGCGTGAGCATCCGGCCCACGTCGCCCGACCGGTGCCGGCCCTCGCAGACGACCAGCTCGCCGGCGACGACGACGTCGGTGACGTCGGTGGAGGTGGCCGCGTAGAGCACGCCCTCCGGCCCGCAGCCGGCCGTGTGCGGGCTGTCGAGCCGCACGGCCACCAGGTCCGCCAGGTGACCGCTGGCGATGACGCCGCCGTCGTCCCACCCGAGCGCGCGGTAACCGTGCAGGGAGGCGATGCCGAGCAGCTCGGACCGGGCGAACCGCCCCCGCTCCAGGCTCTCGAGGCGCTCGTGCATCTCGAGGCCACGCACTTCCTCGAACGGGTCGATGACCGCGTGCTGGTCGGACCCGAGCGTGAGGTGCACACCGGCATCCTGAAGCCGTCGCGCCGGGCCGATGCCGTCGGCCAGGTCGCGCTCGGTGGTGGGGCAGAAGCACGCGGTCGCACGGGCGGCACCGAGCAGCTCGATGTCGTTGTCCGACAGGTGGGTTGCGTGCACCGCCGTGGTTCGCGGGGTGAGCAACCCCTCACCGGCGAGCAGCTCGGTCGGCGAGCACCCGTAGAAGCCGTCGCAGGCGAGGTTCTCACCGGGCTGCTCCGAGAGGTGCACGTGCAGCGGGCGGTCGTCCTGGGCCGCGACGTCCCCCACCACCGCGAGGTCGTCGCACGGCACGGCGCGCACCGAGTGCACCGCCGCGCCGATCCGTACGGTGTCGCCGTCGGCGAGCCGGGTGAAGCGCTCGGCCCACGCCTCGACGTCACCGTCGGAGAAGCGCTGCTGCACCACGTCGAGCGGCAGGTGCCCGCCCGCGGTCAGCCCGCCCGCCAGGTAGCAGGTGTCGAGCAGCGTGATCCGGATGCCGACGTCGCGGGCTGCGCTGATCAGCGCCTTGCCCATGACGTTCGGGTCGTCGTAGCGGCGGCCGCCGGGCGCGTGGTGGACGTAGTGGAACTCGCCGACGGTGGTGTAGCCGGCGAGCAGCATCTCGGCGAACACGGCTCTGGCGAGGGCGTAGTAGGACTCCGGGTCGAGGCGGTGCGTCACCGCGTACATCGCGTCGCGCCAGGTCCAGAAGTTGCCGCCGTCGTCGTGCGTGCGCCCGCGCAGGGCCCGGTGGAACGCGTGGCTGTGCACGTTGGCGAGGCCCGGGAGCACCACACCACCCAGCCGGGTGTCGTCGGGCTCGGGCGGTGCGTCGGGGTGGGCGTGGAGGATGCGTCCGCGGTCGGTGACGACCCGCACCGAGTGACGCAGACCCCCGGGGAGCACTGCGTGCTCGCACCAGAACGTCGTCATGCACCAGCCCCGGCGAGATCGGTGACGACGGCGGCGAGGGCCGCGATGCCGTCGAGGCAGTCGTCGGCCGAGGCCCACTCGTCGGGCGAGTGCGATACGCCCGTCGGGTTGCGCACGAACAGCATGGCGCTGCGGATGCCGTCGTTGGCCAGGATGCCCGCGTCGTGGCCCGCCCCGGTGCCGATGACCGGAAGCCCGCCCAGCCGGTTCGCGATCCGGCGCACGAGGGCAGCGTCGAAGTCGGTGACGGGCGTCCACGACTCCTGCGTGACCAGGCCGTCGAAGTCGGCCACCACGTCACGGACCTCCGCCACCACGCGGAGCACGGCATCCGGGTCGGGGCCGCGGGCGTCGAGCCAGCCGGTGGCACAGCTCGGGATGGCGTTGACCCCGTTGGGGACGACCTGCACCTTGCCGACGGTGGCGACGCAGCCCTGCGCCTCGGCGGTTCGGCGGGCGGCGATGATCATGGCGGCCAGGCCGAGCATGGCGTCCTCTCGCTCGGCGAGGGCGGTGGTGCCGGCATGGTTGGCCTCGCCGGGCACGTCGACCCGCCAGCGGCCGTGCGGCCAGATGTCGCTGCCCACCCCGACCGAGTGGCCGAGCTCGACCAGGTGCCGGCCCTGCTCGACGTGCAGCTCGACGAAGGCCCCGATCCGGCCGAGGGTCTCGTCGTCGCGGCCCAGCGTGGCGGGGTCGTGGCCGGCGCGGCGCATGGCCTCGGCCATGGTGACGCCGTCGTTGTCGGTGAGGCCGCGGGCCCGGTCGGCGCCGAGCGCCCCCGTGATGACCCGTGAGCCGGCACAGGCGACGCCGAACCGGGCACCCTCCTCGTCGGCGAAGTTGACGACACCGAGCGGCCGGGCGGGGGCGAAGCCGTCGTGGCGCAGCTGGTCGACCGCCGCGAGGGCACCGACCACCCCGAGGGGGCCGTCGAAGGCCCCACCGTCGGGCACCGAGTCGAGGTGGGAGCCGACGACCACGCCGGGGTCGCCCGCGGCCACCGCGGCATCCGGGTCACCCCACCAGGCCCACTGGTTGCCCATTCGGTCTGTGGTCAGGTCGAGCCCGCGGTTCGAGCACTCGCCGGCGAACCACTCGCGCAGGTCGGAGTCCTCGCGGGTCCAGGCGAAGCGGTGGTATCCCCCGCTGTCGCCGTGCCGGCCCAGGGCCTCGAGGTCGTGCCACATCCGCCGGAAGCCGGCCGCGGCCCCGCCGTGCAGTGGCGTCGTGGACATGGCTCCATTTGACCCTGTTCACCGGTTCGTACGGCTCGCACGTACCGGGTGATTGTCTCGGCACCCAGACGTTCGACGCCGGCCCTACGCTGGGCCGATGAATCCGAGCGGTGAGGAGCGCGCCACGGGCGCGCTGACGGCATCCGGCATCGACTTCACGCTCACCCGGCACGGGCGGGTCGGCTCCCTCGCCGAGGCCGCGGCCGCCCGGGGCGTCGAGCCGCGCGACATCGTCAAGACGCTGGTCGTGCGGCGCGCGGACGACGACTTCCTGTTCGTGCTGGTGCCGGGCGACCGGGAGATCTCGTGGCCCAAGCTGCGCGCCCACCTGGGCGTCAACCGGGTCTCCATGCCCGACGCCGCCACCGCCCTGCAGGTCACGGGCTACGAGCGGGGCACCATCACGCCGTTCGGCTCGAGCACCCCGTGGCCGGTCGTCGCCGACACGACGATGAGCGGGCGCACGGTGTCGCTGGGGGCCGGGGCGCACGGGGTGGCGGCGACGGTGGCCGCCGACGACGTGGTGCGGGTGCTCGCCGCGGACGTCGTGGACATCACCGACCCCGCCTGAGCATGCCCGCGCCGCGGCAGGTCGACGTCCGTGGTGTGGTGCTCTCGGTGGTGGAGTGGCGCTGCAAGGCCCCGGTCGCGCCCCTGGTCGTGCTGCTGCCCGGCACCGGGCTCACGGCGCGCTCGTGGGATGCCGTCGCGGCCTCGCTGTGCGGCTCTCGCAGCGTGCTCGCCGTCGACCTGCGAGGACACGGCCAGAGCGACTGGCCGGGTGCGTACTCGATCGCGCTGATGGCGCAGGACGTCGGCGCGCTGCTGGAGGGAATCGCTGCGCCGGTCGACCTCGTGGGCCACTCGCTCGGCGGTCTCGTGGCGCTGCGGGTCGCCGCCGCCCGCCGTGGTCGGGTACGCCGGCTCGTGCTCGAGGACGTCGGGATGCCGCACCCACGGCGGCCCGACCCCCCGACCCGACCGGAGGGCGACCTCCGTTTCGACTGGCGGGTGGTGGAGCAGGTGCGCCCCGAGGTCGACGATCCCGACCCGGGGTGGCCGGCCGTGGTCACGTCGGTGGTGGCGCCCTCGCTCGTGCTGGCGGGCGGCCCGCGCAGCTTCGTCCCGGCCGAGCACGTCGCCGAGCTGGTGGCGGCCCTGCCTGACGGGCGCTCGGTCACCCTCGACACCGGCCACGAGGTGCACGAGGCCGACCCGGAACGGTTCACGCGAGAGCTGCTCACCTTCCTCGGCCCCTGACCCGCTCGCCTTGCTCCCGACGAGTTGCGGACCTTCCACGCCCACGCGGCTGGGCAGCCGCCGCGCCGAACGATGGGGAATCCGCACCGCGTCGGAGGTGGGGGTCAGCTCTCGCGCATCGGGATGCGGACGCCCTGCTCGGCGGCGGTGCGCTCGGCGATGTCGTAGCCGGCATCCACGTGCCGGATGACGCCCATCGCGGGGTCGTTGGTGAGCACCCGGTGCAGCTTCTCGGCCGCCAGGTCCGTGCCGTCGGCCAACGAGACCTGCCCCGCGTGCAGCGAGCGGCCGATGCCGACCCCGCCGCCGTGGTGGATCGACACCCACGACGCGCCGGATGCCGTGTTGACCAGTGCGTTGAGCAGCGGCCAGTCGGCGATGGCGTCGGACCCGTCGAGCATCGACTCGGTCTCCCGGTAGGGGCTCGCAACCGACCCGGTGTCGAGGTGGTCGCGGCCGATGACGATGGGCGCCTGCACGGCACCGGTACGCACGAGGTCGTTGAACGCCAGCCCCGCCTTGTCGCGCTCGCCCTGGCCCAGCCAGCAGATCCGGGCGGGCAGGCCCTGGAAGGCGATGCGTTCCTGGGCGCCGCGGATCCACTTGTGCAGCTTGTCGTCGTCGGGGAAGAGGTCGAGCACGGCACGGTCGGTGGCGGCGATGTCCTCGGGGTCGCCGGACAGGGCGGCCCAGCGGAACGGGCCCTTGCCCTCGCAGAACAGCGGCCGGATGTAGGCCGGCACGAACCCCGGGAAGTCGAAGGCCCGCTCGCAGCCACCCTGGCGGGCCTCGTCGCGGATCGAGTTGCCGTAGTCGAAGACCTCCGCACCGGCATCCATGAAGTCGACCATCGCCTGCACGTGTGTCGCCATCGAGGCGCGGGCCCGGTCGGTGAACTCCTCGGGCTTCTTCTCGGCGTACTCGGCCCAGTCCTCGACCGAGATGCCCTCGGGCAGGTACGACAGCGGGTCGTGGGCGCTGGTCTGGTCGGTGACGATGTCGATCGGCACGCCGCGACGCAGCAGCTCGGGGAAGACCTCGGCGGCGTTGCCGGCGACGCCGACCGACCAGGCCCGGCGCTCGGCCTTGGCCTTCAGGGCGATCTCGATGGCGGAGTCGAGGTCGACGGCCACCTCGTCGAGGTAGCGGTGCTCCACCCGGCGGTGCAGGCGGGCCGGGTCGACGTCGACGATGAGGCAGACGCCCTCGTTCATCGTGACCGCGAGCGGCTGCGCGCCGCCCATGCCGCCGCAGCCGGCGGTGAGGGTGAGCGTGCCGGCGAGCGTCCCGTTGAAGCGTTTGGCCGCGACGGCGGCGAACGTCTCGTACGTGCCCTGCAGGATGCCCTGGGTGCCGATGTAGATCCAGGACCCGGCGGTCATCTGGCCGTACATGGTCAGGCCCAGCGCTTCGAGGCGGTGGAACTCCGGCCAGGTGGCCCAGTCGCCGACGAGGTTGGAGTTGGCGATCAGCACCCGCGGCGCCCACTCGTGGGTCCGCATCACGCCGACGGGCTTGCCGGACTGCACGAGCATCGTCTCGTCGTCGGCCAGCGTCGTCAGCGTTCGCACCAGCGCGTCGTAGGACTCCCAGCTCCGGGCGGCCTTGCCCGTGCCGCCGTACACGACCAGGTCCTCGGGCCGCTCGGCCACCTCCGGGTCCAGGTTGTTCATCAGCATCCGCAGCGGCGCCTCCGTCTGCCACGACCGCGCCGTCAGTTCCGTCCCCCTCGCCGC
>JBJMHU010000071.1:0-2789 GCA_045807225.1 Ornithinibacter sp. | reverse complement strand
GGACGTACCGGCAGGGCTGCCCTTGCCCGGGCCGCACGCAGCCCTCCACCACAACCCCCACCACTACCGGGAGCACGAGGCCCGAGCTTCAGTACGGGATGTGGTCGCCCTTGGCGCGCCAGGCGTCGAAGGGCTCCTCGGAGCGCTCGGTCGGGTGGTGCTCGAGGCGCAGCGGCCACGGTGCAGCCGCTGGAGCCGGCGGAACGAGCCGACGGAAGTCCTCGTCGTCGAACCCGGCGCGAGCGGCGGCCGCGCCGTCCGCGGTGTGGACGACGGCGTCGACCCTGGCCCAGAGCGCCGCGGACAGGCACAGCGGGCACGGCTGGCAGGAGGCGTACACGGTGGCGCCGGCGAGCGAGAAGCTCTCGATGCGGCGGCACGCCGCCCGGATGGCCACGACCTCCGCGTGGGCCGTGGGGTCGAGGTCGGCCGTCACGCGGTTCGTGCCCTCCCCGATGACCATCCCGTCCCGCACCACGACCGCACCGAACGGGCCACCACCACGTGCCACGTTCGCCGTGGCGAGGTCGACCGCGCGGTCCAACCAGGGCTGCTCGTCACTCATGGCAGCGATGGTGTCACCGCTCTCAGGGAGTGCCGGTCGCCCGTGACAGACAGGTCTCCCATGGCGTGGCCGGGCGCCCGAGCAGCTGGGGCAACAACGTCGGGTCGCCCGTGAGGCCGCTCTCGTCGTAGGCGACGAACATGGCGGTGAGGTCGTCACGAGCCTGTTCACCGAGCGCCGCGCCCGGCCCGGAACCCCACTCCTGCACCGGGATCCGCACGCAGCTCACCTCACGGCCCAGGAGGGCCGTCGCCCGCTCCGCGAGCTGCCGAACGGTGAGCGCCTCCGGCCCGGCGAGGTCGAGGGTCAGCCCGGCATGAGCTCCCTGCAGTGCGTGCACGGCCACCTCCGCCACGTCGGCGAGGTCGACGTTCGTGAACGGCATGTCGAGCGAGTAGGGCACCCGCAGCATCCCCGCCAGGGCCTGTGGCACGAGGTTCTGGTGGTAGGCCGCCGGACGCAGCACGGTGAGGCGCTCGCCGAGGGCGGCGCGGAGCACGGACTCCGCCTCGGCCTTGCGCAGGTGGTGAGGCATCCGGGCGTCGTCGGGGTGCAGCACCGAGTGGAACACCAGCCGCTCCAGCCCCACCGCGGCCGCCGCGGTCGCCACCCGTGCAGCGATGCCCACCTCGTCGGGGTGCATGTTCGGAGCGAGGTGGTGTGCCGCCCGCACGCCGGTGAGCGCGGCCGCCAGCCCCTGCCCGGTCAGCAGGTCGACGACGACGGGCGTCGTGCCGGCAGGTGCGGCTGGCTCGCGACCTGCGCGCACGGCCACCCGCACGCGCAGCCCGGCAGCCACCAGGGCGCTGCACACGGCCCGGCCCGTCTTGCCCGTCGCACCGACGACCAGCACCGGCCGCGCGTCACCCGTCCCGGAACCACCGGTCACCAGCTCGACCAACAGGAAACCCGGGCGACCGTCTGCGCCGGTCACGTGAAGTCGACGTCGGCCGCGGCCGCCCCTCCGGACAAGGTGGCGTAGCCGGGCCCACGGTCGAAGAACGGCTGCGCGCCGCTACGGGCCGTTCGCAGCTCCTCGCGCAGGGCGTCGGATGCCGCGACGTCGACGACCGGCGCGTCCTTGGTGCCGCTCGCGACCACGCCGTAGTCGGCACGGGCGCCCTCGAACGAGACCTTGCCCCACCGCAGGTCGCGCTCGACCTCGTCGTAGGGGCGCTCGAGCGGGTCGCCCCAGCCGCCCCCACCCGTGGTGCGGATGCGGATCACCTGCTCGGCGAGCACCGGCTCGGCATCGGCGAGGGCGTCGACCACCCGCTCGGTCGGCCCGCCCAGGTCGATGGTCACCTCGAAGGACCGCCCGGCGCGCCCACCCTTGACGCCCCAGCAGGCGAGGATCGACCGGTCGGCGATCGACATGAAGTGGGCGTCACGCAGCATCCGGATCTGCTTCTCGTAGCCCAGACCGCCGCGGTACCGGCCCGCGCCACCCGAGTCGACGGCCAGGCCGAGCCGCTCGACGACGAACGGGAAGCGGCTCTCGGTGAACTCCGTCGGCAGGTTCCGCGAGTCGGGCACCACGTGGATGGTGTCCTCGCCGTCGGCGTAGTAGCGCCCGCCCGAGCCGCCACCGAGCACCTCGCGCATCAGGTAGTCGTTCCCGTCGCGGTCCTTGCCGTAGACCCCGGTGTAGCGGATGGTCTCCTGGTCGGCCGGCATCCGCCCGTCGACCGCCTTGGCCACCACCCCCGCCAGCACACCGAGCAGCCGCAGGATGACGAACGTGCGCGCGTTGGTCGGCGCCGGGTAGATCGGCGTCAACAGCGTGCCCTTGTCCGGGAAGCGCATCTCGATGAGCGGCACGACGCCCTCGTTGACGTCGAGCTCGGCCATCCGCTCGGGGGTGTCGGCAAGGTTGCGCAGGATCGGCGCCAGCCACTTCTTGAGGAAGTTGCCGCCCACGTAGTCGCCACAGTGGTTGATCGGGCCCTTGGCCTGCGGGCCGGTGCCGGTGAAGTCGATGAGCAGCTTCGGGCCGCCGTCGCCGGGCCCCGGCCCCCCCGTCGAGGTCTTGGTCAGGGTGATCCGCTGGGTGTGCAGCCGCGGCTGGTCGACCCCGTCGTGCTCGGCGTAGTCCTCCCAGACGTAGGTGCCGTCGGGGATCTTGCCGAGGATCTCGCGCCGGTAGGTCTCGGTGGTGGCGTCGAGGATGGCGTCGAACGCGGTCTCGATGGTGTCGCGACCGTAGCGGGAGAACAGCTCGGCG
>JBJMHU010000070.1:0-43551 GCA_045807225.1 Ornithinibacter sp. | reverse complement strand
CGTGACCCCCGGCCGTCAAACTCCCCAGCGGCGCCGGCCCACGCTGCGCGACGTGGCGCGCCGGGCGGGCGTCTCGACGTCGACGGCATCCCTGGTGTTCAGCGGCAAGGGCCCGGTGGCGACGGCCACGGCCGAGCGGGTGCGCACGGCGGCGAGCGACCTGGCCTACGCCGGGCCCGACCCGCTGGCCACGTCGCTGCGGCAGGGACGGGTCGGCACGGTGGCGGTGGTGGTCGAGGGCCCCCTGCGCTACGCGTTCCACGACCCGTTCGCCCTGGCGGTGCTCGACGGTCTCGCGGAGGAGCTCGACGCGGCCGGGCGCTCGATGCTGCTCGTGGCCCAGCCGGTCGAGGACCCCGCCCGGGCGCTCGCCCAGCTCTCGACCCAGGCGGTCGACGCCGCGGTGTTCCCCCTGTGCGGTGACCGCGACAACCCCGCGCTCGAGCACCTGCTCGCCCGCGGCATCCCCCTGGTGGGCAGCGGCGCACCGGTGCACCCACGGGTGGCCCACGTGCTCACCGACGAGGCCGGTGCGATGCGCCTCACCACCCGCCACGTGCTCGAGCTGGGCCACACCCGGGTCGCCCACCTGTCCATGCCGCTGCGTCCCGGCTCCCCCACCGGATGGGTCAGCCGGCGTGAGGTGGCGACCGCGTCCTACCCGGATGCCGCGGGCCGGCTCGCCGGGTTCCGTTCCCTCACCGGCGAACACGCTGCGGTCGTGCAGGCCGAGGACCTCAGCGTCGAGGCGGGTGCCGCTGCCGCCCGCCTGCTCCTCGACGTGCCGGCCCAGCAGCGGCCCACGGCCGTCGTCGCGCAGGCCGACCTCCTCGCCGCCGGGGTGGTGCGCACTGCGGAGGCACTGGGGCTGCGGGTGCCGCAGGACCTCAGTGTCACCGGCTTCGACGGCGTCGCGCTGCCGTGGCTCGACCACGTGCTCACCACGGTCGAGCAGCCGGGCGCCGAGAAGGGACGGGCGATGGGCCGGCTCGTGCGGCGCGCGCTCGACGGCGTCCCGATCGGCGACGAGCCCTTCCCGGTGCGGCTGAGGGTGGGGACGACCACGTCGCCCCCGCCGGCGACGTCGTGAGGGGCGTGCGCCCGGCTCAGCCGCGTCGGGCCGTCGGGGCCGGGTGACCGCTGGGGATGCTTCGCCCACCCGGGACGGTGCGCCCGCCCACCGTGGCGGACGAGCCGAGGCTCGACGAGGTCGCGCCGACCGGCGCGGTGGCCTGACCCGGGTAGAGGTCGAGGGTGCCGGCAGCGTCGAAGAGCACGTTGACGGTCCCCGCCTTGTTGAAGATGTCGAAGGTGAGCTTCGAACTGGTGCTGGTGAACGCCAGGGGTGCGTAGGTCGACACCGCGCGGACGAGTGTGGGACTGACGTTGAGGTTGCTGACGCCGGGCAGCGGGTTCGCCCCGCTCCACACGGTGAGGAAGGTCGAGACCGTCGGGGTGATGCCGGTGGTGTTGCCGACCAGGTAGGCCGAGTCCCCCGACGTCACGCTCGTGGCGTCGACGGTGCGCGTCTTGCCGGCACCGAAGGCACCCGACAGGCCGAGAGCGGTGCGGGTGTCGAGGATGCGGACCGGTGCGTTGGCGCTGGCCAGGGGCCGAAAGCGCAGGCCGGCGGAGTCGTCGGCCACGTAGTAGCCCACGAGGTCGACGAGCATGTGCACCGTGCCACTGCCGACGTTGGCGACGCGGAAGCCGGTCTGGTCCGGCGCCCAGAACTGTGGCTTCGCCGGGTCGAAGTGGCCCGCGGGCACCACGACCATGTTGGGAGCGGTGATGCCCTTCTGGTAGTTCACCGCCGAGGCGAGGGGCTTGGCGACGCCTCCCCCGGCCCACGCCGTGAACACGCCGGAGCCGGTGGCCGCAGTGGCGGTGATGCTCACGGCATACGCCTTGACGGCCGCGGCCTCCGCCGGGCTCGGCCAGGTGTCGGTGAGGTCGAGGACCTCGCCACTGGCGAACGGGAGGTTGGCGTTGTCGGGGTCCTTGCGGCTGTCGTAGAGCCGCGTGGCGTCACCGTCGACGGTGGAGCGGAACTGCGACCCCATGCCCCTGCTGGCGCGCACCGTGTCGTCCTTCGCGTACCAGCCGAGCACGTCGATGATCGCGTGCGCCGCGCCGCCGGAGTTGTACAGCTTGATCTTGCCGTCGGCCCCGACCGGCAGCGTCACCATGTTGGCGCCCGTCCAGCCCCTCGGGAAGTTGATCGAGGAGGTCGTCGGGCGTGCCTTGCCGCTCGGGTAGGTGGTGAAGAAGCCGCTCGCCGTGGTGGCCACCGCGGTGAGGTTGAACACGACGGCGGACACGCCGGCCGTGGGGATGCCGCTGCGGTTCAGGATCTGCACGGTGGTCGTCGAGCCCGCGGCGAGCGGCGCCCCGGTCCCGGTGGCGCCACGGGTGTCGAGGAACCTGGTCGGGGTGCCGAGCCCGTAGTAGGTGCCGGTGGCGTCAGGCACCCCCGTGCCGCTCAGCGCGACGAGCAGGGCGGTGCCCGGCGACGTGATCCCGATGTTGAGGGTGGCCTGGCGCGGGCCGGCGGCGAAGGGGTTGAACGCGATCGCCACGGTGCAGGTCGCGTCGGCGATCGTGCCGCTACAGGTGGTCGACACGAAGGAGAAGTCGTCGGCCTGGTCCTGGGCACCGTTGACCGGCGTCACGAACGGCGGAGCAGCGTCGAAGGTGACCGGGGCACCGGAGACGGTGACCACCACGTTCTGCTGGAGGGATCCGTAGACGGGCACGGTGCCGAAGTCCAGGCCCGGGGCAGTCGCTTCAAAGGCCAGGGCCGAGGCGGAGGACGCCCCGACCACCGATGCGGCGAGGAGCACGACGGCTCCGAGCACGGACGTGATGGATCGGCGACTCATCGGGGCCCTCCCTGGTCCTGCGGCGCCGTCCCTCGGCTGGGCTCACGATAGGTCAGCGAAAGCCCCGCTGACTAGGAAACCGTGGTAACCCCCCGTGCTGCGACCCAGGAGGCTCTCAGGGTCTCAGGCCCGGGCGGCGGGGACCTCGTCGGCGGGTGCCTCGTCGGCGGACGCGGCGGCGTCGTCACCCGCGTCGTCACCGGCGTCGTCACTGGCGTCGTCCGAACCGTGGTCGTGGTCGTGCGTCTGGTCGCCCGCCACGAGCGCGTCGAGGTCGACCTCGACCCCGGCGGTGTCGGTGACCGTCGCCTTGTCGAGCACGGCGGCGAGGGCCTTGCGGCGCGCGACCTCCTGCACGATCGAGGGGATCTGCCCCTGCTGGTCGATGGTCTGGGCGAACTCGTTGGGGTCCATGCCGTACTGCTGGGCGCTCATGACGAGGTACTCGATGAGCTCGGGCTGCTCGACGCGGACCTCGAGCTTCTCGGCGATCGCGTCGAGCAGGAACTGGGCCTTGAGCGCCTTGCGGGTGCTCTCGTCGACCTCGGCGCGGTGCTCGTCGTCCTCGAGGCGGTTCTCGCCCTCGAGGTGCTGGTGCACCTCGGCCTCGACGATGCCGTCGGGCACGGGCACGTCGACGGTCTCGAGGAGGTGCTCGAGCACCCGGTCGCGCGCCTGGATGCCCTGCTCGTACTTCTTGGCCTGCTCCGCCTGGGTGGTGACGTCGGTGCGCAGCTCCTCCAGGGTGTCGAACTCGGAGGCGAGCTGGGCGAAGTCGTCGTCGAGGGCCGGCAGCTCGCGGACCTTGACCGACTGCACGGTGACGGTGCACTCGGCGTCGTCGCCCTCGTGGTCGCCGCCGGCGAGCGGGGCGGTGAAGGTGGTCGTCTCGCCCGCGCTCATGCCGAGCAGCGCCTCGTCCATGCCCTCGAGCATGTTCCCGCTGCCGACCTCGTACGAGACGCCGGTGACCGAGTCGATCTCCTCGTCTCCGATGGCCGCGGACAGGTCGATGGAGACGAAGTCGCCGTCCTCGACGGGACGCTCGACGCCGACGAGGGAGCCGAAGCGCTCACGCAGGGCGGTGAGGCGCTCGTCGACGTCGTCGTCGGACGCCTTGACCTCGTCGACCTCGACGGCGATGCCCTCGAGCTCGGGCAGCTCGATGGTCGGGCGCACGTCGGTCTCGACGGTGAACTCGAGGTCCTGGCCGTCCTCGAGCGGCACGGCGGTGACGTCGACGTCGGGCTGGCCGATGGCGCGGATGTCCTCGGCCTCGGCGGCCTGGGCGAAGAAGACCGGCAGGGCCTCGTTGACGGCCTCCTGCACGACGGCGCCGCGGCCCACCCGCTGGTCGATGATCCGGCTCGGGACCTTGCCCTTGCGGAAGCCCGGGATCTGCACCTGGGCGCCGATCGTCTTGTACGCCTGGTCGAGCATCGGCTTCAGCTCCGCGAACGGGACCTCCACCACGAGCTTGACCCGGGTCGGGCTGATGGTCTCGACGGCACTCTTCACTTCGGGCACTCCACAACCATGGGGGGAATCGGGGCAACTTCACGTCGTATGCCGTGCGGGCCGGCCACTGCGGGCCGGCGCCTTCCAGCCGCACGCGCGCACGCGGCATCCCGGATCGGCACCAAGGGACCATGCTAGCGGCCGGGCACGGGGCGACCCAATCGCCCCCGACGCCAGGCGGCGTGCCACGACCGCCCCGTGGCCACCCCGCTGCAGGTAGCGTCCGCGAGGCTGCACACCTTCGCCCACGGCTGCAGCGCCTCCGGGGACTACGTGGCCGACACGTCCAAGGAGGCGGGTCCCCAGTTCGACTGCCCGGTCGGCGCCGACACCTGCGCGGCTCCTGGCCCGGACCCGATCCAGAACTTCATGGACTGCACGCAGGACTCCTGCATGAACGAGTTCACGCCCGGCCAGGTCGAGCGGATGAACGACGCGTGGGTCGACTTCCGCGCGGGCGCGAAGGCCTGACGCCTCACCCACCACGACCACACCGGATGCCGGCCGCGCACGTCGCGACCGGCATCCGCTGTCTGTGGGCGGCACACTGAGCGCGTGCTGTCGCTGCGGATCTCCGTGCCCGAGGGGCTCACCGACGAGGTGGTCGCCCTGCTCACCGACAGCTCGGCCGTCACCGGGCTGAGCGTGCTGCGCGGCGCCTCGGTCATCCCGCCGGGCGACGTCGTGACCGCCGACATCGCGCGCGAGGGCGCCAACCCGGTGCTCGACGGGCTGCGCGCCCTCGGGGTCCACCGGGAGGGAACGGTGCGGCTCGACCCGGTCGACACCTGGCTGTCGCGCCCGGCGTTCGAGGCGGAGAAAGAGGCACCCGGGGCCAGTGCCGACGCGGTGGTGTGGACCCAGGTCGTGAGCCGTGCCTACTCCGACTCCGAGCTGAACTGGACCTACCTGTCGTTCATGGTGCTGGCGACCCTCATCGCCGGGGTGGCGATCGTGGTGGACTCCTCGGTCCTGGTCATCGGGGCGATGGTGCTCGGGCCGGAGTTCGGTCCGATCGCCGCGATCGGGGTGGCGCTGGTGCGGCGGCGCACCCGGCTGCTGTCGATCGCGACGAGGACGCTGCTGCTCGGGTTCGCGGCCGGCATCCTCGCGACCTTCCTCGCCGGTCTGCTGGGTCGGGCGCTCGGCTGGGTGACCTACCGGGACATCGTCGGGCCCCGGCCGCAGACCGCGTTCATCTACCACCCGAACCGGTGGACGCTGGTGGTCGCCGTGATCGCCGCGGCCGCCGGGGTGCTGTCCCTCACGTCGGCGCACACGGGCGGCCTCTCCGGCGTCTTCATCTCGGTGACGACGGTGCCGGCAGCGGGCAACATCGCGCTCGGGCTGGCGTTCGGGGCGTGGTCGGAGGTCTCGGGCAGCGGCGTGCAGCTGGCCCTCAACCTCGTGGCGATGGCGGCTGCCGGGTGGGCCACCCTCGCCCTGCAGCAGAGGGTGTGGTCGCGCGTGCCCGCCCGACGGCGGACCCGTTTGGGGGGCCGGTCGGTGATGGGGCGCCCGCCGGAATGACCGGTTGGAGATGTCGTGCAGTGGAGCGGGCGACGAGAATCGAACTCGCGTAGCCAGTTTGGAAGACTGGGGCTCTACCATTGAGCTACGCCCGCGCACCTCGTGAGCTCGCACCCCGAGGGCAGCGCTAGCCTAGGGCCGCGCTCGCGGGATCCGAAATCCTCTCGTCGTCGACGTTGTCGACGTGGGATGCCGGCCGCGCGGGCGGCGGGGTATGGCGCAGCTTGGTAGCGCGTCCGCTTTGGGAGCGGAAGGCCGCCGGTTCGAATCCGGCTACCCCGACCGGTTGTCCACAGGCGACCCCCTTCGTTTCCCGAGGGACGGGGTCAGCTGGGACGCAGGGTGCAGGTGAGCTCGGTGACCGTGCGGCCGGCGCGCACGCCCTTGGCCTCGAAGCCGTCGTCCGGGCGCCACGGGGGGCGCTCCCCCTCGACGACGTCCCACCGGCCGTGGTGGGCCAGCTGGGTGCGGGCGTGCTCGGCGTACGCGGCGATGTCGGTGGCGATGAGCAGCACCCCGCCGGGCACCAGCCGGGAGGCGAGCAGGTCGAGGGTGTGCTGCTGCACGAACCGCCGCTTGGCGTGCTTGTTCTTGGGCCACGGGTCGGGGAAGAACAGGTGCACCGCCGCCAGGGAGGACGCCGGCACCCGGTCGGTGATGAAGGGCAGCGCGTCGCCGGGGTGCACCCACAGGTTCGACACGCCGGCCGCGTCCGCGGCGGCGAGCATCCGGGCGACCCCTGGCACGTGGACCTCGACCGCGACGAGGTCGGCCTCGGGATGGGCGGCGCAGTAGGCGATGGCGGCGGCCCCGTGGCCCGAGCCGATCTCGAGCACGACCGGCCCGACCCGCCCGAACGCCGCCGGGAAGTCCAGCGGACCGTCGGGCAGCGAGCGCGCGGGAAGCAGCGTCGCCATCCGCTCGTCGGTCAGGGGGCTGTTGCGCCAGCGGGGGGTGAAGGTGCGCACGCCCTCGCGTGGAGCGTGGTCGAGCACCGGGTCGGAAGCCACGGTCGGGCCCTCTCGGCAGGAGTCGGTCGGCAGGAGTGCGGTTCGGGAGAAGTGCGGTTCGCCAGTGATCGCCATCGGCAGGCGTCAGAGGCGGCGGACGGCGAGCGCCGCGCGGTCGTCATCCTGCCCCGAGCGGGCCGACTCGCACACATCGCGCGCCACGTCGCCCTCCCCGAGCACCGAGACCGCGGCGACGCCGAGCATCCGGTCGATGCCGTCGACGAGGTCGCGCCCCCGCGACTCGATGACGCCGTCGGAGTAGAACAGCAGGGCGTCACCGCTGCCGAGGCGGCCGCTCTGCCGGGGGAAGAACGCCCCGGGCACGACCCCGAGCAGCGGTCCGCGCGCTCCCTCGAGCACGGTCCACCGGGCCCGGCCGGAGGTGTAGCGGGCCGGCGAGGGGTGGCCTGCGTTCGCGATGGAGAAGTCGCCGCTGCTCAGGTCGAGGTCGAGGTGCACCGCGGTGGCGAACCCCTCCTCCCAGCCCTGCCGCACCAGGTACTCGTTGGCAGCCCGCAGGAAGTCACTCGACGGGACCGAGCCGAGGAGCCCACCCAGCGCCCCGGACAGCAGCAGCGACCGGGTGCCGGCGCGGGTCCCCTTGCCGCTGACGTCGACGAGCACGACCTCGAGCCGGTGACCCGACGGGTCCAGGTGGGCCACGATGAAGTCACCCGAGAAGCGGTCGCCGTGGGCGGAGCGGATGCACGACCAGGCGCGCCAGCCGTCAGGCAGCTCCGGCACCCGGCCCACCTTGGCGATCCGGTCGCGCAGCTCGGCGAACATCCGGTCGGCGCCGAAGCCACGGGTCCCCACGAGCGCACGCGACCGCGCGACGAGGTACATCATCGCCATCACGGCCACGAAGGAGAGCAGGACGAGAAAGCGTCGTGGAATGCTCAGCCCGGAGTCCGGCAACCACAGGAAGATGAAGCCAAGGGTCAGCGCGTACACCAGGACGAGCCCACGGCCGGACAGGACGACGCCCGCCGCGACGACCACCGGGAACAGCAGCGAGCTGGGCACGCCGTCGGGCCACAGGTTGGCGGCGGCCCCCACGAGGACGACGAGCACGATGAACAGGACGGTGTAGCGGCGGTCGGTGTTGCGCGACCGGCCCGGTCCGAGCAGGCGCACCAGCACGCGCGGGAGCCCGATCCCGCTCTGCGACCCTGGGCGCTGCAGCACCTCGTTGGGCATGCTCACCCCTTCCGGGTCGGACTGCTGCCGCGCGCACACCCTAGTGGTCACGGAGCACCCCTGCCATACGACCGCAGCGCAGGGCCGACGCCCGGGCCAGGCGCCCGGTCGCGACCCGCGGCGGGCGGGCCGGCGGTCAGGTCGAAAGCGGCGGCAGGGTGCCGTCGACCTCGTAGGTCGAGACCATCTCGAGGCGCCGGACGTGCCGTGGGTCGTGGCTGAAGGGCGTGCTGACGAAGATCTCGACCATCGAACGGGCCTGCTCGACGGTGGTCATCCGGGCCCCGATCGAGATGACCTGCGCGTCGTTGTGCTCACGCGCGAGTCGGGCCAGCTCGTCGTCGTAGCAGAGGGCGGCGCGGATGCCGGACACCTTGTTGGCCGCCATCTGCTCACCGTTGCCCGACCCGCCGAGCACCACACCGAGCGACCCCGGGTCGGCCGCGACGGCCTCGGCAGCGCGCAGCACGTAGACGGGGTAGTCGTCGACGGCGTCGTAGGCGTGCGGGCCGTGGTTGGTCACCTCGTGCCCGCTGCCCTCGAGGAAGCCGACCAGGTCGACGAGCAGCTCGTATGCCGCGTGGTCGCCCCCGACGTGCACCCGCACCTCAGGCGTCCGTGTCGAAGATCGGGCCGACCGTGCGCGAGCGCTTGAGCTCGAAGAAGCCCTCGGTGCCGGCGACGAGGACGCAGCCGTCCCACAGCCGGCCGGCGGCCTCACCCTTGGGCGCCGGGCTCACGACGGGGCCGAAGAACGCGACGCCGTTGACGGCCACGACGGGCGTGCCCACGTCGTCGCCGACGAGGTCGATGGCGCGCTGGTGGCTGGCCCGCAGCTCGGCGTCGCGCTCGTCGCTCGTGGCGGCATCCGCCAGCTCGGCCGGCAGCCCGAGCTCCTCGAGCGCTCCGCTGATCGCCTCGGGGTAGTCGAGCTGCTGGTGGTGGATGCGCTCGCCGAGCGCGTCGTACAGCGGCTTGACGACCTCGTCGCCCAGCTTCTCCCGCGCGGCGATGACGACCCGGACCGGCCCCCAGCCGCGGTCGAGCATCGCCCGGTAGTCCTCGGGCAGGTCACGGCCCTCGTTGAGGACGGACAGGCTCATCACCGACCAGGTGACGTCGACGGGGCGGACCTGCTGCACCTCCATCATCCAGCGGGAGGTCATCCAGGCCCAGGGGCACAGGGGGTCGAACCAGAACTCAGCAGCGTTGCGCTCGGACATGGGCGACATCCTGCCATCCGGTCCGCTCGCCACGACGCGACGTGACCGCGTGACAGGATGGCCCGACGCCCGAATCGGCGCCCGACCGGCGCCACACCGCACCGCCCCGCAAGGAGAACCCGTGCCCGGCACGAACCTCACCCGCGAGGAGGCCGCCACCCGTGCGGCCCTCGTCACCGTCCACCGCCAGGACGTCGAGCTCGACGTCGCGATCGGCCCCGAGACCTTCTCGACCCGAAGCACGATCCACTTCGGCTGCACCCGGCCGGGCGGCGAGACGTTCCTGGACTTCGTCGGCGGCACTGTCCAGGCGGTCAGCCTCAACGGCGTGGACCTCGACCCGGCCGAGGTCTACGCCGACAGCCGGGTGCACCTGCCCGGGCTGGCCGCCGACAACGTCGTGGTCGTCGCCGCCACGGGGCGCTACACCAACACCGGCGAGGGACTGCACCGCTTCGTCGACCCGGTCGACGACGAGGTCTACCTCTACAGCCAGTTCGAGGTGCCCGACAGCCGGCGGATGTACCCCGTCTTCGAGCAGCCAGACCTCAAGGCCCGCTTCACGTTCACGGTGACCGCGCCCGCCCACTGGCAGGTGGTCTCCAACTCCCCCACGCCGCAGCCGGAACCGGCCGGTGACGGCATCGCGACGTGGCGGTTCGCCACCACCGAGCCGATCTCGAGCTACATCACCGCCCTCGTCGCCGGGCCCTACGACGTGGTGCGCGACACCGTCACGACCCGTGCCGGCGAGGTGCCGCTCGGCATCTTCTGCCGTCGGTCGCTGACGCCCTACCTCGACGCCGACAACCTGTTCGACCTCACCAAGCGCGGCTTCGCGTTCTTCGAGGAGGAGTTCGACTGCGCCTACCCCTTCGAGAAGTACGACCAGCTCTTCGCGCCGGAGTACAACATGGGCGCGATGGAGAACGCCGGCTGCGTGACCATCAACGAGATGTACGTGTTCCGGTCCCGCGTCCCCGATGCCCTGGTCGAGCGGCGCGCGCTGACCGTGCTGCACGAGCTGGCGCACATGTGGTTCGGCAACCTCGTGACGATGCGCTGGTGGAACGACCTGTGGCTCAACGAGTCCTTCGCCGAGTGGGCCTCCACCACCTGCCAGTCCGAGGCCACGCACTGGACCGACGCCTGGACCACCTTCGGCACCCACGAGAAGGACTGGGCCTACCGCCAGGACCAGCTGAGCTCGACGCACCCGATCGTCGCCGAGATCCGCGACCTGCAGGACGTCGAGGTCAACTTCGACGGCATCACCTACGCCAAGGGCGCCTCGGTGCTCAAGCAGCTGGTCGCCCACGTCGGCCGGGAGCCGTTCCGCGACGGCCTGCGCGCCTACTTCGCGAAGCACGCGTGGGGCAACACCACCCTCGACGACCTGCTCTCCGAGCTCGAGGCCACCTCGGGCCGCGACCTGCGCACCTGGTCCAAGCTGTGGCTCGAGACCGCCGGGGTCAGCACCCTGCGACCGGTGCTCGAGGTCGACGACCGGGGCGGGATCGCCGTGGCGGCCATCGAGCAGACCTGCGCCCCCGGGCTCGAGACGCTGCGGCCGCACACCCTGGCCATCGGGCTGTACGCCGTGCGCGACGGCATCCTCGAGCGCACCGACCGCCTCGAGCTCGACGTCGACGGTGAGCGCACCGAGGTGCCCGAGCTCGTCGGGCGCGAGCAGCCCGACCTGCTGCTCGTCAACGACGACGACCTCGCCTACGCCAAGATCCGCCTCGACGAGCGCTCGCTCGCCACCGCGCTGAGCCACCCGCGGGGCTTCACCTCCTCGCTGCCGCGCTCGCTCGTGCTCGCCTCGCTGTGGGACATGACCCGCGACGCCGAGATGGGGGCCCGGCGCTTCGTCGACGTCGTGCTCGAGACCCTGCCCGGTGAGTCCGACTCCACCCTGCTGCGCACCCTGGTCGCCCAGCTGCAGACGGCCGTGCACTCCTACACCGCCCCCGAGCACCGCGAGGCCCTGCGCACCTCGACCCTCGACCGGCTGTGGGAGGTCGCGCGCGCGGCCGAGCCCGGCAGCGACGCCCAGCTGCAGCTGGTCAGCGCCGCCGCGGCCCTGACCGCCGCCGGCGACGACACCACGCTGCTCAGGGCCCTGTTCGAGGGCACCGAGGTGCTCGACGGGCTCACCGTCGACTTCGAGATGCGCTGGACGCTGCTCACCGCCCTCGTCGCCGCGGGAGCGGCCGAGCAGGCCGAGATCGACGCGGAGCTCGCCCGCGAGGACACCGCGACCGCGCGTGAGCGGGCCGCCAAGGCCCGGGCCGCCCGGCCGACCCCCGAGGCCAAGGAGCAGGCCTGGGCCGAGGCCGTCGAGGGCGGGGGGCTGCCGACCGCCGTCGTCGAGTCCACCGCGCTCGGCTTCACCCGCCCCGGCACCTCGCCCGACCTGCTGCGCCCGTTCGTCGAGCGCTACCACGCCCTGCTCGACACGGTGCACGAGCGCGGCTCGCACGCGCTGGTCGAGGCGATCGTCTACGGCTTCTACCCGCGCCCCCTGGCCGACGCCGCCCTGCGCGACCGCACCCAGGCCTGGCTCGACGCCAACCCCGGCGCCCCCGCCGCGCTGCGCCGCCTCGTCGTCGAGAACCGCGACCCCGTGGTGCGGGCCCTGGCGGCCCAGGAGCGTGACGCGCGTGACTGAAGCCGTCACCGCACTGCTGAACCTGCCCACCGTGGGCCTGAAGTCCGTCGAGCTGAGCTGGGAGACGACCCGGGAGTGGCTGGCCACCGCCGGGCTGCAGATCCTCGTCACGATCGTCCTCGGTGTGGTGGGCCTGTGGCTGCTGCGCCGGCTGATCGACCGCATCGTGCGCACGATGACCTCGAAGTCGGCCCGCAGGCTCGCCGAGTCCGGACGGGCCGGGAAGGCGTTCGCGACGGCGACCGGGCTCGCCGGCGAGCGCCATCGCCAGCGCGTGGAGACGATGGGGTCGCTGCTGCGCAGCATCAGCACGGCCGTGGTCCTCACCTTGGTGACGCTGACCGTCATGCAGCTGCTCGGCATCCCGATCGCGCCGCTCCTGGCGTCGGCCGGCGTCGCCGGTGTCGCGCTGGGCTTCGGGGCACAGAGCCTGGTCAAGGACTTCCTCTCCGGCGTCTTCATGATCTTCGAGGACCAGTACGGCGTCGGCGACGTGATCGACACCGGCGAGGCGATCGGCACCGTCGAGGAGGTCACCCTTCGGATCACCCGGCTGCGCGACGCCAACGGCGTCACCTGGTACGTGCGCAACGGCGAGATCATCCGCATCGGCAACCGATCGCAGGGGTTCGCCACCGCCATCGTCGACATGCCGGTGTCCTACGCCGAGAACGTCGAGCGGGTGGTCGGCGTGATCCGCGAGACCGCCACCGCCATGGGCCAGGACCCGGACTGGGCCGACAAGTTCGTCGAGGAACCCACGGTGCTCGGCGTCGAGTCGATCGTGGGAATGACGATGACGATCCGCACCGTCGCCCAGTGCGTGCCCGGCGAGAACTTCCCGGTGCAGCGCGAGCTGCGCGAGCGCCTCAAGAAGGCCCTCGACGCCGCCGAGGTGCAGGCACCGCCGCTCGGGCCGTTCGGCGGCAGCGTGACACCCATGGGACCGGCGGGAGGCGCCCCGTGAGCCTCTACGACGAGGTCGGCGGCGCGCCGACCTTCGAGGCACTGGTGCACGCCTTCTACCAGGGGGTCGCGGCGGATCCGCCGTTGCGCGCGCTCTACCCGGAGGACGACCTGGCCCCGGCCGAACGCCGGTTGCGGATGTTCCTCACCCAGTACTTCGGCGGCCCGACCACCTACAGCGAGGAGCGCGGCCACCCCCGCCTGCGGATGCGGCACGCGCCCTACCCGGTGAGCCTCGACATGCGCGACCGGTGGATGCGGCACATGCTCGCCGCCATGGACACGCTCGATCTCCCCGAGGTGCAGGCCGAGCAGATGCGCGACTACTTCCTGCGGGCCGCGCACATGCTCGTCAACACCGACGAGCCGCCTCCTGCACCGACCGCGCCGCTGCGCCCATTGCCCGGCTCCTGAATTTCGACGACGCCCAGGCATACGGAAACATGGTGTCGGTGACCCAGCAGACCACACAGACCAAACCCACGACCGACGTCCCGACCCTCACCGCGCCCGGCGAGGTCGTGCACGACGCCGACTCACCCGATGCCGCCTGGTGGCGCGACGCCGTGATCTACCAGGTCTACCCACGCTCCTGGGCCGACTCCGACGGCGACGGCATGGGCGACCTGCCCGGCATCACCGCCCGGCTGCCCTACCTGCGCGACCTCGGTGTGGATGCCGTGTGGCTGAGCCCGTTCTACGTCTCGCCGATGAACGACGCCGGCTACGACGTGGCCGACTACCGCACCATCGACCCGCGGTTCGGTTCGCTCGACGACGCCGACGCCCTGGTGGCGACCGCCCACGACCTGGGCCTGAAGGTGCTCGTCGACCTCGTGCCCAACCACACCAGCAGCGAGCACGCATGGTTCCGGGCCGCCCTCGCGGCGGGTCCGGGCAGCCCCGAGCGCGAGCGCTACATCTTCCGCGACGGCCGTGGCGCCAACGGCGAGGAGCCGCCCAACAACTGGCCGTCGGTCTTCGGCGGCCGCGGCTGGACCCGGGTCACCGAGGCCGACGGCACGCCGGGCCAGTGGTACCTGCACATCTTCGACGTCACCCAGCCCGACCTGAACTGGAACCACCCCGAGGTGGTGGCCGAGTTCCACGGCATCCTGCGGTTCTGGTGCGACCGGGGCGTCGACGGCTTCCGGGTCGACGTCGCCCACGGCCTCGTCAAGCGCGAGGGGCTGCCCGACTGGCACGGCAAGGTCGGGCTCTACGACGAGGTCGACGCCGACGCCGGGCCCACCGGTGCGGGGCGCGACGCCGAGCAGCTGCGCTCCACCGACGGCGAGGTGCTCGACCACACCGCCACCGGGGCCTCGCCGATGTGGGACCAGGACGGCGTGCACGAGATCTACCGCGGCTGGCGCCGGGTGCTCGAGTCCTACGGCCTGCCCGACCGCATCCTGTGCGCGGAGGCGTGGGTCACCCCGGCCCACCGCTTGGCACGCTACGTGCGCCCCGACGAGATGCACCAGGCCTTCAACTTCGACTTCCTCGACGCGCACTGGGACGCCACCGCGCTGAGCACCGTCATCGAGGCGTCGCTGCGCTCCAACGACGACGTCGGGGCGCCGACCACCTGGGTGCTGTCGAACCACGACGTGGTGCGGCACGCGTCCCGGCTGGGGCTGGACCAGTCCGTTCCGCGGCCGAACGGCATCCGGGCGACCGACCCCCAGCCGGATGCCGTGCTCGGCCTGCGCCGGGCGCGCGCCGCCACGACCCTGATGCTGGCGCTGCCCGGTGGCGCCTACGTCTACCAGGGCGAGGAGCTCGGCCTGCCCGAGCACACCACGATGCCGGACTCCTTCCGCCAGGACCCCACGTTCCACCGCACGCACGGTGCGATCACCGGCCGCGACGGCTGCCGGGTGCCGATGCCCTGGGTCAAGGGCACGCCGGGCAACGGCTTCGGTCCCGGCGGCACGCCGTGGCTGCCGCAGCCCGAGGCCTACGCCGACCTCGCCGTCGACCAGCAGGAGGGCGTGGCCGGCTCGACCCTCGAGCTCTACCGCTCGCTGCTCGAGATCCGCCGCACGCACCGCCTCGGTCAGGGCGGCCTCAGGTGGGACGCCCTGACGTCGGACACGGTCGTCGCGCTGCGCAACACCGCCGGCGACGGCGAGCGCAGCCTGCTCGTGGTGGCCAACCTGGGTGCCGACCCGGTGGTGCTGCCGCCCGGTGAGGTGCTGGTCGCCTCGGGACCGCTCACCGACGACGGTGCCGTGCCCACCGACACCACGGTGTGGGTACGCCTGCCGGTGGCCTGACGTGCGCGCCGGCGACTTCACGTACCTCGACGGCCCGACCCCGGTGGGTCTTGCGCACCGGGGCGGCTCGGCCTTCGCGCCGAACGTGGGGCTGGAGAACACCATGGCGGCCTTCCGGCAGGCGGTCGCGATGGGCTACCGCTACCTCGAGACCGACGTGCACGCGACCCGCGACGGGCGGGTCGTGGCCTTCCACGACACGGTGCTCGACCGGGTGTCCGACCGGAGCGGGGCCATCGCCACGCTGCCCTACGAGGCCGTGCGTGAGGCGAGGGTCGGTGGGACCGAGCCGATCCCGCTGCTGTCCGACCTGTTCGAGCAGTTCCCCGACACCCGGATCAACATCGACATCAAGGCCGACGACGCGCTCGCCCCAACGGTGCGAGAGGTGTTGCGGCACAACGCGACTGAACGAGTGTGCATCGGGTCGTTCAGTGAGCGGCGGCTCCGGGCGGCGCGTGCAGCGCTGGGGCCGGGGGTGGCCACCGCGGCCGGACAGGTCGGCACGGCGCTGCTCCGGTTCACCCCGGCATCCGTGAGCCGGATGCTGCACACCCCGGCACCGGTGCTGCAGCTGCCGGCACTGCACCGGCTGCGCGGGCGCACCGTCACCCTGGTGACGCCCGGCCTGGTGCGCCGGGCCCACAGCCTCGGAAAGCACGTGCACGTGTGGTTCCACGCCTGGTCGCGCGAGGACGCCGACGAGATGCACCGGCTGCTCGACCTCGGCGCCGACGGCATCGTCACCGACCACATCGACGTGCTGCGCGACGTGCTCGCGGAGCGTGGTCGTCCTCTCGTCCCGCCCGGGTGACGGGTCGACGGGAGTACTCTGGCCAGAATGGCTGAAGCGACAGCGACCCGGGTCCAGGGGCCGCTCGGCAGGACCTACCTCGAGGTCACCCTCGCCGTCCTGGCCCTGGTCACCATCGTCGCGTTCGAGGCGATGGCGGTCTCGACCGCGATGCCCGCGGTGGCCCGCGAGCTCAACGCGGTGCGGGCCTATGGTTTCGCCTTCTCGGTGATGCTCACGGCCCAGCTGCTCGGCATCGTGCTCGCGGGTGTGTGGTCCGATCGGCACGGGCCGATGGTGGGCACCGTCACCGGGCAGGTGCTGCTGGCGGCAGGGGCGGCGCTGTGCGGCAGTGCGACGAACCTGCCGGTCTTCCTGGCCGGACGGGCCCTCACCGGCCTCGGCGGTGGGCTGCTCGTGGTGATGCTCTACGTCATCGCCGGACGCGTCTACCCCGAGGCGATCCGCCCCCGGCTGTTCACGTACGTGTCGGCGGCCTGGGTGCTCCCGTCCCTGCTCGGCGCCCCGATCTCGGCCTGGCTCACGACCAACCTCTCGTGGCGGTGGGTGTTCTGGGGTGTGGTGCCCCCGGTGCTGATCACGATGGCCGCGCTGACCCACGCCCGCCGTCGGATCGACGACTCGTCGCTGACCGCGGCCGTCAGCAGCCGCGACCACTCGGCGCACGTGCGGGCGGCATGGGCCGGTCTCGGGATCGCCCTGTCGGCCGGCGCGCTCCAGCTCGGCACCTACCAGCTGGCGCTGCGGCTCTCGCCCCGCACCGCGCTGGGGGTGGCGGGCCTGATCGGGGTCATCATCGTCGCACCCATGCTCGTGCCCCGAGGCACCTGGCGGATGGCGCGGGGCCTGCCGAGCGTGATGCTGGCGCGGGCCCTGTACACCGGAGCCTTCTACGCCGGCATCACCTACGTGCCGCTCTACCTCGTCGGCCAGCGCGGCCTGAGCCTGCAGACGGCAGGGTTGTCGCTGGCGGTGGGGGCGATCGGCTGGGCCGGTGGTGCCTGGTACCAAGGTCACGGGCACCTGCACGTCCCTCGTTACCGGCTGGTCGAGATGGGCGCGGCGCTCCTCGCGAGTGGCCTGGCGGTGGTCTCGGCGGTCGCCTGGCTCGACCTGGCCTGGGTGGTCGTGCCGGCCGCGCTGGTGCTCACCGGCCTCGCGATGGGCCTGGGGGTCACCACCACCACCGTGCTGGCGCTCGAGCTCACCCCTCTCGAGGAGCACGGCGAGGCGTCGTCCTCGCTCCAGCTCGCGGACGTCCTCGGCAGCGTGATCGGCATCGCAGCCGCCACCGCGGTCTTCGCGGCGCGGCACGTGCCCGGTCAGGACGACGCCCTGTTCGGGGCGATCTTCCTCGGCCTTGCCGTGGTGGCGGCGGTGGCCATCCCGGCGGGTCAGCGGATCCGCACCTGAGCTCCGGGCGGGTCAGGTCACCCGACGTCGCCCTCCGCGTCGGTCTCCCGCACGAGAGTGAGCCCGAGCCAGACGGCCATGGCAACCGCCACCCCGATCGCGACGACCCACCACCCGAACCACGACGAGTCGCTCGGCGCCGGCCGGCCGGCCGGGAGTGCCGCGACGTGGCCGTGGCCGTGGGGTGACGGCGCCACCTCGGGCACGGCGGCAGGTGCTGGCTCGGTGGCCAGGTCGACGCCGACGCCGGTCGTGGAGCGGGGCGAGACGGTGACCGCCGCGGGTTGCCCGTCCGTTCCCCGAGCCATGCCACGACGCACCTGCTCGACCAGCTCGTCGCTGAGCAGTGGACCGGTGTAGGAGACGTCGAGCCGGCCGGCGGCCGTCGACGTCGAGTAGCTGCCCAGCGCATCCGTCAGGATGCCCTCGCGCGCGATGGCCTGCGCCGAGGCGGACGGGTCCTTGGCCCGGATGCTGAACCGCAGGTCGTGCACCAGCACCGGCGTGACCGCAAAGTCGCGAACACCGGGGAACACGGCACGGGCCGACCCCGAGGGGTCGATCAGGTCCTCCGCCTGGGCCAGGGTCGCACCGACCGGTAGGACCACCGTCACGTCCGGTTCCAGCCTCTCCCGGTCAGCGGCCTCGAGCACCGACGCGGAGACGTCCGACACCGTCGTGTGCCGAACGGTGGCCGCGTCACCCAGCTCCCGGCGCAACGCCACGACGTCGGCGCCGGGGGTGGGTTCGATGGCGATGGCGACCCGGCGGCGCACCATCAACCCGTCGTACGTGGTCGCGGGACGTCCGTTGCCGAGGTCCGTGCCCGCGCCGGCCGCCACCACTCGAGCGGCAGGGTCGCCAGCCCGGTCGCGGGCGGCTCCCACAGCGGCCTCCGGGCCGGTCCCGGCGGCACCCTCGGTGCAGCCACCGAGCGCCGAGGCCAGGGTGACGAGCAGCAGCGTGGCGGCGAGCCCGACCGCGCGGCGCATCTCAGGTCCCGGCCGGGAACCCGGGCCGGTACGCCGGTGGATAGGTGTCGACCGGCATCGTGTCGGGCACCGGCGCGTCCGAGCGGACGGGGTCGTTGTCGTTCGGGTTGCCCACCGAGAACTGCACCATCATGTCGTCGTCCTCGTGGACCAGGTTGTGGCAGTGGATCATGTACTTGCCCTGGCCATGGGGTTGCGTCCCGAACTGCATCAGCGCCGTGACGGTCTCGCCCTCGCCCACGTAGAAGACGTCCTTGGGCCCCAGCTCCCAGGCGAACGGCTTGCCGCCGTTGGTGTTCCGGGCACTGATCCTGGCGTTGATCAGGTGGATGTGGACCGGGTGGAACCATCCCCCTGACTCGTTGACCATGGTCCACTGCTCGACGCTGAACGGCACGGGGTTCGCGAACAGCAGCTTCAAGCCGGTCGCCTCCACGTCCTTCCAGGTGACCCCGTTGACGACCCACACCCCGCTCTGGCGCTGGAACCTGAGCTGACGCTTGGCGACGGCCATCGCCGGGGTCAGGCTCATCGTGGAGATGCCGCCCTCACCCGCGTTGGGCTGCGGGCCTGCGTCAAGGGTGGTGGGGATGGTGGTGATCGTGGATGCCGGGCCCGCGTCGGCCACCACCTGGAAGCGCATGATCTTGTCGGTGTTGGCGAAGTCGAGGTTGTTCTTGTTGCTCAGGTTCCGCAGGTCGACGCTCTGCCCGACCTTGAACTTGCGGAAGTCGATGAGGATCTCGATGCGCTCAGCCGTCCCCTGACGCCAGGACGGCACCGCCTGGACGACGGGCACCATCCCGGCGTCGGTGGCGACGATGTAGACGGGGTCACCGTTGGACAGCGTGGGGCGGTAGGAGCGTGAGATCGAGGCGACCAGCACCCGGAAACGGTAGATCCGCGGCTTGACCTTCATCGTCGGCCAGGGCACCCCGTTGACCAGGATGACGTCGCCCCACAACCCGATGTCGCCCTCGAGGTCGTAGCGCAGCGAACCGTCGCCGTTGAACTGCGCGTCCGAGAGCATCAGGGGCACGTCGAACTCGCCCTGCGGCAGCTGCGCCTGCTCGTACTGGTCCGAGGAGGGGTAGAAGCCCGCCAGCCCGGAGTACACGTTCTGGGCCGTGACGAGGTGCCGGTGGTCGTGGTACCAGAGGGTGCACGCCTTCTCGGCGTTGGCGTACTTGTACGTCTTGACCGACCCGGGAGTCGTGATGTCGTTGGCGTACCCGTCGTACTGGGGGAACGACGGCGCGCCGTGCAGGTGGGTGGAGGTGTCCGTCCGCTGCGGCAGCAGCAGCCCGGGCGCCTCGGGGAAGCCGTTGCGCATCCGCAGCTCGATCCGGGTGCCCCGCCTGGCCCGGATGGTCGGCCCGGGGAAGGTCCCGTTGTAGCCGGCCACCGTCGTCGACAGCCCCGGCAGGATCTGCATCGTGCCCAGGCGCTGGTTCAGGGCGAAGTGGTCGACCGGTCGGGCGGGGTCGCCGTCGTCGAAGGTCGTGGCGTAGGGCAGGAGCTCGGGCGGCCGTCGGAACACCCCCCGGTACGGAACCGGGGTGTTCGCGGGAGCCAGCTGGCTGGCCCCGCCCCCGGACGAGCCGTCGCGGGTCACCTGCGTTCCAGCCAGCCCTGCTGCGCCGAGTGCGCCGAGCTGAAGTACCTCTCGCCGTGTGGTCATGCGCGTGTCCATCGTCGTTCCGACGCGCCCACCCACGCCGGGAGGGCGAGGAGGTCGACCGCGCGAGAAACCGTCAGCCTCGCTGGCGAGGCTAGGAGGACGACCTTCGGAAAACCTTTGGACGTCGGGCGGTCAGCGGATCAGGACGTGACCACCGGGCGCGGTGAGCCGTGTCCACCGGTTCGACCGCAGCACCTGCACCGGCTGTCCCGGCGCGAGGAACCCCAACGAGTAGGCCGCGAACGCGCCGCCGGAGCGCACGCTGGCGCCACCGTCGAAACCCCCGCTGTGGTCGAGCAGGTCGGGGTGCGGCCCGGCCGCCTCGAGCACGTCGCGGGCCCAGACCCGGTCGCGCACCAGGCCGGCCGCCGCGCCACGCTCGCGCACGGCATCCGACACCTCGGCGAGGCCGTCGCGGGCCACGGCGGCGAGGAGGTCACCGGGCAGCGTGCCGGACGGCTCCCACGGGCCGCGTGGCGGGGTGACGGCCGACCAGGCCGCCACGGCGCGGGTCGGCGGCACGGGCAGGTCGCTGCCGCCACCTCGCACGGTGCGGTCGGTGACGGCTGCGAGCGGCACGGTGGCGTCGACCTCGGCCGGCTCGGCCAGCGCGAACGTGCGCAGGCCGAGCACGGTGCCCTCGGCGAGGATGCCGGTCCCGGAGAGCACGCCGACCCAGGCGGCGAGCACGGTGCCCGACGCCTGCAGCCGCATCGCCCCGTCGGCGTCGACGGCTCGGGCGCGGGTGGCGAACCGGCCGAGGTCGGCCAGGGACTCGTGGTCGAGCAGCTGCAGGACCGCGCTCACCGCCCGCCCCAGCGGAAGTGCACCGGGTCGCCGGTGTGCGCGGCGAGCTGGGCCCGGGCCTCGGGGGCGAGCCGACGAGGTCGGGCGGTCGCGAAGTCGTAGAGGGCCAGGCCGGTCTCGGCGATGGCGTAGACCTGCTCGCCGACCGCCGCCGGGTCGCGCACGGTGTAGCCGAGGTCGAACCCGGCGCCGTGCACCCGGGTCACCCACATGTCGACCTCGACCGGGGCGGCCCGGTAGGTGAGCGGCGCGCGGTACTCGATGGCGTGCCGGGTCACGACGATGCCCTCGTCGAGCATCGTGGGCCGGTCGGGGAACCACTCCCGGAAGCCGATGACGCGGGCGTCCTCGAGCAGCCGCAGGTACTGCACGTTGTTGACGTGGCCGTAGGCGTCCATGTCGGACCACCGCAGCGGCACCTCGACACGGTAGGTCTGGGGATCCTCGGAACCGGGCATGCGCCCCATCCTCCCAGCCCCGCGGTGATGCCGCGGTCACCGGTGCACCGGGGGTCCTAGGGTGGGCGGATGCCGCTGCAGCCCACCACCACCGCCGCGCTCGACCACGTCCTCGCCACCGCCCAGCGCGACGGGCGGCTGCCCTCGGTCGCGGCGGGGCTGGTGCGCGGCGGCGGGCTCGTGTGGAGCGGCGCCGCGGGCACCGTCGACGGGCGCGCCGACGGCCGGCCCGCCGACGCCGACACCCAGTACCGGATGGGCTCGATCACCAAGACCTTCGTGGCGGTGTGCGTGCTGCGGCTGCGCGACGTGGGTCGGCTCGAGCTGACCGACCGGTTCGGCGCGCACGTGCCCGGCTCCGCGCTCGACGACGTCAGCATCGAGCAGCTGCTCACCCACGCGGCAGGCACCCAGGCCGAGACCCCCGGGCCCTGGTGGGAGCGCACGCCGGGGGGCGACTGGGAGGCCCTCGTCGGCTCGCCCGTCGGGCAGCGGTTCCGCGCCGGCCGCCGGTTCCACTACTCCAACGTCGGGTATGCCGCGCTGGGTCGCCTGCTCGAGGTGGCCCACGGCCGGGGCTGGTTCGACGTCGTGCGCGACGAGCTGCTCGAGCCGCTCGGCATGACCCGCACCACCACGCGACCCGCGGGTTCGGCGGCCCTCGGGCTGGCCGTGCACCCCTTCGCCGACCTGCTGCTGCCCGAGCCGGAGCACGACGCCGGAGCGATGGGGCCGGCCGGGCAGCTCTGGACCACGGTGACCGACCTCGCCCGGTGGGCGAGCTTCCTCGGGGGTGCGACCGGTGACGTGCTGTCGGCCGAGACCCTCGCCGAGATGGTCGAGCCCCACCACGTCGTCGACGACCCCGGGCAGCCGTGGGTCGCGGCGCACGGCCTGGGCTTCCAGGTGTGGAACGTCGGCGGCGCGCGGTTCGCCGGTCACGGCGGCTCGATGCCCGGCTTCCTCGCCGGGCTGCGGGTGCGGCTGGATGCCGGGGGGCCGGCGAGGGGCGGCGGGTCAGGTGCCGCCTGGGGCGGGCACCCGGCATCAGCCCCGGCGGTGGGCGCGGCCGGCGACGGGGTGGTGCTGTTCACCAACACCACGGCATCCACGACCACCCGGTCGACCGTCGACGACCTGCTCGAGACGCTGGCCCGGCGTGAGCCGGCGCCGGTCGAGCCGTGGTCGGCGGGCGGGGACCCGGCCCTGCTCGAGCTGGTCGGCACGTGGCACTGGGGACCCTCGACGGTGACCGCCACCCTCACCGGGGAGCACCTGGTGCTCGGGGAGCCCGGCAGTGGCCGCGGCGCCCGGTTCCGGCGGCTCGGCACCGACGAGTGGGTGGGTCTGGACTCCTACTACGCCGGCGAGCCGTTGCGGGTGGTGCGCCGGGGTGACGGCTCGGTGTCGCACCTCGACCTGGCGTCGTTCCGGTTCACCCGCACGCCGTACGACCCGGGGGCGGACGTGCCGGGCGGGGTCGACGAGCGCGGCTGGCACTGACCACGGGGCATCGCGCGCCGTCATCGCGCCCGTCGCGCCCGCCGGCGGAGGCGGCCGGTCCACCGGGCCCGCGGTGGCCCGGTCAGCGGCGCCAGGTGTAGGGCGTGGTGGTGGACACCTTGACGAAGCCCGACCGCTCGAGGATCGGGCGCGAGAACTCCGTGGAGTCGCTGTGGATGATGGTCTTCCCGAGCCGCAGGGCCGAGCGGGCCCGGGCCGCGGTGAGCGCTCGGTAGATGCCGCGGCCCCGCCACGCCTCGAGGGTCGAGCCACCCCAGATGCCGGCGACCTGGGTGTGCGGCACGGGTTCCAGCCTCCCGGCGCTCACCATGCGTCCGTCGGCCTCGGCGACCCACAGCTCCATGCCGTCGTGCAACGTGAGCCGGTGCAGCAGGCTCTCGGCCCGCTCGTCGGAGACCGGGTCGCCGAACGCCTCGTCGGCCATCGCGCTCATCGCGCGCACGTCGGGCTCGTCGGTGACGGTGCGCAGGGTCACCCCGTCCGGAAGGGGGACGTGGACGGCGAGGAGGCGGGCCTCGCCCAGCATGATCGACTCCGGCTCCTCCGGCTCGAAGCCGGCGTCGAGCAGGGCGTCGTGCAGGCCCGGCGCGACGTCATGGCCGCGGGTCTTCCACTCCACCCGGGTCACCGACGTCCGCGCCGTGAAGTGGGCCACGGCGGCGCTGACCAGCTCGCGGATGCCGGCCGCGTCGGCCCCGCCGAGGTCGCGGTAGGTGACGAAGCCGCGGCCGTGGGGGAAGGTGACCAGCCGTAGCGGCCCGTGCACGGTGACGGAGAGCGCGCTGGGCGTCTCGGCATCCGTGCGCAGCTGCTCGTCGTAGGCGGCCAGGAGGGTTGCGGCGTCGGTCACCCGGTCACCGTGCCGTGTCCGGGGAGCCGGGGCAACCGAGTTCCCGGTGGTGGCCGGAAGGAGGGATGTCCTGCCGGGTCGGGACCTCCGCCACGCGGAGCGCGGTCTGTAGGACGGGGGTGCGCAGCACGCTCGAGGCCGCGGCAGGGCCGCCGGATGGGCTGGCTGAGAGCGTCGGCGGTCAGCGAGTCTTCGTGGCCCGGGCGATCTCGCGCTGCCGGGCCTCGACCAGCTTCCGGACGAGCTCGTCGGACAGCGGCTCGTCGTTCGGGAACCGGATCGACCCCTTCGCGGTGACGAAGCCGGTCAGGTCGTCGGCCAGCTCGGTGGTGATCGACCCGCTCATCGGGAGGTAGGTGCAGTGGTTCTTGTAGAAACCGAACCCCGCCACGCCCTTGCCCGCCACCTTGAAGCACGGCACCCCGTAGGCGATGCCCTGCTCGGCCTCCGGGAGCAGCGCAGCGAGCGTCGCCCGCACCTGCTCGAGGGTCGACCGCTGCGGCTCGGGCACGGCCGCGAGGTACGCGTCCACCTCTGCTTCGGACACGAGCACCACCTCTCCCCCGGGCACCACGCAGTATGCCGCATGCACGTCCTGCGTTGACCTCGGCCCCGACCCGTCGGATCCTGTGGTGGGGAACTCGACCAGCGAGGGGGTCACCCGTGAGCGGGAACGAGGAGTACGCCAGCGTCCGCTACGTCGTCGACGACGTGCAGGCCGGGATCGACTTCTACACCGGACTGCTCGGGTTCACCGTGCGCAGCAGCATGGCGCCGGCGTTCGCGGACGTGGTCAGGGACCACCTGCGGCTGCTCATCTCCGGGCCCGCGAGCTCGGGCGCCCGGGCCACGCCGGACGACGCCTCGGCGCCGGGACGGAACCGGATCCACCTCGTCGTCGACGACCTGGCGGCCGAGGCGGAGCGGCTGCGCGCGGCGGGTGTCCCGTTCCGCAGCGAGGTCGTGTCGGGGCCCGGCGGCCAGCAGGTGCTCGTGGCCGACCCCGCCGGCAACCTGGTCGAGCTGTTCCAGCCCGCTGCTCAGCCGGGCGGCTGACCGCGGCCGCCGGGTCGGACCTGTGGACGACGCCCGGGGTCCTGTCGGCCGCGCGGCATACGGTGGACCGACCATGACGAACTCGACGGATGCCGTGACCGCACCCCTGGCCCCCTCCTCGCCCACGTCCGAGCTCACCACCCGGGCCCGAGCGTCGCTGCGGCGGCTCGTCGGGCGCGACGACGCCGACTTCCGCGACGGGCAGCTCGAGGCGGTCTCGGCGCTGGTGGCCGACCGCTCGCGGGTGCTGGTCGTGCAGCGCACGGGGTGGGGCAAGTCGGCGGTCTACTTCGTCGCCACGGCCCTGCGGCGGGCCGAGGGCGCCGGCCCCACCGTCATCATCAGCCCCCTGCTCGCGCTGATGCGCGACCAGATCGCGGCCGCCGAGCGGGCCGGCATCCGGGCCGTGACGATGAACTCCGCCAACGCCCAGGACTGGGACGTCGTGCGCGAGGCGCTGTCGTCCGATGCCGTCGACGTCCTGCTCGTCAGCCCGGAGCGGCTCAACAACCCCCGCTTCCGCGACGAGCAGCTGCCCGACCTCGCCCGCCGCTGCGGCCTGCTCGTCGTGGACGAGGCGCACTGCGTCAGCGACTGGGGACACGACTTCCGCCCCGACTACCGCCGCATCCGCGACCTGCTGGCCGGGCTGCCCGCCGACACCCCGGTGCTGGCCACCACCGCCACGGCCAACGCCCGGGTGGTCACCGACGTCGTCGAGCAGCTCGAGGTGGGCGGGCGCTCGGTGCTCACCGTGCGCGGCGGGCTGGCCCGCGACTCGCTGCGCCTCGGGGTGCTGCGCTCGATGTCGCCCGAGCAGCGGCTGGGCTGGCTGGTGGAGCACCTCGGCGAGCTGCCGGGCAGCGGCATCGTCTACACCCTGACCGTCTCGGCGGCAGAGGACGTCGCCTCCGCGCTGTCCGATGCCGGGCTGGCGGTCGCGTCCTACACCGGGCGCACCGACCCGGCCGACCGGGAGCGGCTCGAGGGGGCTCTGCGCCGCAACGAGGTCAAGGCCCTGGTGGCCACCTCCGCGCTGGGCATGGGCTTCGACAAGCCCGACCTGGGCTTCGTGGTGCACCTCGGCGCCCCGAGCTCGCCGGTGGCCTACTACCAGCAGGTGGGCCGCGCCGGACGCGCCACCGAGCGGGCCGAGGTGCTGCTCCTGCCCGGTCCCGAGGACCGCGACATCTGGCGCTACTTCGCCTCGGTCTCGATGCCGCGCGAGGAGCAGGCCGAGGCCGTGCTGCGCACGCTGTCGCAGTCCGCGAGGGCACTGTCCACGGCGGCGCTCGAGACCGCCGTCGACGTGCGGCGCACCCGGCTCGAGCTGCTGCTCAAGGTGCTCGACGTCGACGGGGCGGTGCAGCGGGTCTCGGGCGGCTGGGTCGCCACCGGGGTGCCGTGGGCCTACGACGGCGAGCGCTACGCCCGGGTCGCCGCCGCCCGTCAGGCCGAGCAGCAGCTGATGGTCGACTACGAGCGCACCGACGCGTGCCGGATGGCGTTCCTGCAGGAGTGCCTCGACGACGACACTGCGGCACCGTGCGGCCGCTGCGACGGCTGCGCCGGCCCGTGGTACCCCACCGAGGTGCCCGACCGCGTGGTCGGTGCGGCCCGCGAGCGCCTGGGCCGGGCGGGTGTCGACCTCGACCCGCGGGTGCAGTGGCCCACCGGCATGGACCGGCTCGGCGTGCCGGTCAAGGGCAGGATCCCGCCCGACGAGGCACTGCTGCCCGGGCGGGCGCTGGCCCGGCTGTCCGACCTCGGCTGGGGGCAGCGGCTGCGCGAGGTGCTGCGTGAGGACGCCCCGGCGCACCCCGACCTGCTGCGGGCCTGTGTGCCGGTGCTCGCCGAGTGGGGCTGGGCCCGCCGTCCGGTCGGCGTCGTCGCGATGCCGTCGCGCTCGCGCCCGGCGCTGGTCGGCTCGCTGGCCGCGGGCCTGTCCCAGATCGGCCGGCTGCCGCTGCTGGGCTCGCTCGACCTCGCCCACGGCGGCCCCACCGGCGAGGCGGGGGGCAACAGCGCCTTCCGGCTCGCCGGGGTCTGGGAGCGGGTGGTCGTCGGCCCCGAGCTGGCGGCTGCGCTGGCCGGTGTCGACGGGCCGGTGCTGCTGGTCGACGACCTCGTGTCGTCGCGGTGGACGCTGACCGTGGCCGGGCGGGCGCTAGGCCTGGCCGGTGCGGCAGGCGTCCTGCCCTTCGCGCTCGCCGTCGACGGCTGAGTCGGCGGTCGCGGTCACGACGGCTGGGTCGGCCCTGGCGGCGGTGGTCGGCTCCGCGGCGGCCGCGGCGCCGCGCGGCGCCGGCTTGTCCACCCGCACGGTGAGCATCGGCAGGAAGAACTGCACCACCGGCCCGATGAGCAGCGCGTAGAGCACGGTGCCGATCCCCACGATGCCGCCGAGGGCGAAGCCGAGCACCACCACGGTGATCTCGAGCGAGGTGCGCACCAGGCGGATGGAGCGGCCGGTGCGCCGGGCCAGCCCGGTCATCAGCCCGTCGCGCGGGCCTGGGCCGAGCTGGCTGCCGATGTACATCGCGCCGGCGACGCCGTTGCCGACGGTCGCGAGGAGCATGGCGGCGATGCGCCAGCCGAGCCCCCGGATGTCCGGCACGACCGCCAGCGTGGCGTCGATGGCCACCCCGATGACGACCGCGTTGAGCACCGTGCCCAGACCCGGCCACTGGCGCAGCGGGATCCAGAGCAGCAGCACGACGAAGGAGACCACGATGCTCATGGCGCCGTAGGACATGGGGATGTGCTGGATCAGGCCGTACTGGAGCACCCCCCACGGCTCCAGGCCGAGGTCGGCGCGCAGCAGCAGGGCCATGGAGGCGCCGAAGAGCACCAGCCCCACCATCAGCTGGGTCACCCGGTGCACGAGGCGGCCGGCGCGCAGCTGCTCGACCGGGTTCATCGGCACCAGCTCGACGCGGCGCGAGGCACCGCGGCGGATCGTCTGGAGGGGAGTCATGTCGACCATCCTGCCCCAAAGTGGCCTTCACTTCGATGGCCACTTCTGACAGAGTGGCCACCATGTCCGCCCCCACGGTCTCCGCCGCGCGCACCGCCCGCCTGGTCGGCACGCTCGGCACCGGCCGGCCGGCCTACCGGTCCCTGGCCGACGCGCTGCGGCTGGCCGTGGCCGACGGCCGGATCGCCGCCGGCACCCGGCTGCCGAGCGAGCGCGAGCTCACCGCCGCACTCGACGTCAGCCGCACCACCGTCAGCCGCGCGTATGCCGTGCTGCGCGAGAGCGGCTACCTCGCCTCCCGCCGCGGCTCGGGCTCCGTCGCGACCCTGCCCGCGGGAGGCGCCCAGCGGGCGGCCGGCCCGCTGTTCCCGGCAGACCCGGGCGAAGGGGTCATCGACCTCACCTGCGCCGCGACCCGCGCACCTGCCGGCGTTGTCGAGGCCTACGAGCGGGCAGTCGGGCAGCTGCCCCGCTACCTGGCGGGCGCCGGCTACCTCACCCTCGGGGTGCCCGAGCTGCGCGAGGTCGTCGCCGAGCGCTACACCGCGCGCGGCCTACCCACCGCTCCCGACCAGGTGCTCGTGACCTCGGGCGCGGTCGCCGGCATCGGCATCGTGCTGCGGGCCCTGGTCGGCCACGGCGACCGGGTGGTCGTCGAGACCCCCGGCTACCCCAACACCATCGACGCGGCCCGCCGCGGTGGGGCTCGCCTGGTGCCGCTGGCCCTCGACCCGCACGGGTGGGACGTCGAGGAGTCGGCCCGCACGGTGCGGCAGTCGGCCGCCACCGCGGCCCTGCTGATCCCCGACTTCCACAACCCGACCGGCGCCCTGATGGGCGACGACGACCGGGCGGTGCTGGCGCGAGCGCTGCGCCAGGCTCGCACCGTGCCGGTGATCGACGAGACCATCGCCGAGGTCGACCTCGACGGCGGCCCCATGCCGTTGCCGTTCGCCGCGCACGACCCGCGCGCGATCACCGTCGGCAGCTCGTCCAAGTCGCACTGGGGTGGCCTGCGCACCGGCTGGGTCCGGGCTCCGCGCACCGCGCTGGCCGGGCTGGTGGAGTCCCGGGTGACCAGCGACCTCGGGGCGCCGGTGCTCGAGCAGCTGGTGCTGCTCGAGCTGATGCGCGTGGCGCCGGGGCTGACCCCGCAGCGCCGCGACGACCTGCGCGCATCTCGGGACGCGCTCGTGGGCGCCCTCGGCGTGCACCTGCCGGAGCTGCGCTTCCGGGTGCCCCGAGGCGGCCTGTTCCTGTGGTGCCAGCTGCCCCCCGGCATCGACGCCACCGGCGTGGCCGTGGCGGCCGAGCAGGAGGGCGTGCTCGTGGCCGCCGGGCCGCGGTTCGCGGTGTCCGGTGGCCTGGAGCGCTGGGTGCGCCTGCCCTACGTGCTCGCGCCCGAGGTGATGGCCGAGGCGGTCGAGCGGCTGGCCCGCGCCGTTGCCCGCCTGCGGGCGGGCGGTTCGACCGGTCGCCGCAGCCCTCTCAGTACCGAACGGCCCCTGGTGGCCTGACCCGGGCCTCCCACACTTCCCCCAGCGAACGTCGGTGACTCCCGTCGTCCAGCGAACCCCTTCACCCACGTTCCGCGTTGGGCACGGGCGGGAGGGGGCCACCGCCCTGACTATCGTTGCCCCGGTGACCACCGACCAGCCGGCGCCCCTGCTCGACCTCCTCGCCACCCTCGACCTCGAGGAGCTCGGGTCGGCCCAGATGAGCGTGCAGCCGATGTCGACGGCCACCGGCCCGGCCGGCGAGGCTCCGGTGCCGCTGCCCGAGACCTTCGCGGAGGACGTCACGCTGTTCCGGGGACAGAGCCAGAAGCAGCCGCACGGGCGGGTGTTCGGCGGGCAGGTGCTGGCCCAGGGAGTCGTGGCCAGTGGTCGCACCGTGCGGGCGGTCGAGGGCGGCGCCGAGCGACGGCTGCACTCGATCCACGCCTACTTCATGCGCCCGGGCGACGACACCCAGCCGATCACCTTCAGCGTCGAGCGGATGCGCGACGGCCGCTCCTTCTCGACCCGCCGGGTGCACGCCATCCAGCACGGCAAGCCGATCCTGTCGATGAGCGCGTCGTTCCAGACCCCTGACGACGGCATGGACCACCAGGACCCGATGCCGGACGCGCCCGACCCGGCGACCGTGCCATCGCTGGCCGAGGTGTTCGCGGGGGTCGACCACCCCGGCGCCCGGCACATCGCCACGGAGCGCGCCATCGAGCTGCGCCACGTCGAGGGCAACCTCTTCGTCGAGCCGGCCACCGACCGGGTCGCCGACCAGCGGGTGTGGATGCGCGCCATCGGCGAGCTGCCCGACGACCACCTGGTGCACGAGGCCGTGCTGGCCTACGCCTCCGACTACTCGCTGCTGGAGTCGATTCTCCGGCGGCACGGCAAGGGTTGGCGCACACCGGGTCTGCGCGCAGCCAGCCTCGACCACGCCATGTGGTTCCACCGGCCGGCCCGGGCCGACGACTGGCTGCTCTACGCACAGCACTCCCCCTCGGCCCAGGGCGGCCGTGGCCTGGGTATCGGCCGGATGTTCAGCCAGGACGGCACGCTCGTGGCCACCGTGGCGCAGGAGGGCATGCTGCGCATCCCCGAGTGAGCGTGAGCGAGGGTCAGGCCGCCCCGACGAGCTGCCCGTCGGCGATCTCGACCACGCGGTCGGCGATCGACAGCAGCACCGGGTCATGGGTGGTGACCACGGTCGTCATGGTCTCCTCCTTGGCCAACCGGGCGATGAGCAGCATGATCTCGCGACCGGTCTCGGAGTCGAGCTGGCCGGTGGGCTCGTCGGCCAGCAGCAACCCGGGGCGGGCCGCCAGCGCGCGGGCCAGGGCCACCCGCTGCTGCTGCCCACCGGAGAGCTCACCCGGGCGCTGGTTGACGTGGCCGGTCAGGCCCACGTGCTCGAGCGCCGCCGCGACCCGCTCCTCGCGCTCGGCCGGGTCGATCTCGTTGAGCCGCAAGGGGATCCCTACGTTCTCCCGAGCGGTCAGGATCGGCACCAGGCCGAAGGACTGGAAGACGTAGGCCACGGTGCCGCGACGCACGGCGAGCAGCTCCGCATCGCTCATCGCGGTGACGTCGGCGCCGTCGAGGACGACCCGGCCCTCGTCGGGGCGGTCCAGGCCGCCGACCACGTTGAGCAGGGTGGTCTTGCCCGAGCCGGAGCGGCCGCGCACGGCCACGAGCTCGCCCGGGGCCGCCGACAGCGACACCCCGCGCAGGGCGTGCACCCGGGTGGCCCCGGACCGGAAGGTGCGGTGCACCTCGTGCACCTCCAGGTAGGTGGAGGTCATGCGGGTTCCTCCCCCGCCGCGTCACCGGCATCCGGCCGTGGCGTCGGCCAGACGCCGATGTGGTCGGCCTCGAGGTCGAGCCGCACGCGCTCGCGCATCGCGAGGGCGTCGGTGAAGCCACGCGGCAGCTGCAGCCGTCCGGCCCGGTCGAGCACGGCGAACTCCTCGGCCACCACTCCCTCGACCCCGTGCTCGTCGACGGCGGTGCGCCGCCGCACCTCCGAGGACGTGCGGCCGTCGCGGATGCCGACCGTGCGGCTGACCTGCTCGCTCACGTGCGCGTCGTGGGTCACCACGACGACGGTCGTTCCGAAGGCCTCGTTGGCACCGCGGACGGCCCCGAACACCTCGTCGCTGCTGCGGCTGTCGAGCTCACCGGTCGGCTCGTCGGCGAGCAGCACGCGGGGCCGGTTGGCCAGGGCCACCCCCAGCGCGACGCGCTGCTGCTGCCCACCCGAGAGCTCGCCCAGGCGCCGGTCGGCGCACTCGGGGATGCCGAGCACCTCCAGGGTCTCGGCCGCCCGGGCCACCCGCTCGGCGGAGGAGAGCGAGGCGAACATCATCGGCAGCTGCACGTTCTCGACGGCGCTGAGGTAGGGCAGCAGGTTGGCCGTGGCCTGCTGGAAGAGGAAGCCGACGGTGTGCCGCCGGTAGTGGAGCCGGTCCTTCGTCGACATGGTCAGCAGGTCGCGGCCCGCCACCCTGGCCACCCCGGCGCTCGGCAGGTCCAGGCCGGACAGGATCGTGAGCAGCGTGGACTTGCCCGACCCCGACGCCCCGACGATCGCCACGAGCTCGCCCCGCTCGACCTCCAGGTCGAGCCCCTGCAGGGCCACGACCTCCACCCCCTCGGCGGAGAAGATGCGGACCAGGTTGTCGCAGAGGATGTCGGGGCCGTCCGGTGCCTCTGGGCCGCCGGAGTCGGCGGTGGCGGGGGTGCGCGCTGGACTCGTGGTCATGCGGTGTCTCCTCTGCGGAGGTGGTCGGCGAGGCTGCCGCGCCGGGCGGACGCGGCATCGGTCAGGAGGGCGAGCGACCCGATGACGAGCACGGCCACACCGACCAGGATGCCGGTCAGCGGGCGAAGCCCGATGGGCAGGCGGGTGACGGCTCCGGTGAAGGGGGCGAGGTCGAGGGCGGGCGCGAGCGCCCCGGGCACGACGACCCCCACGAGGCAGCCGGCCAGGACCCCCACGGCGAGCAGCGGGAGCACTTCGGCCCAGGCCAGGTGGCGCTCGCGGCCGTGCGGGAGGCCCATGGTGCGCAGCCGGATCGCCAGCGTGGACCGCTCGGGCCGGGTGGCCGCGAGCAGCACCAGGACGGCGAGGAAGGACAGCACCCCGGCGAGGAGGGCACCCACCAGGAAGGTGACGGCGACCAGGCTCGGCAGGGCTCGGTCGGCCACCCCCGCGTCCACCGCGTCGACGGTGGAGACTGCGGTGACCAGGCCCCCGAGCTGCGCCCGGTCGCGGGTCGCGGCCGTGGCGAGGTCGCGCTGCGCGCCGGCCGACGCCCGGAGGAAGACCGTGTTGGCCTGGGTGGTCGGCAGGGCCGCGACGAGCGCGTCGAGGGGGACGAGCGCGACGACGCGCCCCTGACCGGAGACGGCGCGCTCCAGCGACGGCACGGTCGCGACCCGCCGGACCGGGGTGCTGAGCCCGCGCAGCCCCAGGTCGAGGTCGCCCTCGGCCGGGCCGCCGCTCAGCAGCACCGGCAGCCGGCCGTCAGCGGCAGCGGCGGCAGCGGCAGCGTCCGGCGGCGTGAAGGCGAGCGGAGTGCCCGCCAGCAGCGCCGCGTAGCGCACCGGGTCGACCGCGACCACGACCACGGACGTCACCCGGCCGCCCGAGCTGAGCGTGGCGGCGGCATCCACGTGGGCGGGGACGGCGGCCTCGACCCCCGGCCGCGCCGCGAGGGCCGCCACGTCGGGGGCGTCGATCCGGGCCGCGTCGACCCGGGCGTCGGCGCCCACCGAGCGCAGGGCCGCGAGCTCGCGCTGGTCGGAGACGCTGGCGGTGAGGGTGGCCATCAGGGTCACCAGCGTCGCGCCGACGACGAGAGCGGCCAGCGGCACGGCAGCGCCGGCCCCGGTTCGCGCCGCGCGGGTGAGCCCCACGAACCCCACCAGCCCCCGCCCGCGCTCGGCGAGGCGCGCCAGCCGGGCGACCGGCCACGGCATCACGCGCAGCGCGACCACGGCGGCGGCGAGGGCGACGAGCACCGGCGTGACGGCGGCATACCAGTCGGTGCGGCCGGCGGCGATCACGTCGCCCCGGCTGCGCACGGTGGTGACCGCGAGGACGGCGAGGACGACGACGGCGACCTCGAGGACGATGCGCCGGGCGGCGCGCACCGCGCGGGTCGACTCCTCGACCGGCTCGTCGATGGCTCGGACCCGCCGCGCGGTCACCAGCACCGCGACGAGCGGCGGTAGGACGACCACCAGCGCCACCTCGACCCAGGCTGCGGAGGTGGTCTCGCCTGGAACGAGCAGCACGGTGGTCATGGCCGCGAGCACCGCCAGTGGTAGCGCAAGCACGCTCGTGGCGACGCCGACCAGGGTCAGGACCTGCCCGCGGGAGGCGCCGCGCGCCCGCAGCAGCCGCACCTCACGGTCGCGGCGCTGCGCCCCGAGGAGAGCCGTCAGGCCCAGCACGAGCACCGCGAGGGCGGTGACGCCGCCGGTGACGAAGGAGGTGAGGACGCCCGTGACGGCGACGTCGCGCTGGTAGCGGTCGAGCAGCCGCCCCAGCCCGGTGCTGATCGCCGGCACGTGCTCGGCGCGCGCCCAGGCCCCGGGGTCGGTGTCGAGCCGCACGAGGAAGTCACGCAGCAGCCGGACGTCCGCGCGGGTGAGCCGGTCGCCGTCCAGGGTGTAGCGCCAGGCGTGGTCGAGCGCGGGTGAGGGCGTCGGGGGCGGCTCCTCGGCGGGCCCGCGCCAGAGCCCGTCGGCCAGCACCGAGTAGCTCTCGAGCGGGGCGATCGCCACCGCCTGGTCGGTGGTGCCGCCCTGCGGCGTGAGGATCTTGGCGATGCCGAGCATCCGGGGCTCGGCCCCCCACACCTCGTCGGCGGCGTCGAGCGGCTCGAAGGTGCCGGAGACGACGACCGCCGTCGGCGAGACCAGCCGCCGGGTGCCAGGGCCTGCACTCAGGTCCAGGACGTCCCCCACCCCCACGCCCCACGCGGCGGCGGTACGGGCGCTCAGGGCCACGGGCACGACCGACACCGTGTTGCGCTGGGCGGCGGCGTCGAGGAGGGTCCGGGTCGTCGTCGGCGCCCCGGGCGGCCCACCGGTGACCCAGCGGACCCGGTCGAGCGCCGCCCCGTCGACGCGCAGGGCCAGCTCGGCCGACGAGACCTCCAGGGGCGCACGGGTGCTGCGCGCCACGGCAAGCGGGTCGCTCTGCGCACTGACGAACGCCGCACCCAACAGGGCCTCCACCGGCGCGCCCATCAGGTCGCGCACGGCGGTGTCGACCGACCCGAACGGGGCGCTCGGCCCGGTCGTGGGCCGGGTGGAGGCCAGCGAGGCCCGCCCCGCCGAGGTCGTCAGCCGCAGCCCGAGATCGCGTTCCGCGGGAGGAGCGGCACGCACGGCGTCGCCCAGGGCCCGGTCGTGGGCCGCCGACTCCACGCGCGGCACTGCGACCAGGAAGACCGTCGTGACCACGGTGAGCACCGCGAGCAGCACGGCGATGGCTCGCTCGGCGACCAGGCTGTGGCGCAGCAGGGTCGGCCGGCGCAGCGGGCCGCGGCCTGCCGAGGACGGTCGAGCCACGTGCCGGCCGGTCACGACGCCTCCCCCCGGCGCAGCTCGGCCGAGATGTCACGGACGGTGCCCCGCAGCACCAGCACCCCGACGAGCGAGAGCACGACGGCCACCACCACCCCGAAGACGACGACCTGCGCGGCCGGCAGCGCCACCAGCACCCGGGGCACCTGGGGGTGGCCGTCGCCGCCGACCAGCACCGGCACCACGGCCAGCGCGCTGAGCACCCCGAGCACCAGGCCGACCGCGACCGTGAGCACCACGACGCCGACCCGCTCCACGGCGAGCACCCTCCGGATCCGACCCGGTGGCATCCCCAGGGCGAGCAGCACCGCGTTCTCGCGGCGCCGGGTGCGACCCAGGGCCGCCGTCGTCGCCGCGAACCCCACCGCTGCGAGCACGAGTGCCGCAGCGGTGACGAGGAGCATGGCGGCGCGCATGCCGGCGTTCACCGGGTTCGCCGCCCGCTCGGCCTCCAGGTCGGTGCGCACCACCACGGAGACGCCGGCCGGCAGACCGGTGCGAGCGGCATCCACGACGGCGGTGGACGACGCGGACGACACCGGGTCGACCCACCACTCCTGCACCTCGACCGGGCGGGTCGAGGGGTGGCGACCCTCACCGATGGCGAGCACCGTGGGCAGGTCCACGACCACCGCGCGGTCGGGCACGCGGGCTGTGGGAACCGCGTCGACGATCCCGGCGACCGTGACCGTCAGCCGACGACCGAAGGCGGTCAGGGCCAGCGTGCTGCCCACCCGGGCCCGGGCCGCGTCCGCGACCGCCCGGGTGACGACAGCCGGCACGGCGGCCAGGTCCCCGGGCCGGCCCGCGCGCAGCAGGTCCTGGTCGTGCGAGCTCTCGACGAGCGCATCGACGCCGCCGACGGGGGCACCGTCGACGACGACGGACTCCACCTCCACCGTGAACGGGGAGGTGGTGATGCTGGGGTCGACCGGCTGCACCGGTGCTGGCGCGGCCACGCCGAGCAGGGTCAGCGGGTAGGCCATGGAGTGCGGGTCAGCGGGAAGCTCCACGGTCAGGTCGGCCGGGCGCTCGCCCAGGTCGCCGAGGGGCACGGTGTGCACCAGGCCTCGGGCGTCGCGCAGCAGCACCGACGCCGGGAGTCGGTAGTCGTCCGACACGTCGGGGTCCGAGGTGCCGAGCCCGGCACGCACCGTGAGCCGGGTCGGCTCGCCCGGCAGCGGCACCCCGTCGGCCAGCCGGCGGGCGTCGCCGAGCCGCGCCAGCAGGGCATGCCAGTCGGCGCCGCCCAGCAGGTCGGCGCGCGGGTCCACGACCCGCCCGGCGCTCCCGGCGTCCAGCGCGAGGGCGGTGACCTCGCGAAGCGAGCCGATGTCGACGACGTCGCGCGCCACCGGAACGACCCGGTCGTCGCCTCCGGCCGCCTGCGCCAGGAGCGGCCCGGCGGTGCCGCGCGCACCGCCACCTGGCCCCACGACCACCCGCACCGGCGCCCCGGCCTCGAAGGCGGACTGGTCCTGCAGGGCGCGGTCGGCGGTCGCCGAGTGCGAGAGGGCCAGGGTGCCCATCGCGACGGCGAGCAGCACGAGCAGCACCGTGCCTGCCTGGCCGGAGAGCCGGCGGGAGAGCTGCCAGCCGCCCCAGGCCGGCTCGAGCCCGCGTGCCTCGCCGGTGAGGCGGGCGACCTGCCGGGTGAGCACCGGCAGCAGCCGCAGGCAGAGCACCGACAGCCCGGCGATGACGACGGCGGGGGCAGCGGTGGTCAGCGGGTCGACCGTGGTGGACCCGACCGCGTCGTAGCGACGCAGCTGCGCCACCGCGAGCGCCCCGAGGCCGACGAGCAGCACGTCGAGCCCCGAGCCGGTCAGCAGCCGCACGACCCGGCCGGCCTGCCGCGTGCCGGTGCCACCGCGCACCCGTCCCACGCGCAGGGTGGTGGTGACGATGACGAGCGTCGCCAGCAGCGCCATCGGACCGACCGCCCACCACAGCGGCGGGGAGCTCAGCGCTGCGAGCACTCCCCCGGCGCCGAGCTCGAGGCCGGCCGAGCCGGCCACGGCCGTCGACACCAGGGGCGCGAGCAGCACGGTCCCCAGGGTGCCGAGCAGCACGACCAGCAGGGCGTCGGCCAGGGCCAGCACCGCCAGCTGCCGGGTGGACGCGCCCCGTGTGCGCATCAGCCGGGTCTCGCTGTCGCGCAGCGAGGCCAGCAGGGCGGCCGCGACGACGAGGGATGCCGTGCCGAGCACGACGAGCAGCACCGTGGGCGTGAGGAGCGAGACGCGCACGCGTGCGCTGACCAGGGCTGCCGCGTCGAGCAGGGCGGGCAGCGCCGAGCTCACCCGGGCGTCGCGCAGCGGCTCGCCACCGACGGCGCCGTCCGGGTCCGCGCCGCCCTCGGCGGTGATGCCGGCCGTGTGCCTCAGCCCGCTGACGACCCGCTCGGCGCCGGCGCGCACGACGGGCAGCCCGGCCGTCGTGACGTCGTCGACGGCGGGCCACCAGCGCCAGGTGGCGGTCGACGAGCCCGCGAACGCCCGGTCCAGGGCCCCCGGCGCCGCCATGAACGGGCCATAGGTCGTGTAGTCCGACCGGCTGACCCCGGCGAGGCCGAGCGGGTCGTCGACCCAGCTCCCCTCGTCGACGCCCGTCGGCTCGTAGGTACCGGTGACGACCACGGCCAGCGGCTTCGCCGTGCCGTCGACGAGGTCGACCAGGGCCAGGCGGGTGCCCACGGTGGCGTCGAGCGCTGCGGCGGCGGCCCCGGGGAGCACGACCTCGAGGGGCGCCGCGCCGGGGGCGACGTCCGCAGCGGGCGCGGCGGGCCAGGCGCCGGCGCTGAGCCTGGCGCGGGCCGGCAGGTCCGAGACCTCCGTGAGGACGGCGCGGTCGGTGTCCGCGCGGCCTTGGATGCCGCGTGACGTGGCGGTCGAGGTGCGGGTCACCACGGCATCCGGGCCGCCCTGTGCCATGGCGGCCCGCACCCGGCGGTCGACGTCCGCGAGCTCGCCCGGACGCAGGGCCGCGGTCAGCGTCACCGAGCGCCGCTCGCCCGGCACCTCGAGGGTGGTGCGCACGCTGGCGTCGGCGATGGCCGCCGAGAGCAGCTGCAGGGTGGCGACCACCACCATCGACATGAGCACCGAGGTCGCCACGGCCACGAGGGCCACCGGGTGCGTGAGCAGGCGACGTCGCAGGAGGGTGCCCACGCCCACGCTGCCTCCCTGTTCCCTCGACCAACCGGGCCACCCTAGTCAGCCGGTGTGCGCCCCCGGTGGCCACTCCCGGGGATGTGCCCCGATCGTGACCGACCGGGCGGCAGGGAGGCCCGTGCTGGTCAGCGCAGGCGCAGCACCGCGACGGATGCCGCCGGCACGCGCACTGCGTTGCGGCGCACCTGGGTGCCCACGTCGTCCCACGCCAGCAGCACCTCGGCCACTGGGCCGCCCAAGGGCACCTCCTGGGCGATGTCGGCGAGGTTGGCGGCCACGGCATACGCCGCGCGCCCGGCCGGTGCGTGCCTCATCACCAGCCACCGGGCGGCCTCGTCGTGGGTGACCGCGACGTCGGCGAAGCGGGTGGGCGCCTCCCCGAGCAGCTCGCGGCGCAGGCCGGTGCATGCGGCGTACCACTGGAGCATGCGGCGGTGGTAGCCGGAGCGCGTCTCGTCCCAGTCGAGCACCGACGCCTCGCGGGTGGCGGGGTCCTGCGGGTCGGGCACGGCATCCTCGGACCAGCCGTGTGCCCCGAACTCCGCGCGGCGGCCCCGCCGCACCGCGTCGGCCAGCTGCTCGTCGTCGAAGCTGGTGAAGAACTGCCACGGCGTGGTGGCCGCCCACTCCTCGCCCATGAAGATCATCGGCGTGGTCGCCCCGAGCAGGTAGAGCGCGGCCCCTGCGGACTGGAGGCCGGGCGCGAGAGCGGCGGAGATGCGGTCGCCCGCCATCCGGTTGCCGACCTGGTCGTGCGTCTGGAGGTAGCCCAGGAGCCGCCGGGCGTCGAGGTGCTCGACGTCGACCGGGCTGCCCCAGGGGCGGCCCCGGAAGGTCGACAGGGTGCCGTCGTGCAGGAAGCCGCGAGTGAGCACCTTGGCGAGCACGCCGAGTGGGCCGGCCTCGTCGCGGGCGCCGCCGCCGGAGAAGTCGGCGTAGTAGCCGTGCGCCTCGCCGGTGAGGGCCACGTGCAGCGCGTGGTGCACGTCGTCGTCCCACTGCGCCGTCATGCCCCGGCCGCCCTGGGCGGTGGGGGTGACCATCGCGGTGTCGTTGAGGTCGCTCTCGGCCACCAGGTCGAGCGGGCGGCCGAGCGTGGTCGCCAGGGCGGCCACCGCGTCGGACAGCTCGGCGAGGTAGTGCCGCGGCGAGTCGTCCTTGAGCTCGTGCACGGCGTCGAGGCGCAGCGCGTCGAGGTGGAAGTCGCGGAACCAGCGCAGGGAGCTCTCGACCAGGAAATCGCGGACCGGGCCGCTTCCCTCGTGGTCGAGGTTGACCGCCGGGCCCCACGGTGTGTGGTGCGCCTGGGTGAAGTAGGGCCCGAAGCGCGCCAGGTAGTTGCCGCTCGCGCCGAGGTGGTTGTGCACGACGTCGAGCGCGACGCCGAGCCCACGGGCGTGACAGCCGTCGACGAAGCGCTGGAGTGCGGCCGGGCCGCCGTAGCCGTCGTGCACGGCCCAGAGGTCGACGCCGTCATAGCCCCAGCCCCAACGGCCGGGGAAGGCGGCGACCGGCATCAGCTCGACGACGTCGACGCCGAGGTCGACCAGGTGGTCGAGGCGGGTCAGGGCGGCGTCGAGGGTGCCCTCCGGGGTGAAGGTGCCGATGTGCAGCTCGTAGACCACCGCGCCGAGAACGCCTGCGCCGGACCGCGGCCCGCGCCAGTCACCGTCGGTCCAGGGGAAGGCGGACGGGTCGAAGGTGCGGCTCGCAGCGTGTACGCCGTGCGGCTGCCAGGCGCTGCGCGGGTCGGGCAGTGCGGGCTCGGCGCCGTCGAGCACGAACGCGTAGTCGAGTGCACCGCCGGATGCGGCCCCGTCACCCTCACCGGATGTCGTGTCGCCGCCGGATGCCGGCTCACGGCCGGATGCCGGGTCGTCACCCGGTGCCGGCCCGTCCCAGCGCCACCACCCGTCGCCGGCCGGCGTCATCGGGTCGCGCCGCACCTGTCCCTCCTGTGACCCATCGGTCGAATCCAGGACGGGTGCCCACTCGATCTCGACCTGCTGCGCGAGCGGTGCCCACACCTCGATGGGGAGCTGGCCCGCTCCCCTCCCCCTCATGGCCTGCATGCCATCCCTTCCGTTCACCGCGACCTTGCTCGTGCTCCTGCCCCTACCCCTACCGACCTCGCGCTAGGCCTGCTTCACCAGCAGGGCCACCGGGCGGTGGGCCAGCAGGGCGGCGAGCCGCACCTCGCCGCCGGCGTAGACGGCCTCGTCGTCGGACAGCGCGTCGTGCCAGGTGCCGGCCGGGAGGGCGACGGCCGCGTCACCGAAGCCTCCCTCGGCGGCGAGCAGCCCGGCCGCCCGCGTGGCCACGGTGACCACGAGGGGGCCGTCGTCGTCGCCACGCGCGAACGCCAGTGCGTGCTCGCTGGTGGTGGGCACACCGGCATACGTCGTGCCCTCCCCCACGAACACCTGCGCCAGGTCTCGGCGGACGCCCAGCGTGCGGGCGGTGACCCGCAGCTTCTCGTCGTCGAGGTCGAAGGCCGGCTCGTCGGCCAGCACCCGGTCGAGCCGCTCGCCCCGGTCGGTCCAGTCGACCGGGCGGCGGTTGTCGGGGTCGACCAGCGACAGCATGACGATCTCACAGCCCTGGTACACGTCGGGAACGCCCGGCATGGTCAGCTGGATCAGCTTCTGGGACAACACGTTCGCGCGCACCGACGGCTCGTGCACACTGGTCCACTCGTCAAGGTGCTTCTGCACGGCAGGGTCGCGGAACAGCGCCTTCGCGTAGGCCACGACCTCGTCCTCGTAGGCCGGGTCGCCGTCGACCCAGGCTGTGTGCACCTTGGCCTCGCGCACGGCCTTGAGCAGGTACTCCTCCAGGCGGGCACCGGTGATCGGCCAGGTGCCGACCAGCGTCTGCCAGACGAGGTACTCCGTGGCGCCGTCGACGAGCGGGGTGCGGTGGGCGCCGGCGAGCTCGCGCGCCGCCTCGAGCCAGGTGGCCCAGCCCTCGCCGTCCTCGGCCAGCGCCATCAGCCGGGCCCGCACGTCCTCCGACCGCTTGGTGTCGTGGGTGGTGAGCGTGGTCATCGACGTCGGCCACGTCGTCACCAGGGACTCGCACCAGGCGTGGAACTCGTCGGCGGAGATCGACAGGTGGTCGGGGTGCCCGCCCACCTCGTTGGCACCGGCCAGGCGGAACCAGCGGTAGTAGGCGGTGTCCTCGATGCCCTTGGCCATGACCGGCCCGCAGGTCTGCTGGAAGCGGACCCGGAAGTCGTCGGCCAGGGCGCCGCTGTCGAGCTGGGTGACCGCCAGGTCGCGGCCCAGCACCAGGGCCACGACCACCTCGAGCGCCGCGTGGTCGCTCGGCGCCAGGCGGGCCCGGGCCCGCTCGGCCGCGCCGTCGACGACGGCGGCCTGCTCGGGGTCCAGCCCGCGGCCGGGCACCACGTAGGCGCGGTAGCGGTCCATCGCCACGAGCAGCGCCTCGAGCGCGCGGCGCACCGCCGCGAGGTCCACGTCGACGAGCACGTGCCGCGCCAGCCGCATCAGCCGGTCGACCTCGGCGGCCTGCACGTCGTCGACGACGAGCCGCTTGGCCTCGGCGACCACGTCGTCCAGCGCGACCCGGTCGGGCGCGGCATCGGCCCACAGCCGGTCGAGCGCGGGGACCCCGGCCGAGGAGGTGAGCACCTGCTGAACGCGCAACAGCGCGTCGTAGCCGGTGGTGCCGGCACAGCGCCAGCTGTCGGGCAGTCGCTCGTCACCCTCGAGGATCTTCTCGACCACGACCCAGGCGTCACCGGTGGCGTCGGCCAGCCGTTCGAGGTAGCCGCCGGGGTCGGCGAGCCCGTCGGGGTGGTCGATCCGGAAACCGTCGACCTCGCCGTGCCCGTGCAGCGCGAGCAGCAGCGCGTGGGTGGCCATGAACACGATGGGGTCCTCGACCCGCACCGCGACCAGGGAGGTGACGTCGAAGAATCGCCGGTAGTTCAGGGCCTCCCCCGCCTCGCGCCAGCTCGAGAGCCGGTAGGCCTGCGCCTCGACGAGCTCGGGCAGCGGCAGCGTCTCGGTGCCGGGCGCCACCGGGAACTCGTCCCCGTAGTGCCGCAGCACCCACTCGTGGCCGGTCGGGCCGCCGTCATCGGCCAGGGTCACGTCGCCGCGCTCGAGCGCCTGCTCGACCGTGCCGCCGAGCACCGGCATCAGGATGCGCTCACCCTCGGCCACCCAGTCGACGTCGAACCAGCCGGCGTACGGCGAGCGGCGCCCGTCGCGCAGCAGCGACCAGAACGGCGCGTTGAGGTGGGTGGGCTCGGGCACCGTCATGTGGTTGGGGACGACGTCGACGATGATGCCGAGCCCGGCATCGCGGCATGCCGCGACGAGCCGCGAGAAGCCCTCGCGCCCGCCGGCCTCCTCCGAGATGCGGGTGTGGTCGAGCACGTCATAGCCGTGCATCGAGCCGGGCGCGGCCTGGAGCACCGGCGAGAGGTAGAGGTGCGAGACGCCCAGCGAGGACAGGTAGCCGACGTGCTGGGCCGCCGCGTCGAACCCGAAGCCTGCGTGCACCTGGAGCCGGTACGTGGCCGTGGGCACCGCGCGGCCGGGATCGGGTCGGTGGGCGCTGGCCACGGTCACAGGCGGTGGGTCGTGGCGGCTCCGGAGGGCAGGGGCGGCGCCTCGCGCGGGCTGCGCAGGACGATGAGCGAGCGCGGCTGCACCTTCAGCTCGCTGCCGGCCTGGTGCCACTCGGTGTCGACGATCTCGACGCCGGTGTCGATCTCGGCCACCCAGTGCTCGCCCCACTCCTTGCCGGGAAGGACGAAGGAGTCCTCCTGGTGGTCGGCGTTGAAGACGACCAGGAAGTCGTCGTCGAGCACGCGACGACCCCGGGAGTCGGCGCTGGGGATGGCCTGGCCGTTGAGGAACACCATGACCGTGCGCGCCTCGTCGTCGGACCAGGCGGTCTCACCCATCGGCTCACCGGAGGGCTGGAACCAGGCGATGTCGCCGAGCTCGGACTGGCCGCCGTGGTCGGCGCTGCCGGCGAAGAACCGGCGGCGGCGGAACACGGCGTGGTCGCGCCGCAGCGTGGAGACGGCGGCGGTGAACGCGTAGAGCCGCTTCTGGTCGTCCTCGAGGTCCCAGTCGACCCAGGCCAGCTCGTTGTCCTGGCAGTAGACGTTGTTGTTGCCTTCCTGGGTGCGGCCGATCTCGTCGCCGTGGGCGATCATCGGCACTCCCTGGCTCAGCAGGAGGGTGGCCAGGAAGTTGCGCTGCTGGCGGTGGCGCAGGGCGAGCACCTCGGGATCGCGGGTGGGTCCCTCGGCGCCGCAGTTCCACGAGCGGTTGTGGCTCTCGCCGTCCCGGTTGTCCTCGCCGTTGGCCTCGTTGTGGCGCTCGTTGTAGCTCACCAAATCCTGCAGGGTGAACCCGTCGTGGGCGCAGACCAAGTTCA